>CAZRPD010000243.1:0-5974 GCA_964601775.1 uncultured Caulobacter sp. | reverse complement strand
GGCTGGCGCAGGTCGAGCCGTCAGAATGGCCGCCAACGCCCGGGCGGCGCGCGGGGAGTGCAGCAGGACAGTCGTGGCCGCCTCCAGGGTCGCCTCGGACGGCCCGCGCTCGACCGTCTCGTAGACGGCGACGCCGTGGGCCATCACCCCGCAGTCGCGCAGCAGGCCGACCAGATCGCCGGCCGGTTCCCTGGCGCCGGCCCACAGCACCGGACCGCCGGCCGCGCCGACGACCAGCCGGGCCAGATCCTCGACGTCGCCGTCGGCGCTGGAGACGCTGGCGAAACCCACGCCCTGCGCCGCCCGGGCCGTGGCGCGGCCCACGGCGAAGACCGGCAGATGGCGGTGGTCGGACAGCCGCGCGAAGGCCTCGACGCCGTTGGCGCTGGTGAAGGCCAAGGCGGACACGTGATCGAGTTCGAGCTCGACGTCGAGCGCCTCGACGGCCAGCAGCGGGTCGAGGATGACGCTGAAGCCCAGGGCCTCGACACGCTCGGCCGTGGCTTCAGCGCCGGGGCGGGCGCGGGTGATCCAGACCGGCGCGCCCTTATCCATGGCCTATTCCGGCAGGACGATGGCGTCGCCGCCGGCCTCGCGGACCGCCGCGCCCAGCTTCAGGCCGAGCGTCCGGGCCTCGGCGATGTCGTCGGCGCCGGTCAGGGCGATCTCGCCTTCGCGGCGGAAGCGTTGGGCGCCGTCGGGGGTCAGGGCCTCGACGATGATCGACAGGTGCGCGCCCTCCAGCACGGCGCGGGCGCCGATGGCCGTGCGGCACGAACCTTCCAGGGCGTAGAGCGCGCCACGTTCGGCGGCGACGGCGATGGTGGTCTCGCGGCAGCTGACGGCCTGCAGCCACGGGGCGTGGGCGTCTTCCAGCCGGGTCTCGATGACCAGGGCGCCCTGGCCCGGGGCCGGCGGGCAGGCGACGGGGTCCAGCCAGCTTTTGGTGATGTGGCCCAGGCCCAGGCGGTTCAGGCCCGACTGGGCCAGCAGGATGGCGTCGGCCTCGCCGCGCTCCAGCTTGGCCAGGCGGGTGTCGACATTGCCGCGCAGCATGACGATCTCGAGGTCGGGCCGCACGTGCAGGGCCTGGGCCTGGCGACGCAAGCTGGCGGTGCCCAGGCGCGCGCCCTTGGGCAGGTCTTCCAGCCGCTCGCACGAGTGGCTGATGAAGGCGTCGCGCGGGTCTTCGCGCTCGGGCGTGGCGGCCAGGATCAGGCCCGGCGGCAGCTCGGCCGGCATGTCCTTCAGCGAGTGGACGGCGCAGTCGATGCGGCCATCCAGCAGGGCTTCCTCGATCTCCTTGGTGAAGAGGCCCTTGCCGCCGATCTCCATCAGGCGGCGATCCTGGATGCGGTCGCCGGTGGTGACGATCGGGATCAGCGGCGCAAAGGCCTGGATCTCTTCCTGCGAAGCGCCTTCCGGCGCGCCAAGCGCGGCGGCGATGCGCGCCTGCATCAGGCCGGACTGCGCCAGGGAGAGCTTGGAGCCGCGCGCGCCGATGCGGATGGGAGGTTGCCGGGACACGGTCGGAACGTTACCTGCGGTGATGAAATTTCCTCTTCGCTGCTACAGGAGCAGTGGGAAGCCCGCAACCGAATGACCACCCCTAAGCAATCGACCCTGACGATCCTCGGCCTGGAGACCAGCTGCGACGAGACCGCGGCCTCGGTCGTGCGTCGCGCGTCGGACGGGACGGTCACGGTGCTGTCCTCGGTGATCGGCGCCCAGTTCGACAAGCACGCGCCGTTCGGCGGCGTGGTGCCCGAGATCGCCGCCCGCGCCCACGTCGAGTCGATCGACGCCATCGCCGCCGAGGCCATCCGCGCTTCGGGCGTGAGCTTTGGCGAGCTGGACGGCGTGGCGGCCACGGCCGGTCCCGGCCTGGTCGGCGGGGTGATGGTGGGCCTGACGTTCGGCAAGGCCGTGTCGCTAGCGCGCGGCTTGCCGCTGGTCGCCGTCAATCACCTGGAAGGTCATGCGGTCTCGGCCCGACTGGGCGCCGACATCGCCTATCCGTTCCTGCTGCTGCTGGTCTCCGGCGGCCACTGCCAGCTGCTGGAAGTCTCCGGCGTCGGGGCCTGCAAGCGCCTGGGCACCACCATCGACGACGCGGCCGGCGAGGCCTTCGACAAGATCGGCAAGAGCCTGGGCCTGCCCTATCCGGGCGGCCCAGCCCTGGAGAAGCTGGCGGTCGGCGGCGACGCCGAGCGCTACAAGCTGCCGCGCGCCCTCTTGGGCCGCAAGGATTGCGACTTCTCGTTCTCGGGCCTGAAGACCGCCGCCGCACGGATCGCCGAGACCCTGACGACCGACGACGAGCGCCGTGATCTGGCCGCCGGCGTCCAGGCCGCCATCGCCCGCCAGCTGTCGGAACGGGTCGACCGGGCGATGAAGCTCTACAAGGACAGCCACGCGGCCGAGGATTTGCGCTTCGTCGTCGCCGGCGGCGTGGCCGCCAATGGCGCGGTGCGCGCGGCCCTGCTGGCCGACTGCGAGAAGAACGGGTTCAGCTTTGCCGCCCCGCCGCTGGCCTACTGCACCGACAACGCCGCCATGATCGCCCTGGCCGGGGCCGAGCGCCTGGCCCTCGGCATTTCCGACGACCTCGACGCCGTCGCCCGTCCGCGCTGGCCGCTGGACGAAGCCGCGGCGCTGGCCAATCCCGCCAACGCCTACGGACGCAAGGGAGCCAAGGCATGACGTTCAAGCATGTGGGCGTGATCGGCGCCGGCGCCTGGGGCACCGCCCTGGCTCAAGTCGCCGCCCGGGCCGGTCTTCAGGTCACCCTGCAGGCGCGCGAGCCCGAGGTGGTGGAAGCCGTCAACGCACGTCACGAGAACGCGGTGTTCCTGCCCGGCATTACGCTGGAGCCCGCGATCAAGGCGGTCACCGACCTGGCCGGCCTCGCCGCGTGCGATCTCATTCTGGCCGTCGCGCCGGCCCAGCACCTGCGCGCGGCCTTGACCGCCTTTGCCCCACACCACCAGGCCGGCGCGCCGATCGTGCTGTGCTCTAAGGGCGTCGAGCAGGGCACGCTGAAGCTGATGACCGACGTCGCCGCCGAGGCCCTGCCGGGCGCGCCGATCGCGGTGCTGTCGGGTCCCAGCTTCGCCGGCGAGGTGGCCCGCAACCTGCCCGCCGCCGTCACCCTGGCCTGCGCGGACGAGGCCCTGGGCAAAGCGATCGCCGAGGCCATCGCCATCCCGACCTTCCGGCCCTACACCGCCAATGACCTGATCGGGGCCGAGGCCGGCGGGGCGGTCAAGAACGTGCTGGCCATCGCCTGCGGCATCGTCGAGGGCAAGGGCCTGGGCCGCAACGCCCACGCCACGGTCATCACACGCGGCTTCGCCGAACTGACCCGCCTGGCCGTGGCCCTGGGCGCGCGGCCCGAGACCGTCGCCGGCCTGTGCGGCCTCGGCGACCTGGTGCTCACCTGTTCCAGCCCGCAGTCGCGCAACATGAGCGTCGGCCTGGCCCTGGGCCAAGGCCTGACCCTGGAACAAGCCCTGGCCGGCAAGGTCTCCGTGGCCGAAGGCGTCGCCTCGGCCCCGGCCGTCCGCGCCCTGGCCCGCAAGGTCGGTGTCGAGGCCCCGATCAGCGAAGCCGTCGCCGCCATCCTGGCCGGCGAGGTCGAGGTCGACGCCGCCATCGCCGGGCTGCTGTCGCGGCCGTTGAAATCTGAAGCCTGAATTTAAGGACCGCCGCATGGCCCTCTTCGTCGTCTACTGCAAGGACAAGCCCGGTGCGCTCGAGACGCGCGTGGCCACCCGCCCGACTCATCTGGACTATCTGAACGGCTCGGGCGCGGTGAAGGCCGCCGGCCCACTGCTGGACGACGCCGGGTCACCGATCGGCTCGCTGCTGATCCTGGAAACCGAGGACAAGGCCACCGCCCAGGCCCTGGTCGACAACGACCCCTACACCGCCGCCGGCCTGTTCGAGAGCGTCGAGGTCCACGGCTGGCGCGTCGGCGTCGGCTCGATCGACGGCTGATTTGAGGACCGATCCGGACAACCCCGCTCGCCCCGCGCCCGGCACGGTGCTCTGCGCGCTGGACGAGATCCCCTCGCCCGGCTCGAAGGGTTTCCGCTGGCGCGAGGGCGACGCGATGTTCGCCGGCTTCGTCGTGCGCAAGGACGAGCTGGTGGTCGGCTATGTCGACAGCTGCCCGCACGCCGGCTGGCCGCTGGCGGGGTTTGCCGGCCGCTACCTGACCCGCGAGAACGACCTGATCCTGTGCGCGGGCCACGCGGCCCTGTTCAAGATCGAGGACGGCGCCTGCGTCGCCGGTCCCTGCCCCGGCGACAAGCTGTTTGCATGGCCCGTCGCGGTCCGGGACGGCCAGATCATCGTCGCTTAAGACCTTTGACCTAGGCTTCCGCCAACGATTGCGAGAGCCTTGCCATGACCGACATGCACTTCGACGCCGAGACGGTCACCCACCGGGGCGGTCTGGCCAAGCTGCGCTCGATCACCAAGGTCAATCCGCGTTTGGCGGCCAACCTGGCCAAGACCATGCTGGGCGGGCAGCGCGACCTGGCTGTGGTCGACGCCTTCAACGCCCATGCGGAACAGGGCGGCTTCGAATTCACCTCGACCTGGGCCAGCAACAACATCCCGTTCGTGGCCCCGCTGCTGCGCGACTTCGCCGCCAAGCGTCCGGCCGGCGAGACGATCCGCTACATGGAGATCGGCGCCTATGAGGGCCGCAACCTGGCCTTCATGGACTGGCTGCTGCCCGACCGCCTGGCCGTCACCGTCATCGATCCGTGGTTCGACGAAGCCCTGAACCCGGAAGAGAAGTACCACGCCGTCGAGCCGCGCTTCGCGCGCAACATGGCCAAGTGCGGTTTCAAGAGCCTCGACACCCACAAGGGCTTCTCGACCTACGTCCTGCCCCAGATGCTGGAGCGGAACGCGCAGTTCGACCTGATCTACGTCGACGGCAGCCACACGGCCCTGGCCGTTCTGATCGACCTGTGCTTCTGCGCCAGCCTGCTCAGCGTGGGCGGCATGATGGTGCTGGACGACTACTGGCACGATGTCAGCGAGATCGGCGGTCCGGGCGTCAAGCAGGCCGTCGACCAGTTCCACGCCGCCTTCGGCCGCTATTTCGAGATCGCCGCGGTGTATCGCCAGGTGGCGCTGGTCAAGACGGCCGAGATCCCGCGCTAGGCGGTCCAGTCCCCCGACTTGCCGCCGGTCTTTTCCAGCAGGCGCACGGTCTCGATGACCATGCCCTTCTCGGCGGCTTTCAGCATGTCGTAGATCGTCAGACAGGCCACGGACACAGCGGTCAGGGCTTCCATCTCGACGCCCGTCGGACCCGTGGTCTTGACCCGTGCGGTGACGCTCAGCCCGCCCTCGGCCGGCTCGACCTCGACCACCACCTTCGACAGCGCCAGCGGATGGCACAACGGGATCAGGTCCGAGGTCCTCTTCGCGGCCATCACGCCGGCCAGCTCGGCCACGGCGCGAACGTCGCCCTTGCGGCCAGAGCCGGACACGGCCAGCGCCAGGGTCTCCGGCGTCATCCGCACGAAGCCCGTCGCCACCGCCTCGCGGGCCGTTGAAGGCTTGTCAGAGACGTCGACCATGCGGGCGCGGCCCTGCTCGTCGATGTGGGTCAGCTTGCTCACTTTTCCAGAAGCCTCGGCATCAGCTCGACCATGTTGCAGGGCTTGTGGCGGCTATCCAGCTGAGCGGCGATGACCTTGTCCCAGCCGTCCTTCACCGCGCCGTTACTGCCCGGCAGGCAGAACACGAACACGCCGTCGATGATCCCCGCCGTCGCCCGCGACTGCAGGGTCGAGAGGCCGACCGAGGCGTAGCTGATCAGATGGAAGATCACCGAGAAGCCATCGATGGTCTTGTCGAACAGCGGCTCCAGCGCCTGCACCGTCACGTCGCGACCGGTGAGGCCCGTCCCGCCGGTGGTGGCGATGGCGTTGGCGGCCCCCGCGTCGGT
>CAZRPD010000242.1:0-6211 GCA_964601775.1 uncultured Caulobacter sp. | reverse complement strand
CGCGCGGCCCGGGCCCCGCCCTCCGCGGCCGCCGCCAGCGCCAACGCCAAGCCCGCCAGGCGCGCCCAGCTGACCGCCGCCGGGGGCGAGCGTCAGGCGCGCGTGCGCGCCAAGGCGCCCGCCAACACCCCCGACGCCCGCCGCCAGGCCATCCTCAAGGCGCTGAAGGACCAGGACCGCAAGCAGAAGAAGGCCTCGCTGAGCATCGGCGCGCGCATGCAGGCCGCCGGCCTGGGCGCGAATGTCAGGATGTTCTGGATCGTCAGCGGCGTGCTGGGCGTGCTGGTGGCCCTGATGGTCCTGATGCTGGGCCAGCTGCCGCTGGTCGCCCTGGGCGCCGGCTTCGCCGCGGGCCTGGGTCTGCCGCGTTGGGTGCTGGGCTTCATGGCCAAGATGCGGACCGACAAGTTCACCGCCGCCTTCGCCGACGCCGTCGACATCATCGTGCGCGGCGTCAAGTCGGGCCTGCCGGTCCACGACTGCCTGAAGATCATCGGCAAGGAGAGCCCCGAGCCCCTGGCCGGCGAGTTCCGCACCCTGACCGAGAACGTCGCCATGGGCGTGCCGATGGATGCGGCCCTGGAGAAGATGTACGAGCGCATGCCCACCGGCGAGCTGCGCTTCTTCGCCATCGTGCTGGCCATCCAGCAGAAGACCGGCGGCAACCTGGCCGAAGCCCTGAGCAACCTCTCCACCGTGCTGCGCGCGCGCAAGCTGATGAAGGAGAAGATCAAGGCGCTGTCGGCCGAAGCGGTCGCCTCGGCCTTCATCATCGGCTCGCTGCCGCCGGGCGTGACCCTGCTGATCAGCGTCACCGCCCCGGCCTATATGGGCCCGCTGTTCTCCGACTCGCGCGGCCACCTGATGCTGCTGTTCGCGGGCGGGCTGATGGCCATCGGCATCTTCGTGATGCGCAAGATGATCAACTTCAAGTTCTGAGGGGAGGGCGCAGATGATCGACACCCTGACCAATCCCTCGAACATCCTGACGGCCTTCATCGCCATGGTGGTGTTCGCCACCATCATCACCCTGGCCTCGCCGGTGATGCGCGACAACAACCTGGAAGGCCGCCTGAAGTCGGTGGCCAACCGCCGCGAGGAGCTGCGCCGCCGCTCGCGCGAAAGCCTGTCCAATCGCAGCGGCTCGGCCGGCGGTTCGCTGCGCCACCAGGACGAAGGCCTCTACAAGAACGTCGTCGACCGCCTGCAGCTGTCGCGGCTGCTGGAAGATCCCAAGGTGGTCGACAAGCTGGCCCAGGCCGGCTTCCGCGGTCCCAAGCCCGTCAGCACCTTCTACTTCTTCCGCTTCGTGGCGCCGTTCGTCTGCGCGGCGCTGGTGGGCTTCTACATCTATGTGGTCAACGACTTCGGCCTGCAGCCGCTGCAGAAGATCTGCGCCTGGGTTTCGGCCCTGGCCGTCGGCTACTATGCGCCCAACGTCTACATCACCAACATCGCCCAGAAGCGCCGCGAGTCGATCGTGGCGGCCTTCCCCGACGCCCTGGACCTGCTGCTGATCTGCGTGGAAAGCGGCATGTCGATCGAGGCCGCCATCCAGAAGGTCGGCTCGGAAGTCGGCTCCTCGTCGATGGAGCTGGCCGAAGAACTCTCGCTGCTGACCGCCGAGCTGTCCTATCTGCCTGACCGGCGCCTGGCCTATGAGGGCCTGGCCCGCCGAACCAACCATCCGGGCATCAAGTCGGTGGCCACCGCCATGATCCAGGCCGAACGCTACGGCACGCCGCTGGGCACCGCCCTGCGCGTCATGGCCAAGGAAAACCGCGAACTGCGCCTGGCCGCCGCCGAAAAGAAGGCCGCCGCCCTGCCGGCCAAGCTGACCGTGCCGATGATCCTGTTCTTCCTGCCGGCGCTGTTCATCGTCATCCTGGGTCCCGCGATCATCAAGATCCAGGACGTCCTGATGAAGCAGTAGCGGCCCCTCACAGGGTAAACGCCGCGTTCACCCTGTGGCCCGCGACTTGCGCCGAGCCCGCCCAGTGTTCTCAAACTGGGACGAGGCGGGTGGCGAAACCGAAACGGAAGCTTCTGGACGGGCTGCGAGAGGAGCGCGGCGGCGCGGCCCTGGAGACGGGGCTGCTGCTGGCCCTTAGCGCGGGCCTGGTCGTCATCGTCAAGCATTTCATGGCCAGCCCGATGCTGGTCTATCTGAACCGGGCCGCGCGGATCATCGGCCAGGCGCTGGGGTAGGGCCTTGAGCCCTACTGCCCGCCGCCGGCCTTGACCGATTCCCAGGTCCGGCCCGCAGCGCCCTGGCCCAGCGCGGCGCGCAGATAGGCCAGGTTGTTGTTGACCAGTTCCGGCGGCAGGTCGGCGCGGGCCAGTTTCTCGGCCTCGGGCAGGCGACCTTGCAGCCCCACCACCAGGGCCAGGTTCTGGCGCGCCTGGATGGAGGCGGTCGGCAGGGCGGCGGCGCGACGCAGCTGGACCTCGGCCCCGGCCAGGTCGCCCCGGGCGGCCAGGAACATGCCGTAGTTGGCGAGCGGGGCGGCCTCGTTCGGTCCCAGGCTCAGGGCCAGGCGGTGGGCCGCCTCGGCCTCCTCGCCGCGCTCGGCCTGCTCGTAGGCCACGGCCAGCAGGGTCTGCGGACGCCAGTCGCGGGGCAGGGCGGCGGCGGCCTTGCGGCCCGGATCGATGGCATAGAAGCCCTGGCCGCGGGCGATATGGGCGCGGGCCAGCTCCAGCAGCAGGGCGGTGTCGTTCGGGTGAGCGATCAGGGCGTTGGTCGCGGCCGCTGCGGCCTCGTCGTTGCGGCCCAGATTACGCAACGCCAGGGTCAGGCCGGCGGCGGCTTCGGCGTCGGCCGGATCGATCTCGACCTGCGTGCCCCAGAAGGCCGCGCGGGCCAGCGGGTCCAGGCGCGCGGCCTCAGCCCGTTGTTGCGGCGAGGCCTTGGCCGGCGGCTTGGGGCCGGCTGCTCCGGGTTCCGGCGCATCCGCTGCGAAGGCGGGCGCCGCCATCAGCAGCAGAGCGGGGGCGAGAACGGTTGCGACGAGCGCGCGCTTGCGACACATGGAAGACAAGTCTCCAGAAGGTTCGGCCATGATCCGGCCGCCCCCTCAAGGAATCGTTAAGCATAATTTTAAAGGGTTCGCCGATGACCGACGTGACGCATCCGATCCTGGCGCAGGCCGCCGGGCAGGCGATCCCGGTCCACCCCTTGGCCGAGAGCGAGGTCGAGGCCTTCCTGGCGCAAAAGCGAGCGCCGGCAAGGGTTTACGCGGCGGCCAACAAATTCACGGGCAAGGCCGGCCAGGTGCTGGCCATCCCCGGCGCCAGCGGCGCGGTCGAGCGGGTGCTGCTGGGTCTAGGGTCAGGCCGCGCCGATCTGTCGCTGTTTCGCACCCTGGCGGGCAAGCTGCCGGCCGGCGAGTACGTCCTGGCCAAGCTGCCGCGCGGCGTCGATCCGGAGCAGGCGGCCCTGGCCTTCGCGCTCGGGACCTATCGCTTCGATCGTTACAAGACGCGCGGCGAGCCGATCCCGCGCCTGGTCGCCCCCAAGGGCGTCGACGCCGGCGCCGTGACCGCCGTCGCCCACGCCTGCGCCCTGGCCCGCGACATGGTCAACACCCCGGCCAACGACATGGGGCCGCTGCAGATCGAGACCATCGCCGGCGAGATCGCCGAAAAGTACGGCGCGACGCTCTCGGTGGTGCGCGGCGATGACCTGCTGAAGGAGAACTACCCGGCCATCCACGCCGTGGGCCGCGCCGCCGTCGAGGTCCGCAGCCCCCGAATGATCGAGGTGACTTGGGGCGATCCCTCTCATCCCGTGCTGGCCCTGGTGGGCAAGGGCGTGGTGTTCGACACCGGCGGCCTGGACATCAAGCCCTCGGCCGGCATGCGGCTGATGAAGAAGGACATGGGCGGCGCCGCCCACGCCCTGGCGCTGGGGCGGATGGTCATGGAGGCGCGCCTGCCGGTGCGGCTGGTGATCCTGACCCCCGTCGTCGAGAACGCCATCGCCGGCGACGCCATGCGTCCGGGCGACGTGCTGCAGACCCGCGCGGGCCTGGCGGTCGAGGTCGGCAACACCGACGCCGAGGGCCGCCTGATCCTGGCCGACGCCCTGACCCGTGCCGCCGAGCTCAAGCCTGCCCTGACCCTGGACTTCGCCACCTTGACCGGCGCTGCGCGGATGGCGCTGGGGCCGTTCGTGATCCCGTTCTGGACGCCCGACGACAAGCTGGCGGGCCAGATCGAGACCGCCTCGAAGACGGTGCAGGACGCGGTGTGGCGCATGCCCTTGACCGAGGCCTATCGCGAGGCCCTGGACAGCGACATCGCCGACCTCAAGAACGATCCCGACGCCTGGGCCCAGGCCGGCGCCACCACGGCGGCCTTGTTCCTGCAACGCTTTGCCCCAAATGGAGAAGAGAGCGGTCCCTGGGCGCACTTCGACGTCTTCGCCTGGAACCCCAAGGGACGCCCCGGATTCCCGGTAGGGGCGGAGGTTCACGCCATCCGCGCCGCCTTCGCCATGATCAAGAGCCGCTTCGCATGACTCTGGACACCCGCACCGCCCTGGCCCGCGCCGATCTCGCCGACCAGCGCCTGGAGGGCCTGGCCCCCGCCGAGCACTATGCCGCCAGCCGGGTCATGATCTGCGCCGCGCCCTCGACAGCGATCCGCGCCAGCGCCTCGCCCGACGCCGAGCAGTGGGACCAACTGCTGTTTGGCGAGGTCTTCCGGGTGCTGGAGGAAAAGGACGGCTTCGCCTGGGGGCAGGCCGCGCGCGACGGCTATGTCGGCCATGTCGCGACCTCGGCCCTGGTCGAGCAGGGCCACCCGCCGACCCATGCCGTCAGCGTCCTGCGCACCTACGCCTTCAGCCGACCCGACATCAAGTCGCGGCCCGAGGGCCTCTATTCGCTGAACGCCCTAATCACGGTCGAGGCGCGCGAAGGCCGCTTCGCCAAGGGCGTCGGCACCGGCTGGCTCGTCGAGGAGCACCTGACCCCGATCGGCCGCGGCCAGCGCGACTACGTCGCCGTCGCGCAAGGCTTCCTGGGCGCGCCCTATCAGTGGGGCGGCCGCGAGAGCCTGGGCCTGGACTGTTCGGGCCTGGTGCAGCAGGCCCTCTACGCCTGCGCCCGCGCCTGCCCGCGCGACACCGACATGCAGCGCGCCTTCTTCCGCCAGATCGTCGAGAGCGACCGCCGGCGCGGCGACCTCGTCTTCTGGAAGGGCCACGTCGCCATCCTGCTCGACCCCGACACCATCCTCCACGCCAACGCCCACCACATGGCGACAGCGGTGGAGCCGCTGGCCGAAGCCATCGCCCGGATCGAGGCGGCAGGGACGGGCGCGCCGCTGGGCTATCGGCGGGTGTAGCGCGCGACGCTACGATTGCCTTGTAATCTGTAGCGTGTTGCGCTACGATCTACGGGCTTGGGGAGGTCCTGGAGGGTGATCCAGAGCTGGAAGAGCGAAGCCTTGAAGGCGGTGTTCGAAGGCAAGGCGCCTAAGGGGTTTCCCAGCCTGCTGATCGGCAAGACGCGACGCCTGCTGGCGCAGATGAACGCGGCCACGGATGTCGCTCAGCTCAAACTTCCGCCGGGTAATCGCCTTCATGCGCTTACGGGCGATCTGGCGGGCAAGTGGTCGCTCAGCGTGAACGATCAGTACCGGTTGGTGTTCGCCTGGGGCGCCGATGGACCGGAAGACGTCTGGTTCGGCGACTATCATTGAGAGAACCGGCATGGCCACGTTCCTGGACTACGATTTCGTCTCCCCTCTGCCGCATCCAGGGGAAGTTCTCCGCGAGGACTTCATGGCGCCGCTCGCCATGACGGCGGGTGCTCTTGCGCGCGCCATGGGCCTGAAGGACCGTACTCGCATCGAGCGCCTGACGCGCGAAAGCCAGCCGGTCACGCCGGACACGGCGATGCGCTTGGAGCGCGTCTTCGGCGTTGACGCCCAGTTCTGGATGAATCTCCAGGCCCAGCACGACCTGTCCAAGGCCGTTGTGGAACGCCGGGCGGAGTACCAACAGTTGGCGTTGATCAGCGCCTGATTGGCCCAAACAAAAAGGCCGCGGAGCTTTCGCTGCGCGGCCTCTTCGATGTCGGTGTGCTGAAGGATCAGACCTTCGGCGGCGCCGTATTGCCACCGGCGGCTCGGGGGGGCGGGGGAGCGGGGGCGGCCGCGGGGGGGGGCGCCTCGCTGGGCGGGGGGGTGGGGGGGGCGTCCG
>CAZRPD010000241.1:0-6226 GCA_964601775.1 uncultured Caulobacter sp. | reverse complement strand
CAACTACCTCGTCAACGCCGGATATGGTTCCGTCTAAAGGAGTCCCGCTCTAGTAGGGCCGGATCAGCGACGCCGGGATCTCGGCCCGCTCGGCTCGGCGCTCGTCCTCTTCGGAAACCGCGACGTCCTCTTCCGTCGAGAAGGCCCGCCGCTCGCCGAGGGTCTGCGCCGCCGCCAGGCCGCGTCTTGCGTCGAGAACAGCCTCGACCTTGGCGATCTCATCGTCGTGCGCCTTGACGCTGACCAGGGTTGCGCCGCGGCGCACGCCCTCGGCATAGGCATGGGCTTCGTCATCGCTGTGGCCGGCCTCCTGCAGCACGCCCAGCAGACCGCCCGCCGCACCGCCGGCCGCAGCCCCGAGGACCGCGCCGACACCGGTCGCGACCAGCCAGCCGGCGGCCACCACCGGGCCCAGGCCCGGAATGGCCAGCACGCCCAGACCCGTCAGGAGCCCCGCGCCCGCGCCGGCGACGCCGCCGGCCACCGCGCCCTTGTTGGCGCCGTCGGCGACCTCGTCCTGGCCATCGCCATTGCGGTCGCCCAGCACGTCACCCGGCGCATGGCTGGGATGCTCATGGCCGTTGTGCCAGTTGTCGGTGTTGTTCGAGACGAGGCTGATCTGGTCCGGATGGATCGCGCTGGCTTCAAGGTCGGCGACGGCGTCAAGCGCCTGGGTATGGCTGTCGAACAGCCGGCTGATCGTCTGGGTCATCACGTCCTCCACGGTTTCAGGCTTCCGTGGAAAAGACCCCGGTCCGGCGACAGGTTCCTGCCGCCAGACTTTGTCGGAACGTCGTTACGCAAGCGAAACGAAACTATCCGTCGTTGGCCCGCCGCTCTGGCAGCGACAGCACCACCGGGGCCGGTCGCGGCTGGTCCTTCAAGGCCGCCACGAAGCGGTCGCGCCAGGCCGAGACGTCGTCGGTCAGCACCCCGTCCATCAGCCGCCGCCAGCGGGCGATCCGCTCCTTCAGCGGCATGGCCAAAGCCCGCCCCAGCGCCTCGGAGGTCTCTTCGCGGCTGAACGGATTGATGATCAGGGCGTCCTGCATCTGCTCGGCCGCGCCGGCGTATTTCGACAGCACCAGCACGCCGGGATCCTCCGGGTCCTGGGCGGCGACGTATTCCTTGGCCACCAGGTTCATGCCATCCCGCAGCGGCGTCACCAGCCCGACCTGGGCGGCGCGGTAGATGCCGGCCAGCTCATCGCGGCGGTGCCCCCGATTGACGTAGCGGATCGGCACCCAGTCGACCGTGGCGTAGGCGCCGTTGATGCGTCCCGACACGCCATCGAGCCGGGCGCGGATCTCCTGATAGGCCTGGACCGCGTCGCGGCTGGGGGTGGCGATCTGCAGCAGGAAGACGTGCTCGGCCCAGTCGGGATGATCCAGCAGCAGCTGCTCATAGGCCAGGAAGCGCTCCTCCAGCCCCTTGGAGTAGTCGAGGCGATCGACGCCCAGGATCATCTTGCGCCCAGCCTGGCTGTAGCGCACCCGCTCGAACGCCTCGCGCGCCACGTCCTGGGTCGCCAGGTCGGCGAAGTCCTGGGCCTCGATGCCGATCGGGAAGGCGCCGATGCGGGTCCTGCGGCCGGCCGCGGTGATCACGCCCTCGTCGATGGCCAGCTCCAGCTCGCGCTCGACATAGTCGCCGAACGCTTCGAGCGCGTCGTTGCTCTGGAAGCCGACGACGTCATAGGCCAGCATCGATTCCACCAGTTCACGATGCTGCGGCAGGGTCGTCATCTGGTGGCGGCCCGGCCAGGGTATGTGCAGGAAGAAGCCGATGCGGTTCTTCACGCCCAGCCGTCGCAGCTCGGCCGCCAGCGGGATCAGGTGGTAGTCGTGGATCCAGACCAGATCGTCGGGCCCGATCAGCGGGGCCAGGGTCTCGGCGAAGCGCTTGTTGACCCGCTGATAACCCTCGCCGAACGAGCGCTCGAACAGGGCCAGGTCGGTGCGCGAATGGAACAGCGGCCACAGGGTCTTGTTGGCGTAGCCGTCGTAATATTCTTCGCGGTCCTGCTCTTCCAGGTCGACCAGGGCGACGGTGACGCCGCCGACCTTCTGCATCGAGATCTGCCCTGAGAAGGTTTCGACGGTCTCCCCGCTCCAGCCGAACCAGACGCCGGAGTATTCTCGCAGCGCCGCGGCCAGGGCCATGGCGAGGCCGCCGGCGGTGCCGACCCCGGCGTCGGCCGGCGGATTGACCCGGTTCGAAACGACGATCAGACGGCTCACGAGGCACGCTCGACGGCGGCGGCTGCTTCCAGCCAGTCGAAGACGGCGTCCACGCCGGACAGCCGGTAGCGCGCGACCGTACGGCGTCGGCTCGGCCCCACCAGCACGCCGTAGCCGCCCAGGGCCGCGGCCGCGGCGAAGCCGTCCTCGTCGGTCAAGTCATCGCCGACGAAGATCGGCGTCGCGCCCAGGAACGGCGCCTCGGCCATGAACGCCTTCACCGCCTCGCCCTTGTCGGCGCCGCGGGTGCGCAGCTCGGCGACCATGTCGCCCTCCTGCAGGACGAGATCGGTCGCGGCTTCTAGCCGGCGGGCAGCCTCGCGCACCGCTTCGCAGGCGGCCGGCGCCATACGGTAGTGCAAGGTGACGCTGACGCCCTTGTCCTCGACGATCAGGCCAGGCTGGGCTTCGGCCAGGGCGTTGAACACCGCCAGCGCCTCGTCCAGGGCGGGGTCGGGCAAGGCCAGGACGGTCTCGCCCAGCACGTTGCGGCGGTGCAGGCCATGGACGCCCGCCACGGCCGCCACGGCGTTTTCGGTGATGGCCGAGACGTCGTCGACCGTGCGGCCGCTGACGATGGCCAGCCGGCGATCCAGGCGCTCGGCCAGGCGGCGCAGCATATAGGTGCGGCGCGGATCCGGCTGGACGCCATCGGGCCGGTCGACGATGGGCGCCAGGACGCCGTCGAGGTCGAGGAACAGGGCCAGGCCGGCCGGATCGATCGGCGGCGGCGGGGCGAAATCGGGAAAGGCGATAATCTCGGCTGACATGGTCACTCCATGGCCGGCGCCTGAAAAGACCAGGCGCGTGAGTTCGTAACGCCGTCCCCGCGAGGGCGGCGGCGTGAGCGATGTTGTTTTTGGGAGAGAACTAGAGCTGTGGGGGTTGGGAGTCGCGGCGGCCGGGCTTGCTGCGGCGGGCGCGAGGACGGCGAAGCTCGCCGGAACGGATCGTGGATCGCATGGAACAGCCCCTTGCTGAAAGATCGGCGCCGTGCGCGGCGCGGAAGGTCTCCGGAAGGTTGGATCGGCCATCAGAGGGATGGCGAACCCTGTCGCACGATGCGACGCGAGCGTCATGCTCGAGCCAGGCTTCAGCGCCTGGCGAGACTCCAGCTTAGCAGGTCGGCGCCGCGCTGGTCCCCCGCCTCACGGGATAGTGAGGCCGGCTTTACCCCGCGATCTTCGTTACGCCACGGCAGGGACAGGTTCGGGCGTGTTTCGCGAGCGGAACGCCAGGGCGATGGCGACGGCCACCAGACCCAGTACGAACGCGCCGACGAACAGGCCCGCATAGCTGCCGAAGCGGTCGTAGATCAGACCGCCCGTCAGGGGCCCGGTGGACATGCCAAGGCCCCCGGCCATGGCCGTGCCGCCGATCACGGTACCCATCATCGACAGCGGGAAGACCTCGCGCGCCAGCACGGCGTAAAGCGGCATGACCCCAGCATAGATGAAGCCGAACAGCGCCGCGACGGCGTAGAACTCGCCTAGGCTCCGGGCCTGCAGATAGCCCAGGGCGGCGACGGCCTGAAACAGCAGGCCCGCGACCAGCACGATGAACGGCCGCGAGCGCAGGGCCTGGCTCAGCGACATCGGCGGCGGACCCGCCCGCCCCTCCCGCGGCCGGGCCGCCCGGGTCGCGCGGGCGGGGACCACCAGGGTCGCCGGGATCATCAGCACCGCCGCCACGCCGGCCAGCACCAGCAGCGAGGTCCGCCACAACTGGTGCGAGATCAGCCAGGCGGCCAGGGGCGCCATGGTCATCGGGGCCATGCCCATGCCGGCCGAGACCAGAGAGACGGCCAGGCTGCGCTGGGTCTCGCCCCCCCCGGTCACGGCCGACATCAATCGGCGCGAACACCGCCGCTGTCGCGCCGCCCTTCGACAAGCTCAGGGCGAGGACGGCTCCGCTAGCGCAGCGCCTGCCCCACTACCTTCAGCGAGCCGTCGACCTTCTCGGGCTTCACGCCGGTGACCTTGGCCAGCAGCGGGTAGACGTCGACATTGTCGAAAGCCGGCAGGACGACGCCCGGCTTGATCGACGGACCGTGGGCGACGAACAGCGCCTGCATGGTCGGGTCGTAGGGGTCGAAGCCATGAGCGCCGCCGTCGGTGTCGGGCTTGCGGCCCGGACGGGTCTGGGCGGCGATGGTCGTGGTGTACCAGCCGGTCTCCGACAGGCAGACGATCGCCGGGACGCGCGGGTTGCGGCCGTAGTGGTAGCGGGCGGGAATGCGGCTCTTCTTCCAGCAGGTCATGTTCGGCAGCGCGCGGTTCAGCAGCGACTTCTCGACCGCCTTCTTATGCCCGGGCTTGGGGGCGATCGAGGTGACCGCGCCCGTGGTGACAAGGTCGATCTTGGCGACGTCGACCAACTGGTCCAGCACGATGCGGTTGACGGCCGGCAGCGGGGCCATGCCGTGGTCGGCGACGATGACGATGTCGGTGTTCTCGAAGCGACCGCGCGTCTTCAACCCCTCGACCAGCCGGCCCAGGGCGGCGTCGACCGACGCAGCGGCGGCGCGCACTTCGGGCGACTCCGGACCGTGGTGGTGGCCCTGCGTGTCGACGACGTCGAAATAGAGGGTCGCAAACGCGATCGGCGGGCCGTCGGCGGTGTCCAGCCAGGTCAGGATCTGATCGACGCGGGCCTCGCCGGGCATGGCCTGGTCGAACTTCACCCACTTCGAAGGCCGCACGCCGTCGATCTCGACCTCCGAGCCCGGCCAGAACATCGCTGCGGCGCGCTTGCCCTGCTGCTGGGCCGTGACCCAGAACGGCTTGGCCTGGCTCCACCAGCGAGGATCCAGGCTGCGCATGGTGAAGGTCTCGCCGGGGATATGCGGGTCGACCATGGTGTTGCCGACGACGCCGTTGCGGTCCGGCCGCTTGCCCGTGATCAGGGTGTAGTGGTTCGGGAACGTCACCGATGGGAAAGACGGCCGCATCGCCGCCCGCGCGCCATCGTCCGCCAGGGCCTTGATGACCGGCGTGTCGCCGCGGTCCAGATAGTCGGCGCGGAAGCCGTCGATCGAGACCAGGATGGTCAGGTGCGGGGCCTTCTCGCGCGCCTGGGCGGCGCCGCTGAAGACGAAGCCCAGGGCCAAGACTAGGGCCAAGACCAGGGAAAGCAGGCGAACCATCGGGGACAACTCTCTGAAACGTCGCGCCCCTCATCGCGGACGAAGATTGCGCGGTTGTGACAGTCGTTGCGTGACCGCCTCTTAACTTGGCGCGACGGCGGCGGGTGGCCATAGTCGCGGTGTCCAGCCGACTCGGTCGGCGTCGGGATTCCAGACCATGTCGATCGCGCTCGAGGCCAGCGGCCTCACCAAGACCTACGGGGCGGTGCGCGCCCTCGACGACTTCTCCCTGGCCATTCCCGCCGGCGGCGTGTTCGGCGTGCTGGGCCCCAACGGCGCGGGCAAGAGCACCCTCTTCCGCATCGCCCTGGGTCTGGTGCGCCCCACCCAAGGCTCGGCCCGGCTGTTCGGCGCGCCGGCCGGCGACATCGCCGCCCTGCGCAAGGTTGGGGCGATGATCGAGACGCCGCGTTATCCGCCGTCCCTGACCGCCCGCGACGTCCTGAAGATGCTGGCCCTGGAGAGCGGCGCAAAGGGCGCCGACGTCGACGGCTGGCTGGAGCGCGTCGGCATCGCCCAGGCCGCCGACCGCTCGACCAGTAGTTATTCGGTCGGCATGAAGCAGCGCCTGGGTCTGGCCGCGGCCTTCTTCACCAAGCCCGAGCTGGTCATTCTGGACGAACCGACCAGCGGCATGGACCCGGCCGGCATCCAGGAAATCCGCGCCCTGATCGTCGACCTGGCCCAGCGCGAGGGCGTCACCGTCATCCTGGCCAGTCACCAGCTGGACGAGGTCCGCCGGGTCTGCGACCGCGTGGCCATCCTCTCCAAGGGCAAGGTCGTGGCCGAGGGCGGCGTGGCCGAGCTGTCCGCCGGCGAGGCCCGCCTGCGCATCACCGCC
>CAZRPD010000240.1:5981-6262 GCA_964601775.1 uncultured Caulobacter sp. | reverse complement strand
CGCTTGGGACGCCAAACCCGCCAGCTGCTGCTGGACGGCCTGGAATTTGCCGATGGGGCGGCCGAATTGGACGCGCTCGTTGGCGTAGTCGGCGCTGAGTTCGGTCAGGCGACCCAGGGCGCCGGCCATCTGCGCCGATCGCAACATGGCGCCGCCGAGCATCACCGTATCCGTCTCGGGCGAGGCGGTCGCGTCGGGGGGCATTGGGCCTTTGCGCCAGAAGGGGACAGCGGCGAGTGGGCCGCCGCAATACTTGTACCGGCGGGCCCCGGCACCCGCGA
>CAZRPD010000240.1:0-5971 GCA_964601775.1 uncultured Caulobacter sp. | reverse complement strand
GCCCACCGGCCCCGACCCCAACATGGCGCCGCCGAGCACCACCGTACCCGCCCGGGCCGAGGCGCCCGCCTCGGCGACCTTGGACCTGGCGGCCAAGGTGACCGTGTCGCGCGGTTCGCCCGCGACATTGTTGCCGGGCGCGACAACGGCCTCGGTCAGGGCGTGCAGCGAAATGCGCCCTGCGCGCGGGTCATGGAGCACCAGCCATTGCGCGTGGCGTCCCCAGGGGACATCGGCCAAAGGCCCGTCGGCCACGCCGCTGGCGAAGACGACGGGCCCGCTCTCGGGAGGGGGCAGCCCCGCCGCGGCCAGCAGGGCGTTGGCCAAGATAGTCTCGGGCAGGGGGACGGGCGCGGCGGCGGCGCCGCAAGCGCGAATGACGACGAAAATATCGGTCCAACTTGCGCCCGCGCCGCCCTGGTCCTCGGGCACGGCGGCGAGCGGAAGGCCTAGTTCCTCGATTTTGGCCCACAGATCGGCCGGCCAGGCGCCGGCTTCCGCCGCGCGCAGGGCGTCCGGTGTTACGGCGTCGGCCAAGAGCCGTTCAATACTGTTCTGAAGCAAGGATCGCATCACCGAACCCCCAGGCCGCGCGCGAGAATGCCGCGAAGGATTTCCCGCGTGCCGCCCCGCAACGAGAACGAGGGCGCCATGCTTTGGACAATGGCCAGGACCCGGCGCGTGGTGGCGGTCTTGGCGCCGGGCGGCAGAGAATCGATCAACCGCATCGCCACCTCGACCGTGTCCTGCTCGTAGCCGGTGCCGATATCCTTCACGCACGAGGCGGCCCAGACAGGATCGTGGCCGGCCGCCAACTGCGCGGTGACCGAGATCGACATCGACCTTAGAGCCACCAGCCAGGCCGCCAGGCGCCCGATCTCGAAAGCCTGGCGAGCGTCCGGTTCGGGACCCACCGCCGCGACAAGGCAGCGGAACAGCGTCATGGCGCTTAGAAAGCGCTCCGGACCGCTCCGCTCGAACGCCAACTCCGAGGTGGCCTGCGCCCAACCCTCGCCCTCGACCCCGATCAGGGCGTCGGCGTCCAGCCGCACGTCCTCGAAAGTGACCTCGTTGAAATGTTCGTGGCCGGACAGATCCTTGATCGGTCGTATCATCACGCCGGGAAGCGCGAGATCGACGAGAAACTGAGATAAGCCGTCATGGCGTTCGCTGGCGGCGTCGGTGCGCACCAAAGCGATCATGGCTTGGCATCGGTCGGCATTGGTGGTCCAGACCTTGCGGCCATTCAGCAGCCAGGCGCCGTCGCCCTGACGCTCAGCCTTCGTGCGCACCGAAGCAAGGTCCGAGCCCGACGCAGGCTCGCTCATCCCAATACAGAAGTACATTTCGCCGGCGCATATGGCCGGGAGAAAACGTTGCTTCTGAGCCGGCGTGCCATGGCGCAGCAGGAGAGGCGCGCTTTGCCGATCGGCGATCCAATGGGCGGTGACAGGCGCGCCCGCCGCCAGGAGCTCCTCGTTGACCACGAACCTTTCAAAAGGCGAGGCGTCGCGGCCCCCGTATTCCTTCGGGATGCTCAGGCCGAGCCAGCCTTTCGCGCCCAAGGCGCGGCTGAAATCGGGATCAAAACCCATCCACGACAGGGCGCGTTTTTCCGCCGGATAGGTCGCGCCCCATTTTGCCAGAAAGTCGCGAACCTCCGCGCGCAACGGCTCCAGGCCTGGCGGCAAAACAGGCGGGCCGAACTGATCAAGCAGATTCACGAGGGCTCCCCAGGGACGTTGGATCGGCTCTCTTTGGAGCGACTGGACTTATACACGCTAGAATATCGTTCTGAACAGAGAATTTTGTTTGCGGCCGGGTCGAGTTTCCCCTTACTGTTCAGCGGGCGATGCGGCGGTGAATCCGTCGCGCACGGGAGGAGCAGCGTCTGACGCGACCGGCGCCGCCGGCGGTCATCGGCGCATCGGCGCTCGCGACAACGCGAGCGGTCCGGTTCAACAAGGGGAAGACATTTTGGCCAAGGTAGCAGTGGTAGGCGCTGGCCTGATGGGCGTGGGGATCGCGCACGCGTTCGCGTCCTCGGGGCACCAGGTGCGCCTGATCGATGTTTCATCCGAGCAGTTGGCCAAGCCCGAAAACCCGAGCGCGGGCATTCCGGCCGACGGGGTTCGGCTTGGTAAGGCCGACGAAGGCGTCGCGGCCGCCGCCCTGGCGGCGCTGACGACCTCCGAGAGCGTGTCCGACGGGGCGGTCGGCGTCGATCTCCTGGTCGAGACCGTTTCGGAAAATCTGGCGATCAAGATCGATGTGGTGCGTAAGGCCGAAGCCGTCATGGCCCCGACGGGCCTGATCGCCACCAACACCTCCGCGCTCAGCGTGACCGAGATCGCGGCCGCCTGCCAGGACCCGACGCGGGTCATCGGCATGCACTTCTTCAACCCCGTCCAGAAGATGAAGCTGGTGGAGCTGGTTCGCGGGCTGGCCACCACGGACGAAGCCGTGGCGCTATGCCGTGACTATGTCGCCCAGCTGGGCAAGACCGCGATCGTCGTCAACGAAACGCCCGGGCTGACCACGAGCAGGATGTCGGCCATGGCCGGCAACGAAGCGATGTGGATGCTGCAAGAAGGCGCCGCGAGCGCCGAAGACATCGACACCGCCTTGAGGATGGGCTTCAACCACCCCATGGGACCGCTCGAACTGGGCGACCTTACCGGCTGGGATACGCGCCTGTCGGTGCTGCACTATCTGCACGCCACCCTCGGCGACAAGTTCCGGCCCTGTCCGCTGATCATCAAGATGGTCAAGGCTGGCCGCTACGGCCGCAAGGTCGGCTGGGGCGTCTACAAGTACGAGAATGGCGTGAAGGTGCCAGGCTCGGGAATGCGCGGGAGCCAGCTGTGAACCCGGTCTATGTGGTCGCCGCGGTGCGCACGCCGATCGGCCGGTTCCGGGGTGCGTTGGCCGGGGTGCGCGCCGACCACCTGGGCGCCCACGCGCTGAATAAGCTGGTCGCCCGCGCCGGCGTGGGCGCAGAACACATCGACGACGTGATCTTCGGATGTGTCACCCAGATCGGCGAGCAGTCGGCAAACATCGCGCGGACCTCGCTGCTCGGCGCGGGCTGGCCCGAGAGCATTCCAGCCATGACGGTGGACCGAAAGTGCGGATCGTCGGAAGCCGCGATCCATATCGGCGCGGCTCAGATCGCCGCTGGCGTGAGCGACCTGGTCGTCGCCGGCGGCGCCGAGGCAATGTCGCGCGTGCCGATGGGATCCAATCGAGCCATCCATGGCGAGGCGTTCGGCTGGATGGTTTCGGATCGCTACGAGACGACTTCGCAGGGCGAGGCGGCCGAGCGGATCGCTGATAAGTATGGCTTTGATCGTGACGTGTTGGACGATTTCGCCGCCGAGTCCCATCGCCGCGCCGCCGCCGCCACGGACGCCGGGCGCTTCGTCGCCGAAACCGTCGCCGTTCCGGTCGCCGAGCTCTGCGAAAAAGACTGGGAGGGGCCGCGTGACCCTCTCGAGGCCGACCAGACCATCCGCCGCGACACCAGCCGCGAGAAACTTTCGACGCTGAAAACCAGCTTCCGTGAGCAGGGGCGCATCACCGCGGGCAACGCTTCGCAAATCTCCGACGGGGCGGCGGTGGTGCTGCTCGCCTCTGAAGCCGCCGTCAAACGCTTCAACCTGACTCCGCTGGCGCGAATCCGCTCCGTCGCCGTCGTCGGGGCCGATCCGACCCTGATGCTGGAGGGCCCGATCGCCGCCAGCCGTAAGGCGGCGGCGCTGGCGGGTCTCGCGTTTGACGATATCGCGCTGTTCGAGGTCAATGAAGCCTTCGCCAGCGTGCCGATGATGTGGATGCAGGCGACCGGCGTGGACGCCGATCGACTGAACGTCAACGGCGGGGCCATCGCCTTGGGCCATCCGTTGGGCGCGACGGGCGCGCGGATCGCCACCAGCCTGATCCACGAGTTGCGCCGCACCGGCCAACGATACGGGCTGCAGGCCATCTGCTGCGCTGGCGGCCTGGCGACCGCCACCGTGTACGAAAATCTGGACGCGTCGGCCGCGCCCGCGGTCGTATGACTATGCCCAAACTCACCTACTACTATACGCCCACGACCTGCTCTCTGGCGTCCCATGTCGCGCTCGAGGAGTCGGGGCTGCCGTTCGAAGCCAGCCGGGTGCGGCTTCACGATCCCGAGGCGGTCGAGATCTGGCGACGGACAAACCCCGCGGGCGGGGTGCCCGCGCTGATGTGCGACGAGCGTCTGCTGACTGAGAACGTCGCCATCCTCCACCATGTTGCGCATCTGGCGCCGCACGCCCAGCTTCTGCCTGACGATGGGTTCGATCAGGCCAGCGCGCTGTCTCTGACCGCCTGGTTCGCGAGCACCGTCCACATCACTGGCCGGATGGCGAGAGCCCCGTTCCGCTTCACGCCTGACCAGACGACCCATGAGGCGCTGAGCGCCGAGGGGCGACGTCGGTTCGAAGCCAATCTGCGGAAGGTCGACGGGTTGCTGACCGGTCGAGACTGGCTGGTGGGCGATCGCCTCTCGGTCGCCGACGCCTATGCGCTGGTGTTCTACGCCTGGGGCGTCGCGGGCGACTATCCGATGGCCGAGTTGAAGCATTTTTCAGCGCTAGCGCGTCGCTTGGCCGAACGGCCTGGCGTTCAGCGCGCCATGGCGCGCGAGAAGACGCCGCCATTTCCGTCTTGAGCAACGAAGAGGCCTGCCATGACCAATGTCGTCATCGTCACCGGAGCGTCCGGCGCCTTGGGTCGGGCCGTGGTCATGCGTTTGAAGGCCGACGGCTTCGCCGTCGCGGCCGTGGACGCCGCGCCCGTCATGGAGATCGATGCGGATCTGGTGCTGCCGAAGGTGGATCTCGCCGACGCCGCGGCGGTGGGGGCGGCGTTCGAGGCCGTGGCGTCGACCTTGGGGTCGGTGAACGGGTTGGCCAACATCGCCGGCGGCTTCGTTTGGGAGCCAATCGTCGGTGGCGAAGCCGGCACCTGGGATCGCATGTTCCGCACTAACCTTCTGACGGCCGCCCTGGCCAGCCGCGCGGCGCTTCCCAGTCTGCTGAAGCAGGGGGGCGCGATCGTCAATGTCGGCGCGGCCGGCGCCATCGATCCAGCGACCGGCATGGCGCCCTATGCCGCCTCCAAGGCCGGGGTGATGGCCATGACCCGGAGCCTGGCGGCCGAACTTCGCGGCACGGGCGTTCGCGTCAACGCCATCCTGCCGACGATCCTCGACACGCCGACCAATCGCCAGGATATGCCCGACGCCAACCCCGCCGAATGGATCAAGCCGGCCGACGCGGCGGAGGTCATCGCCTTTCTGCTGTCTGACGCCGCCGTGGCGATCAACGGATCCGGCATTACCCTGGCCGTTTCCTAGGGGCGGAGATTTTCAGCCGGCCCGGTTGTCGTCAGCGGCGCCGAGCCCCAGCGGGTTCGAGGCGTCCGGCTGGCCAGCGTCGATGGCCAGCGTCTTGGCCCGCTTGCTCTGGATTTCCCGGATCGTGATGTAGAGCGTCGAGACCACGATCACCCCGGCTCCGACATAGGTGAAGGCGTCGGGCCATTCGCCGAATACGACCAGACCCGCGATGATCGACAACACCAGCCGAGCATAGTCGATCGGGGCCAGGACGGCGGCCTCGCCGACCGCCATCCCTTTGATGAACAGCACTTGGTTGGCGGCGCTGAGCAGGCCGATCAGAAACAGCGGGATAAGATCGGCGGGGCTGGGCCAGCGCCAGTCGGCCAGGGCCAACGGCAAGCATAGCAACTCGCCCATGATACTGGACCAGACCAGGATCGAGCTCGCCGACAGATCCCGGGTCAGGGATTTCACGCCCGTGATCGTGCCGGCCAAGCACAGGGCCGAGACGAGCGCGGCCAGGTGAGGCCAGCCCAAGGCGGTGTCCGCGCCCCAAGGGCGCATGATGATGACGACGCCGATGAAGCCGACCACCACTGC
>CAZRPD010000239.1:0-6505 GCA_964601775.1 uncultured Caulobacter sp. | reverse complement strand
CACCCTCTGGGCGGGGTTGGCGGCCGGGCCGCCCCCTGGGGCCGGGGCGGGGCGGGCGCCCCCGGCCACGAGGATGCCGACGCCCGCCGCGATAACGGAGAGTTTGCGGAGCATCGGGATCAACCCTTCTTGGCGTCGGCCGACAGGGCCGGCGAGGCGATCGAATCCGGAACCGGCAGGGTCTTTTCGACCAGACCCAGGACCGGGAGCACGACCAGGAAGAAAGCGAAGTAGTAGAGCGAAGCCGCGCGGCTGAGCCACACGAAGCTGTTCAGGTCCGAACCGCCCAGCTGGAACGTGGTCAGGTGCGGGATCACCGGATCGTCAGGCAGCTTGGCGCCGCAGAAGCCCAGGATGATGCAGGCCACCAGGAAGAACAGGAAGTAGATCTTCGCGGTCGGGCGGTAGCGCATCGAGCGCACCTTCGAGGTGTCCAGCCACGGCAGGGCGAACAGGCAGGCGATGGCGCCGAACATGGCCAGCACGCCCATCAGCTTGTCCGGCACGGCGCGCAGGATCGCGTAGAACGGCAGGAAGTACCATTCCGGAACGATGTGCGACGGCGTCACCAGCGGGTTGGCCTCGACATAGTTGTCGGCGTGGCCAAGCGCGTTGGGCATGTAGAAGACGAAGAAGGCGAAGAGGATCAGGAAGACGCTGACCGCGAAGCCGTCCTTGATCGTCGCGTACGGCGTGAAGGCGACGGTGTCGGCCTTCGACTTCGGATCGACGCCGGTCGGGTTGTTCTGGCCGACCACGTGCAGGGCCCAGATGTGCAGGATCACGACACCGGTGATCATGAAGGGCAGCAGGTAGTGCAGCGAGAAGAAGCGGTTCAGGGTCGGGTTGTCGACCGCGAAGCCGCCCCACAGCCAGGTGGTGATGCTTTCGCCCACCAGCGGCAGCGCGCCGAACAGGTTGGTGATGACGACGGCGCCGTGGAACGACATCTGGCCCCAGGGCAGGACGTAGCCCATGAAGGCGGTGGCCATCATCAGCAGATAGATCACGCAGCCCAGCAGCCACAGCACTTCGCGAGGCGCCTTGTAGGAGCCGTAGTACAGGCCGCGCAGCATGTGGATGTAGACGGCGATGAAGAACATCGACGCGCCGTTGGCGTGCATGTAGCGGATCAGCCAGCCGTAGTTCACGTCGCGCATGATGTGCTCGACGCTAGCGAAGGCGCCCTGCGCGCTGGGGTTATAGTGCATCACGAGGATGATGCCGGTGATCAGCTGGGAGACCAGGCACAGCGACAGGATCGCGCCGAAGGTCCACCAGTAGTTCAGGTTGCGCGGCGTGGGATAGTCGACGAACGAGTCATAGCCCAGACGCACGATCGGCAGACGAGCGTCGAGCCAACGCTCGATGCCGGTCTTCGGTTGATAGGTCGAATGTCCGCTCATATCGCTTAGCCGATCTTGACCTTGGTGTCGGTGAGGAAGGCGTATTCCGGAACCACCAGGTTCGTGGGCGCGGGGCCCTTACGGATACGGCCCGAGGTGTCATAGACCGAGCCATGGCAGGGGCAGAACCAGCCGCCGTACTCGCCACCGCCGAAGGTCGGCACGCAGCCCAGGTGGGTGCAGTTGCCGCCGACGATCAGCCAGTTGGACTTGCCGGGCTTCACCCGGTCGGCGTCCTTCTGGGGATCGGGCAGGTTGGCGCCGTCATCAGCCACGGCCTTGTCGATCTCGGCCTTCGTGCGGTTACGCACGAACAGCGGCTTGCCGCGCCACTTGATCGTCACCTGCTGGCCTTCGGCGACCTTGGTCAGGTCGAACTCGGTCGAGGCCAAGGCCCGCGTGTCCGCGGACGGGTTCATCTGGTCGATGAACGGCCACACCAGCGCTGCGCCGCCGCCAGCGGCGGCCGCGATCGCGGCGATGTGAATGAAATCGCGCCGGGAGGGATCGCTCCCGTGTTCCGGCTCGGTCGTTGCGCCCACGGCGGTGTCGGCCACCTAGTTACCCTTCAATTCCGCCAGCCCGCGAACGGCCCGGCTATGGAGGAGCGTCTTGCGACGCTACATAATTGCTCGACCCGCAAGCGGATCTCCACCACAAGGCAGCGGTTGGCTCGACCTATCGGACGCGCGGACGAAGTCCGCAAGCCCTTTCGATTCGTGGCAAAGCCCCTGCTGCCTTTGTGGTTGGATCGCTTATTATGCGCATCGCACTTTTTCAACCAGGCATTCCCCAAAACGTCGGGGCCGCCATCCGACTGTCGGCCTGTTTCGGGGTCGGGCTGGACGTCATCGAGCCCTGCAGTTTCCCGTTGGACGACAAAAGCTTGAAGCGCGCGGCCCTGGATTACGGGCCGCTGGCGCATCTTCAGCGCCACGACAACTGGGATACATTCCTTAAGGCGCCGGAACGGGCGCAAGGCCGCCTGCTGCTGTTCACGACGCGTGGCGCGACGCCCTTTCACCGCTTTGAGTTCCAGGCCGGCGACACCCTGCTGTTTGGCAACGAGAGCAAGGGCGCGCCGGACGAGGTGCATGCGGCGGCGCAGGGACGGATCGTCATTCCGATCAGGCCCGACACGCGCTCGATGAACCTGGCGACCACGGCGGCCATGGCCCTGGGCGAGGCGCTGCGCCAGACGGGCGGCTTTCCGGAGTAGGTGCGTCCTTCGAGGCCCGCTGCGCGGGCGCCCCAGGATGAGGACGTTTGCTAGAATTCCTCATCCTGAGGTGCGAGGCGTAGCCGAGCCTCGAAGGACGCACAGCGCCCCTCAGTGGTCCCCGAAATCCACGTCCCGCCGGGCGGCGACGATCGTCACGATAAACCCGGCCAGCACGTCCAGCAGCACCATCAGGGTGACCAGGAAGAAGGTCGAGGTGGCGAAGGCCGGCAGCAGCAGGAATTCCACCAGGCAGATGATGAACAGCACCATCGACAGCGAGTGGTTGATGATGGCGATGCGGCGGCTGGTGGTGGGTTTCAGCAGCTCGACGAACAGCACCACCAGCGAGGCGGCCAGCAGTAAGTCGCCCAGGCTGACGGCCCACTCGGCCCGCGAGGTCATGTGGATGGTGAACAGCGTGTCGTTCATCCGGACGCTGGCGTCGGCAGCCTTGAAGCCGTTCGCCAGGGTCAGGGCGATCAGGTTGTAGATCAGCACCGGCAAGGCCAGCAGCGGAACCGCGGCGAACATCGAGCTTCCCCCCTTGGCATGTGCTGAGAACTTCATGCCATGGTTAAGCCGTAGCCGCATTTTTCGTTGCGGTGAAGCCGGCTCGCGTACCGAGCGTTACGCCTCGTCCACGCCCTGGGGATTGCGCGCCCGGGTCTGCAGCCACATCACGCCCATCAGGTCGGACACCGAGGCCTTCAGGCGGCCGAAGTTGGTGTATTTCGACACGCCGGTCTCGCGGTGGCGATGGTTCACCGGCTGGAAGGCGACGTCATAGCCCTCGCGCAGCATCAGGGCGGGGATGTAGCGGTGGATGTGATCGAAGTACGGCAGGCGCAGGAAGGCCTCGCGCTTGAAGGCCTTCAGCCCGCAGCCGGTGTCGTTGGCGGTGTCCTTCAAGAGGCGCTTGCGCACGCCGTTGCCGAACTTCGAGGCGAAGCGCTTGGCGTTGCTGTCCTGGCGCTTGACGCGCTCGCCGCCGACCAAGGCGAGGTTTGCGGGGCCGGCCTGCAAGGCTTTCGCCAGGCGCGGCGCGTCGGCCGGATCGTTCTGGCCGTCGCCGTCCAGGGTCACGACGATCGGCGCGCGGGCGGCCAGCACGCCGCTGCGCACGGCGCGGCTCTGGCCCGAGTTCTTGCGGTGGGAGAGCACGCGCAGTTGCGGAATCTCGGCCTTCAGCGCCACCAGCAGGGCCTTGGTGTCGTCGCGGCTGGCGTCGTCGATGAAGATCATCTCGTAGTTTTCGCCGGCGAAGGCGGTGGCGATCTCGCGCGCCAGGCTGGGCGCGGCGCCGCCTTCGTCGAAGACGGGCACGACGACGGAAAAATCGGGGGTGGCGGTCATCGTCCTCTCATAGCCGAAAAATTCCCACAGGAAAGGATCGTGCTAAAGCTGGCGGCATGACGCTTGAATCTCGCCTGGATGACTGGAGCCGCGGGTGGCGCGGCCCCCTGTTCGCCGCCCTGGTCGCCCTGATCGCTGGCCTGCCCGGCCTGCTCGCCATGCCGCCGCTGGACCGCGACGAGTCGCGCTTCGCCCAGGCCACCTCGCAGATGCTGGAAACCGGCGACTACGTGGTCATCAAGTTCCAGGACCAGCCGCGCTTCAAGAAGCCGGTCGGCATCCACTGGATGCAGGCGGTGACCGTCAAGGCGTTCTCCGACGAGGAGGACCGGCGGATCTGGGCCTATCGCCTGCCCTCGCTGCTGGGCGCAATGCTGGCGGCGGCGGCCGTGGCCTGGGGCGCGGCCGCGCTGCTGGACCCGCGCACCGGCCTGGTCGCCGGGTCGATCCTGGGCGCGACCTTCCTGCTGTCGACCGAGGCCCTGATCGCCAAGACCGACGCCATGCTGTGCGGCACGACCACCCTGGCCATGGCCGCCCTGGCGCGGGTCTACGCCGCCCATCTCAAGGGCGAGACGGCCGGCAAGTGGACCAAGTTCGCCTTCTGGATGGGCCTGTCGCTGGCGGCGCTGATCAAGGGGCCGGTCGGCCTTCTGGTGGCGATCTTCGCGATGGTCGCCCTGGCCATCTGGGATCGCAAGGCGCGCTGGATGAAAGACCTGGGCTGGACCTGGGGCCTGATCCTGTTCGCGGCGATCACCCTGCCGTGGGCGATGATGATCACTGTGGCCACCGACGGCGCCTTCTGGGGCGCAGCGGTGGGCGCCGACCTCGCCCCCAAGCTGGCCGGTGGTCAGGAGGGTCACTCCGGACCGTTCGGCTATCACGCCCTGCTCGCGCCGCTGCTGTCGTTCCCGGCTACCCTGCTGCTGCCCGCCGCCCTGGTGCTGGGCTGGACCAAGCGCCATGAGCCCGGCGTGCGCTTTGCTCTGTGCTGGCTGATCCCGACCTGGCTGATGTTCGAGATCCTGCCCACCAAGCTCGTCCACTACGCCCTGCCCGGCTACGGCGGCCTGGCCATGCTGATGGCCGCAGCCGTGCGCGAGCCGCTGGGCCCGCGCGTGCGCTGGATCGGGGCCGTCCTGTCGGTCTTCATCGGCGCCCTGCTGGCCGCCGTCGCCGTTTACGGCCAAGTGAAGTTCGGAACCGGCGGCGACCTGGTCTGGACCGCCCTGGCCGCCCTGCTGGCCTTGGCCGCCGGGATCGCCGGCGCCGTGCTGCTGCTGAAGAAGGGTTCGGTGCGGGCCCTGGTCACGGCCGGCGCCCTGGGCATCGCCGCCCACATCGCCCTGACCGCCGGCCTGATCCCACGCCTGGAGCCGCTGTTCCTGTCCAAGGACATCACCCAGGCCCTGGACCAGACCCGCCTGTCGCCGCGCTCGGGCGCGGCCGGCCCGGTGGCCGTCACCGGCTATGCCGAGCCCAGCCTGATCTTCCAGCTGGGTACGGCCACGGAACTGACGACCGGCGAAGGCGCCGCCGACGCCGTCGCCGAGGGCCGCCCCGCCGTGGTCGAAGCCCGCGAGGAAAAGCCCTTCCGCGACGCCCTGGCCGAGCTTGGGCTGACCCCACGTCCGGTCGCCGTGGTCCAGGGCCTGAACTATTCCGACGGCGACCAGGAAAAGCTGACGATCTATCGCGGCGAGCCCCACGCCCTGCCGCCGGAAGAAGCCGCCGAGGAAGAGGTCAACCGATGAGCCGCTTCATCGAGATCGTCGAGGTCGGCCCGCGCGACGGCCTGCAGAACGAAAAGGCCATCCTGTCGGTCGACGAAAAGCTCGACCTGATCCGCAGGCTGGAGGCCGCCGGCGCCCGGCGCACCGAGGTCGTCTCGTTCGTCAATCCGGCTCGCGTGCCGCAGATGGCCGGGGCCGAGGAGATCATGGCCGCCCTGCCAGCGGATCCCCTGCGCTCGCGCATCGGCCTGGTGCTGAACATGCGCGGCTGGGACCGCTGCCTCTCGACCGGCTGCGACGAGGCCAATGTCGTGGTCTGCGCCTCGGACGGTTTCGGGATCAGGAACCAAGGCGCGACGGTCAGCCAGCAGCTCGATACGCTGGCCGCCATCGCCGAGCGCCAGGCGGTCGAGGGCGGTCCGCCGATCACCGCGACGATCTCGGTGGCCTTCGGCTGTCCGTTCGACGGCGAGGTGTCGGAAGACCAGGTCGTGGCCATCGTCCGTGAAGCCGCCGCCCTGGGCGTGGCCGAGATCGCCATCGCCGACACCATCGGGGTGGCCGATCCCTGGACGGTCCGCCGCCGCATCGCGGCCGCCAAGGCCGCCGCGCCGGACACCAAGCTGCGCATGCACTTCCACGACACCCGCAACACGGGCCTGGCCAACGCCTTCGCCAGCGTCGAGGCCGGGATCGACGTGCTGGACGCCTCGGTCGGCGGTCTGGGCGGCTGCCCCTTCGCGCCCAACGCCACCGGCAATATCGGCACCGAGGATCTGGTCTACCTG
>CAZRPD010000238.1:0-6541 GCA_964601775.1 uncultured Caulobacter sp. | reverse complement strand
GGTGATCTCGTCCAGCGCCGCGGCGGTCTCTTCCAGGCTGGCGGCCTGCTGCTCGGTGCGGCGCGACAGGTCGTCGGCAGCCACGCCGATCTCGTCCGTGCCCGAGCGAATGCCGTCGGTGGCTTCGGCCACCCGGCTCATCGCCTGCTCAAGGATGCCGACGGCGTTGTTGAAGTCGTCCTTCAGCTTCTGGAATTCCGGCGTCACGTCGCTGCTCATCCGGCCGACCAGATCGCCCTGGGCCAGACGGTCCAGCGCGTCGCCCAGCGCCTGGACGACGGCCATCTGCGCCTGCTCGTTGGCCTGGCGGGTGGCTTCCAGGCGCTGACGCTCGGCCTCGATGGTTTCCAGATAGATCGAGATGGCGAAGTCCATGTCCAACATGACCGCCTTCATCAGCGCGCTCAGGCTGTCGCCGGCCTTGGCCGGATCACCCTTGGCCATGAAGCCCTTGGGCCACACTTCGTCGATGGCGGCGCGGATCAGGTGCTCGGTGACGATGGCGTAGCCGCCGATGTACCAGCGCGGCTCCAGGCCGATACGAGCGTGGGTCTGACCGATGGTGCGCACGGCCTGGACGTAGCTCTGGTCGAACTCGGCGCTGGAGATCAGGTCCCAGTGCGACTGCTGGCGGCCCGAGGCCGACTGCATGTGACTGTCGCTGCCGAAGAACTTGCGGGTCTCGGGCGTGGCCCGGACCTTGGTATAGAAGGCGTCCAGCGCGGGGCCGATGGTCTTGCGGATGACGGGCCGCAGGTCGCGCAAGGCGCTGCGGGCCTTGTCGTCCAAACCCATGAACGCCACTCGTTCGCTGATCGCGTGATCCTGGCTCATAGCCGCCCCCGTTGATGTCGGGCGCAAGGCTCGGCGGTCGTGCTTAACGCGGACTTAAATCTTCGTCCGGACGACGCGGCGGTTCGACGCAACATCCTGAACGTGCATCGACACGACCAGCGCGCCCCGTTCGGCTGAAAACCTTTGCACGACAGAGGCTGGCGCGATGGAAACGCTGTCGGCCACCCGTCACGACCAGAGCCTGGCCGTGACGAACCGTCGCACCCCTAGCCGCCGCGTTTCAGGGTCTCGCGGGCGATGACCAGCTGCTGGATCTGGCTGGTCCCCTCGTAGATCCGGAAGATTCGCACGTCGCGATAAAGGCGTTCGATTCCATAGTCGGCGACATAGCCAGCCCCGCCGAACACCTGCACGGCCCGATCGGCGACCCGGCCGACCATCTCCGAGGCGAACAGTTTGCTGGCCGCCGCCTCCAGCACGATACCCGCCCCGCCGTCGCGCTTGCGGGCGGTGTCCATGACCAGGGCCTTGGCCGCCAGGGCCTCGGTCTTGCTGTCGGCGATCATCGCCTGGATCAGCTGGAAGCTGGCGATCGGCTGGCCGAACTGCTTGCGCTCCGACGCATAGGCCACGCAGTCGGCGATCAGCCGCGCGGCCACGCCCACGCAGACGGCGGCGATGTGCAGGCGGCCGCGGTCCAGCACCTGCATGGCGACCTTGAAGCCTTCGCCCTCCTCGCCCAGGCGATTCTCGGCCGGCACGCGGACATTGTCGAAGGTGACGTCGTGAATGTGGGCGCCCTGCTGGCCCATCTTCTTCTCGGGCTTGCTGACCGAGAGACCCGGCGAGTCGCGCGGGACCAGGAAGGCCGAGACCCCGCCGCCGCCCTTCACGTCCGGATTGGTGCGGGCCATGACCGTGAACAGCGACGCCTTGCCGGCGTTGGTGATGAAGCGCTTGCCACCGTTCAGCACATAGTGGTCGCCATCCAGCGTCGCCCGCGTCTGCACCGCGGCGCTGTCGGACCCGGCCTCGGGCTCGGTCAGGGCGAAGGAGGTGATCACCTCGCCGGACGCGATACCGGGCAGCCACTTGGCCTTCTGCTCGTCCGAGCCGAACATCACCAGGCCCTGGCTGCCGATGCCGACATTGGTGCCGAACACCGAGCGGAAGGCCGGCGAGGCGCGGCCCAGCTCAATGGCCACCAGCGCCTCTTCCTCCATGTTGAGGCCCAGGCCCCCGAAGTCCTCGGGGATGGAGAGGCCAAAGAGCCCCAAGCCCTTCATCTCCTCAATCACCTCGGCGGGGACGGCGTCATCCTCGGCGACCTTGGCCTCGATGGGGCGCAGGCGCTCGGCCACGAAGCGCGCCACCGTCTCCAGCAGCTGCTCGCGGGTTTCCAGATCGAGGGCCATGCGCTTCTCCCGTTATCAAACACTTGTTTTGACGCGGACTGTAGCGATGGCCCTCAAGAATGGAAGAGCCCTACTGAGCGGCCTTCTCGGCCTGGGCCAACACGCTCTTGCGCTTGCCGTAGGCGAAGTAGATCACCGCCCCGATGATGTGGGCGTACAGGAAGTAGAGCTGGGTCTTGGCCGGCAGGCTGGAGAACAGATAGAGGCAGCCCAGCACCCCGGCCGGGGCCACGACCTGCCACAGCGGCGTGGAGAACACCCGCGGACGGTTCGGCTCGCGGCGGCGTAGCACGATCACCGAGACGCCGACGGCGATGAAGGCGGCAAGCGTGCCGGCATTGGCCAGCTCGGCGATGTCCTTCAGCGACAGGAAGCCCGAGATCACCGCCGACAGCGCGCCGGTCAGCAGGGTCATCAGCACCGGCGTGCCGGTCTTGGCGTTGACCTTGGACAGGGCGCGCGGCAGCAGGCCGTCGCGGGCCATGACGAAGAAGATCCGGCTCTGGCCGTACATGAAGGCCAGGATCACGGTCGGCAGGGCGATGACGGCGGCCAGGGCCACGAAGCCGGCGACCTTGGCGTGGTTCAGGCTCTCGAGGATGAAGACCAGGGGCGCCTCGCTCGCGGAGAAGACCTCGGCGCGCGAGGCCCCGATCGCGACAGCGGCGACGATCATGTAGATCGCCGTGCAGGCGGCCATCGAGCCGACGATGCCGATGGTCAGGTCGCGCTTGGGATCCTTGGTCTCCTCGGCGGCGGTCGACACCGCGTCGAAGCCGTAGAAGGCGAAGAAGATCAGGCTGGCGGCGGCCATGACGCCAATTTTAGCGGCGTCTGGCGCGGCCCCGGCGGGCACATGGGCCTGGAAGCCGTTGGGCATGAACGGCGTGAAGTGGCTGGCGTTGAACACGGGCAGGCACAGGGCCACGAACACGACCAGGGCGACGATCTTCACGAAGACCAGGACCATGTTGACCGTGGCGCTCTCGCGGGTGCCGAGCGCCAGCAGGCCCGCCACCGCCATCGAGATGATCACGGCCGGCAGGTTGACGAGGCCGCGCCCGCCGCCGGCCAGTTCGACGTGCGGCCCGGCCAGCAGATAGTCCGGAAAGCCCGCCGCCGCGAACAGGCCGTGCGCGTGGGCCGACCAGCCGACGGCCACGGCTGCGCAGACCAGGGTGTATTCCAGGATCAGGCTCCAGCCGACCGCCCAGGCGATCGGCTCGCCCATGGCGGCATAGCTGTAGGTGTAGGCGCTGCCCGCCGCCGGCATCATGGTCGACAGCTCGGCGTAGCAGAGCGCGGCGCAGGCGCAGACCGCCCCGGCGATCAGGAACGACAGGATGACGCCCGGCCCGGCCAGCCCCGCCCCGACGCCGGTCAGGGTATAGATGCCGGTGCCGACGATGGCCCCGACCCCGAGGGCGACCAGATGGTACCAGCTCAGGGTCTTCTTCAGTTGATGGGCGCCGTCGTGCCCGGCGGTGATGGTGTCGATCGCCTTGCGGCGCGTCCAGAAGCTCAAGGTCTCAGTTCCTCCGACTCTTGAGCGGGACCATGAAGGCGCTTTTCGTCCCCGCCAACCCCGTGTCGTTAGAAGAATATCCTCGCCAGGGCGTAGGCCAGGACCGCGACGGCCACGGTGACCGTGCCCAGCATCATCGCCAGGCGCGGCTTGACCTGCATCAGGGCCTGGGGTCCCAGCTTGGCCGAAATGGCGCCGACGCCGGCCAGCAGCAGGAAGCTGGAACAGGCCGCCAGCACCTCGACCATCCCCGGGGGGATCAGGTTCAGGCCCCGGGCGGCGGCCAGGGCGGCGAAGCCCAGCACGAACAGCGGCGGGGCCTTCAGCCCCGACACGCGACCGCCGTCCTTCGAACGAGTCAGCAGCAGGCCGATCAGCACCACCGCCGGGCCTAGCCAGACGATGCGGGCCAGCTTGGCCAGCGCGGCGGTGCTGGCCGTCTCGGGCGAGACCGAGGCCCCGGCCCCGGCGACCTGGGCGACGTCGTGAATGGAGAGGCCGAAGAACACACCCGCCTGATGAGTCGTCAGCCCCAGCAGATTGGCCAGCGGCGGATAGGCCAGCATGGCCACGGTCGAGAGCAGGTTGACGCCGACGATGACCAGGGCAGTCGTGCGCTGGTTGGCGGGACTGGCCGGCGCGGCCTGCGAGGCGGCCAGGGCGGCCGAGGCCCCACAGATCGAGCAGGCGGCGGCCGCGATCAGCGCCTCGGCGAACGGCAGGCCCAGGGCGAGGCCCGCGGCCGCGCCGATGGCCAGACCGCCCAGCACGACGACGCCGCTGGCCAGGATGGCCGGACCGCCCAGGGCGGCGAATTCGGCCCAGCTGATCTGCGCGCCCATCATGGCGACACCGAGCCGAAGCCCGGGCTTGGCGAAGATGTCGAGACCCGCCGACAGCTGGGCCTGCAGATTCAGCGCGCCCAGCATCATGCCCAGCACCACCGCGATCAGCGGCGCGGGAGCATGCAGGCTCTGCGACAGGAGCTTGGCCAGAATCGCCAGCAGCAGGCCGGTGACCAGTCCCGGCCCCAGCTTGCCTGCTTCCAGCCGAAGCGCGGCGGCCGTCATCCCCGGACGGTCTCGCCAGCGAAGGGCTTGTCGGCGCGTGCTGTACGATTCGAGAGTCGCTCGTTCAGGCGGCGGACGGTCTGGCTGCCAGTGCGCTCGAAGGCGAACGGCAGAATGCCGTGGACGATGCAGGCCAGGCCTGCGCCCAGCAGGGTGAAGCCGAAGCTCCAGGCCACGCCCATGTGCTCGCCATAGCTTTCGCCGACGGACTTCGGATGACGGGTAAAGGACCCAAGCATGGCGGCCTCGCTGATTTGCCAGGCCGCCTAGGATGGGCAGGTTCAGAAGAAACGCATTACTGGATTGCCCGCCGATCCGAGCGTAGAGAGAATTCCATTCTCGCACAGGGACATGACGGAGATGATTGATCTTGATCAGATTGACCGGCGCCTGCTGGCGATCCTGCAGGAAGATTCCACGGTCGCCATCGCCGACCTGGCTGAGCGGGTCGGCCTGACCCAGACGCCGTGCTGGAAGCGGGTCAAACGCCTGCAGGACAGCGGCGTCATCACCGCCCGCGTCGCGCTGCTCAATCGCGAAGCCCTGGACCTCGGCCTGACCGTCTTCGTGGCGGTCAAGACCGGTCGCCATGACGAGGATTGGCTCAGCACGTTCGCAGCGGGGGCCAAGACCCTGCCGGAAGTCGTCGAGTTCTACCGGATGAGCGGCGACGTCGATTACCTGCTCAAGGTCGTGGTCCGCGACATCGCCGCCTATGACCGTTTCTACAAGCGCCTGATCGCCACCGCGCCGCTCACCGACGTGTCCTCCAGCTTCGCGATGGAGCAGATCAAGTTCACGACGGCGCTTCCGATCGCCCCGGTTTGAGGATCGTCTTGAAGCTGTCACCCACCGGGTCCAACTAGGCGCGGCTTCAACGGAGGGCGAGACATGGACGCGACGCGGCGAGGACTTCTGATCGGCGGCGCGGCCCTGGCTCCGAGTTTTGGGGCGCCGTCCATGGCCTTGGCGGCCGAGACCTCGGTCGACCCTACCGCCCCGCCGGCGATCCGCGCCCATCTGGGCGTCACCGAAAATCCATTCGGCCCCTCCCCCGCCGCCCGCCAGGCCGCGGTCAAGGCGATGGCCGACCTGCCCTATTACGGCTGGGAGCTGGAGCCGCCGCTGGTCAAGCTGATCGCCCAGCGCGATGGCCTGAAGCCCGAGCAGGTCGGCCTGTGCAACGGCTCGCTGGAGGCGCTGTCGCTGCTATCGACCGCCTTCGCCAAGGCCGGCCCGATCGTCTCGGCCCAGCCCAGCTACGCCACGCCCCTGTCCTATGCCGAACGCCAGGGCGCCAAGCTGGAATGGGTCCCGCTGGCGGCCGACCAGCAGATCGACCTGCCGGCCCTGGCCGAGCGCGCCAAGGCGACGAAGGCGGGCGCGGTCTATATCTGCAATCCCAACAATCCGACCGGCCTGCTGCTGGACGCCGACGCCTTGCGGGCCTTCTGCCTCGAGATGGCCAAGACCTGCCCGGTGATCGTCGACGAGGCCTATATCGAGATCAGCCCCGATCCGGTGCGCAACTCGATGATGGACCTGACCCGGGCCGGCCACGACGTGATCGTCGCCCGCACCTTCTCCAAGGTCTATGGTCTGGCGTCCTTGCGGGTCGGCTTCGTCGCCGCCCGCGCCGACCGGGTGCGGACGCTCAAGAGCATGATCCCCACCCACAAGGGCCGCCCGGGCCTGGCGGCGGCGGCGGCCTGCTATGGCGACCCGGCCTATCTGGC
>CAZRPD010000237.1:0-6627 GCA_964601775.1 uncultured Caulobacter sp. | reverse complement strand
CCGACGCGATCATGCGCGAAGCTCGCCAGTACGGCCCGCAAGCCCAGCAGGTCTTCGACATGTACCGCCAGCGCGCCGACCTGCAGGCCGCCCTGCGCGCGCCGATCTACGAAGACAAGGTCGTCGATCTGATCTTCGGCAAGGCCAAGATCGAGGAAAAGGAAGTCTCCAAGGACGAGCTCCTGGAAGAAGACGACCTGCCGGAAGGCTACGGCGGCTAAAAGCCGGCGAAAGCTGAAAGAAACGAGGCGCGGTTCGCAAGGACCGCGCCTTTTTCGTGCGCGCTCGAAAGGCCCGGCTCCTTGCAACCTGTTAAGCGCCACGCGATATGCGTGAGCGACGGCGCGCGGGGGCTGATTCGTTTTCGCGCGACAAGACACACGACAAAGGGCGAACCCCCATGATGTACGATCCGATGGCGACGGCGATGAACCTGGTTCCGATGGTGGTCGAGCAGACCAGCCGCGGCGAGCGCGCGTTCGACATCTTCTCGCGCCTGCTGAAGGAGCGGATCATCTTCCTGACCGGTCCGGTCGAGGACGGCATGGCCAGCCTGATCTGCGCCCAGCTGCTGTTCCTGGAGTCGGAGAACCCCAAGAAAGAGATCGCCATGTACATCAACTCGCCGGGCGGCGTGGTGACGTCGGGCCTCGCGATCTACGACACCATGCAATACATCAAGAGCCCGGTCTCGACGGTGTGCATGGGCATGGCCGCCTCGATGGGCTCGCTGCTGCTGCAAGCCGGCGCGCCGGGCCAGCGCATCGCGCTGCCGAACGCCCGCATCATGGTGCACCAGCCTTCGGGCGGCTTCCGCGGCCAGGCCTCGGACATCGAGCGCCACGCCGAAGACATCATCAAGACCAAGCGCCGCCTGAACGAGATCTACGTCAAGCACACCGGTCGCACCTATGAGGAAGTCGAAAAGACCCTCGACCGCGACCACTTCATGAGCGCCGACGAAGCCAAGGCCTGGGGCTTGGTCGACCACGTCTACGACAGCCGCGACGCGGCCGAGGCCGGCGCCGAGTAGGCGTCGCTTCGAACAGCATGACGGAGGCCGTCGATCGAGAGATCGGCGGCCTTTTTTCATTCGGCTCTCGCGCTCGATTGCGGCCTTTGCTCAAAGCCACTAGGGCGATGAGGAAGATGTCGCGCCAGGGAGTGGCCTTGAACTGGGTTGAGATCGCCGCGACGTTGCTGACCGTGGCCAGCGTGTTCCTGACGGTTCGCCTGCGGACCGCGCTCTATCCGGTCGGCCTTGTCGCGACGGCCCTGTTCTTCTGGGTGTTCTGGGAGGCCAAGCTCTACGCCAGCGCTGGCTTGCAGGTCTATTTCGTCGTGATCCAGCTTTATGGCTGGTGGTTCTGGACGCGTGGCGACCATGGTCGTCCTCCGTCGATCGGCGACTGGTCGTGGGGCAGGGTGGGGCTGGCTCTGGTGGCGGCCTCAGTGCTCAGCCTGCTGGTCGCGACGGTGCTGGTTCGCGTGACCGATGCTCGCTCACCGTGGCTGGACACGACGATCCTGGCCCTCAGCGTGCTGGCGCAGTTTCTTCTCGACCGGAAGCAGATCAAGCACTGGTCCGTCTGGGGCGTGGTCAATCTGCTGTCGGTCTACGTCTACGCGCGCCAGGGCCTCTGGTGGACGACGGCGCTCTACGTCGTGCTGTTCTTCAACGTGTTCTACGGCGCGTGGTCTTGGCGCAAGGCGCGACGCGCCGAGGTGGCGGCATGACGGATTTCCTGGCCAAGCCCGCGACCGGGTTCGTGCTGGGCAAGTTCATGCCGCCGCACCAGGGTCACGTGTTCCTCTGCGACTTCGCATCGGCCTACTGCGAAGCGCTCACCATCCTGGTTTGCTCCCTGGAGAGCGAGCCGATCGCGGGCGAGCTGCGCTGGCGATGGATGCAGGAGCTTTTCCCCAAGGCGCGCGTGCTGTGGTGCGGCGAGGACCTGCCGCAGGAGCCGGCGGATCATCCTGACTTCTGGCCGATCTGGCGCGACGTCGTTCGTCGCTATGCCGGTGACCCCGATGTGGTCTTCGCGTCCGAGGACTATGGCCATCGCCTGGCGGCCGAGGTCGGGGCGCGGTTCGTTCCCGTGGACGCCGCGCGCTCGGCGAGGCCGGTCTCGGGCACGGCAGTGCGCGCCGATCCCTTCGGACAATGGGACTATATCCCGCAGCCCGTGCGACCACATTTCGTCAAGCGGGTCTGTCTGTTCGGTCCTGAATCGACCGGCAAGACCACGCTGGCCCAGGTCCTGGTCGACAGGTTTCGCACCGTCGCGGCGCCGGAGTATGGCCGCACCTACACCGAGGCCTTCGGCGTCACGGTCGGGGGCGAGGACATCCGGCGGATCGTCCAGGGCCATAGGGCGGCGGTCGCGGCCGCCAAGCGGCAGGCCAATCGCATCCTGATAGAAGACACCGACCCGGTGCTGAGCGGGGTCTGGGCGACCATGCTGGGGGCGGGGCGAGACCCGTGGTTCGATGCGTTCGACGACTACGCGGACCTGTACCTGCTGTGCGATGTCGAGGCCTCGTGGGTCGACGACGGCACGCGATACTTTCCCGACGACGCGGATCGGCGACGGTTCTTCCGGCTTTGCGAAGCGGAACTGGTGAAGCGGGGCGTCCGCTATGTCCGGATTACGGGCGCGGACTGGGCTCAGCGCGAGGCTCAGGCGATCCAGGCCGTGGCCAATGCGTTTCAGGGCTTGCCATAAGCAGGCCTAGGACGCCGGCTTGCCCCGGAAGACGCGGTAGCCCTTCTCGTCGGCGATCGCCAGCATCTCGGTGTCGCCCGAGGTGTCGCCATAGGCGGCCGTCAGGTGGACGTCCGGGCCGAAGACCTCACGCAGGCGCAGCACCTTCTCCTTGGCGCGGCAGTTGTTGCCGTCCAGGCCGCCCAGCACCCGGCCGTCCTCGCTGGTCATCAGGCGGGTGCCAATCAGCATGTCGGCGCCCAGGCCGCGGGCGAAGGGCGCGACGGTGATCTCGGGCGACGCCGTGACGATCACCAGCTTGGCGCCCTTGGCCCGCCACGAGCGCCAGACTGCCAAAGCGTCAGGGCGCAGCAGCGAGGCGGCGTGATTCTGCGCGAAGGTGCGAGCGTCGGTCTCGATCTGCTCGACCGTGGCGCCCTTCAGGAACTCCCGGATCGCCGCGGCCTTCAGCTTGGCGCGGTTGCGATCGAAGACATAAGTGATCAGCGATGGGGTCAGGCGGATGACGCCGCGCGTCCACTTGCGGCCGGCGCGCCACTTCAGGAAGGCGTTGAAGCTGTCCCTGACCGTCAGGGTGCCGTCGAAGTCGAACGCCACCAGGGCGGGTTCGTCTCCCAGGTCGCCGGTCATCGGACGCGAGGCGCTCAAGCCCTTGGCCATCAGTGAACGCTTCGCCATCGATCCTTCCGTGTGGGCGCGATGTCCGCGCTCCGTTTCAACGATTCCGGCTCTCGTCATACGGGGTTACGCCGACCGCCGTAAGGCCCAAGGCGCGGTATGGGTTGCGTCCTGCCGCCAATCGCCCAAATTAGACGACGAGGTCATGACACGATCCGGTGCTTCGCAGCGTTTCAGGCGGAAAGGAGCCGCCAAGGCTTGTGAAGCGAGCCCGGATCGGGGAATGTCAAGGATTAGACAACTCCCGGCGTATATCCTGTCTACTTCGGTGGCGGTGTGTGCGCTCGGAGGGGCGGCACCGGCGATGAGCCGTAAGTCGCCATAGTGTGAGAAGCGATCATGACGAAAGCCGCGAGCGGCGACACCAAGAGCACTCTGTATTGTTCTTTCTGCGGAAAGAGCCAGCACGAGGTGCGCAAGCTCATTGCAGGGCCGACGGTGTTCATTTGTGATGAATGCGTCGAGCTTTGCATGGATATCATCCGCGAAGAGCACAAGATCGCCTTCGTGAAGTCCAAGGACGGCGTGCCTACGCCGCGCGAGATCTGCGAAGTCCTGGACGATTACGTGATCGGCCAAGGTCACGCCAAGAAGGTGCTCGCCGTCGCGGTGCACAATCACTACAAGCGCCTGAACCACGCGTCGAAGAACAACGACGTCGAACTGGCCAAGTCGAACATCCTGCTGGTCGGTCCGACCGGTACGGGTAAGACGCTGCTGGCCCAGACGCTGGCCCGAATCATCGACGTGCCGTTCACGATGGCCGACGCCACGACGCTGACCGAAGCCGGTTACGTCGGCGAAGACGTCGAGAACATCGTGCTGAAGCTGCTGCAAGCCGCCGACTACAACGTCGAGCGCGCCCAGCGCGGCATCGTCTACATCGACGAAATCGACAAGATCAGCCGCAAGTCCGACAATCCGTCGATCACCCGCGACGTCTCGGGCGAAGGCGTGCAGCAGGCCCTGCTGAAGATCATGGAAGGCACCGTCGCCTCCGTGCCGCCGCAAGGCGGGCGCAAGCATCCGCAGCAGGAGTTCCTGCAGGTCGACACGACGAACATCCTGTTCATCTGCGGCGGCGCGTTCGCCGGGCTCGAGAAGATCATCTCGGCGCGCGGCGCGGCCAAGTCGATCGGCTTCGGGGCCAAGGTCACCGATCCGGAGGAGCGCCGCACCGGCGAGATCCTGCGGAATGTCGAGCCTGACGACCTCCAGCGCTTCGGCCTGATCCCGGAGTTCATCGGCCGTCTGCCGGTGGTCGCGACCCTGGAGGACCTCGACGAGGCTGCCTTGGTCAAGATCCTGACCGAGCCGAAGAACGCCTTCGTCAAGCAGTACCAGCGCCTGTTCGAGATGGAGAACATCGGCCTCACCTTCACCGAGGACGCGCTGCACCAGGTCGCCAAGAAGGCCATCGCCCGCAAGACCGGCGCGCGCGGTCTGCGGTCGATCATGGAAGGCATCCTGCTGGAGACCATGTTCGAGCTGCCCAACTACGAGGGCGTCGAGGAAGTGGTGGTCAATGCCGAGGTCGTCGAAGGCCGGGCGCAGCCGCTGCTGATCTACGCCGAGAAGAAGGGCGGGGCTGCTTCGGCCTAAAACCGAAGGCTCGCCGCAAGAATTGGGCGCGTCTCCATTTCGGGGGCGCGCCTTTTTCGTGGATAAAACGTGGTCGTACACCCTTTGGACGACCGGTGAGGCGTCCGCGCCACGGGCAGCTTGAGCGAGCAAAAGCCTCGAAAAGTCGGGTGCTTGGCACAACTTGCCTGGCTGGAGCGGGCAGGGGGCATGAGGGACCTAGCTTTACCGCCTACGCGCGACCTGTCGCCGCTGTCGTCCCGCTACGCTTGAACCCTGTTGTAAAACGTCCACATAAATAGCGACCATTCGTCCAGTCACGGGCGGACGGGCCGTTCGACTCAGGCGCATCGTCTGAAGTTACGGCGGCCCGCAGGGCCAGGCGCCAGGGGCGCCGAGGCCGGGAGTATTGAGCACATGTCCGAACTACGTACGCTTCCTGTGTTGCCGCTCCGGGACATCGTTGTGTTCCCGCACATGGTGGTGCCGCTTTTCGTGGGCCGCGACAAATCCGTACGCGCCCTCGAAGAGGTGATGCGCGGCGACAAGCAGATCCTGCTGGTGACCCAGAAAAACTCGGCGGATGATGATCCGGCGCCGGGCGACATCTTCGATGTCGGCGTCCTGGCCACCGTGCTGCAGCTGCTGAAGCTGCCCGACGGCACCGTCAAGGTGCTGGTCGAGGGCAAGGGCCGCGCCGCGGTCGTCAAGTTCACCGATCAGGAAACCTTCTACGAGGCCCAGATCGGCGAGGTCAGCGAAGACGAAGGCGCCGGCCCTGAGGCCGAAGCCCTGTCGCGCGCGGTCGTCGAGCAATTCGAAAACTACGTGAAGCTGAACAAGAAGGTGCCGCCGGAGGCCCTGGCGTCGATCCCGCAGATCGCCGAGCCTGGCAAGCTGGCCGACAGCATTGCCGCCCACCTGTCGGTGAAGATCGGTGACAAGCAGCACCTGCTGGAAATCTTCGACGTCACCAAGCGCCTGGAAAAGGTCTTCGCCCTCATGGAAGGCGAGATCTCGGTGCTGCAGGTCGAAAAGAAGATCCGCTCGCGCGTGAAGCGCCAGATGGAGAAGACCCAGCGCGAGTATTATCTGAACGAACAGATGAAGGCGATCCAGCGCGAGCTGGGCGACCCTGACGATGCGCGCGACGAGCTGATCGATCTCGAAAAGCGCATCAAGAAGACCAAGCTGTCCAAGGAAGCCCGCACCAAGGCCGAGAGCGAGCTGAAGAAGCTGCGCAACATGAGCCCGATGTCGGCCGAGAGCACCGTGGTCCGCAACTATCTGGACTGGCTGCTGTCGATCCCGTGGGGCAAGGCCAAGAGCAAGAAGATCGACATGGTCGAGGCCGAGGGCATCCTCGACGCCGACCACTACGGTCTGGACAAGGTCAAGGAACGCATTCTCGAGTATCTGGCCGTCCAGGCCCGGACCAACTCGCTGAAAGGCCCGATCCTGTGCCTCGTCGGCCCTCCCGGCGTCGGCAAGACCTCGCTGGGCAAGTCGCTGGCCAAGGCCACCGGCCGCGAGTTCGTGCGCATGAGCCTCGGCGGCGTGCGTGACGAGGCCGAGATCCGCGGTCACCGCCGCACCTATATCGGCTCGATGCCCGGCAAGATCATCCAGTCGATGCGCA
>CAZRPD010000236.1:0-6778 GCA_964601775.1 uncultured Caulobacter sp. | reverse complement strand
TTTGCAGGAGCCCACCCCAAGCCGTGCAAGCCCCCGAACCCGCCCCCGGCGTGCGCGCCTTCGCCCTCCCCGCCCTCGCCCGCCCCTGGGGGGGCGAGGCCGTCCCCCTGACCGCGGCGCCCGACGACGCCGTCGCCATCGCTGCGACAGTGGCCCCCGTCGATGCCGACCTGATCGTCACCATCGGCGGGGCCTCGGTCGGCGACCACGGCCTGGTCAAGCCGGCCCTGCGCACGCTGGGCCTGACGCTGGCGGTCGAGACCGTCGCCGTGCGCCCCGGCAAGCCGACCTGGTTCGGCGTGCTGGAAGACGGCCGTCGCGTGTTGGGCCTGCCGGGCAATCCGGCCTCGGCCCTGGTCTGCGCCGAGCTGTTCCTGCGGCCGCTGCTGGCGGCGCTGTCGGGCGGCGACGCCCAAGTCCGGGTGATCCCGGCCGTCCTGGCTCATCCCCTGCCCGCCGGCGGCCCGCGCGAGCACTGGATGCGCGCGGCCCTGAGCATCGATCCTGCGGGGCGAACAGTCGCCACGACTTTCCCCGATCAGGATTCCTCGCTGGTCGGCGTCTTCGCACGGGCGGATGCTCTGGTCAGGCGTCCCGTGGGGGCCCCCGCCGCCGCGACCGGCGATCTTGTGGACACCCTCCCGCTCCGGAGAGTCTGAAACTTCGACTGCGACGATTTGCCGTGCTAGGTACAGTTTTGACTCTACCCGGGCGCACCCCGGCTCTCAGGCGAACGAGGCTCCCTTGATCGGACATGCTGGCAAGATCGCGACGCACGTTCTTCTGGCCTGTCTGGCCTTGCTGGCCGGCCGCTACCTCGTCATCGACATGCCGTTTACGCCCGACAGCCTGCTGCAGGCCGGGATGTACGCCCTCTCGGCGCTGATCGTCGAACTGCTGTTCCGGGTCGAGCGCGCGCCGTGGCGCTTCGTGTCGGCCAGCGACCACCTGCGGCTGTTCCGCTCGGCGGTGCTGACGGCGGCGACCTTCATGGTGCTGACCCGCTTCCTGCACCCGGGCATCGACGGCGGCCTGCGGACCGTGGCCGGCGCGGCCCTGATCCAGGCCACCCTGCTGTCGGCCCTGCGCATCTTCCGCCGCAGCGTGCATGAGCGGATGTTGCTGGACTCGGTGCTGCGCCTGGGCCCGGCCTCGATGCTGCCGTCCCTGCCGCGCCTGCTGATCGTCGGCTCGGCCAACGAGGCCGAGGCCTTCCTGCGCGCCCCGGCGGGCCTGGGCGAGCGCTACGCCCCGATCGGCGTCGTCTCGCCGCTGGACCGCGAAACCGGCGACGAGCTGCGCGGCGTCTGCGTGCTGGGGGCCATCGCCCAGTTCGACACCGTGCTGGGCCGGCTGCGCGACAGCGGCCTGTCGCCATCGGCCATCCTGTTCCTGACCGACAGCGCCATGAGCACCTTCGGGGCCGAGCGCCTGGGCCGGCTGAAGGCCGAGGGCGTGCGCCTGCTGCGCCGCCACGGCGTGGTCGAGATGGGCGCGGCCGCCACGCCCACCCTGCGCGAGATCAGCATCGAGGAGCTGCTCAGCCGCCCGCCCGTACGCCTGGATCCCGAGCCTGTCCGCGCCCTGGTCGCGGGCCGCCGGGTGCTGGTCACCGGGGCCGGCGGCAGCATCGGCTCGGAGCTGTGCCGCCAGATCGCCGCCAGCGGCTGCGCGCAGCTGACCATGATCGACGCCTCGGAATACAATCTCTTCCACATCGACCGCGAGATCGCCGAGCGCCACCCGGCCCTGCCGCGCCGCGAGATCCTGTGCGACGTGCGCGACGCGCCGCGGGTCACGCGGGTGTTCGCCGACCTCAAGCCCGACATCATCTTCCACGCCGCGGCGCTGAAGCATGTGACCCTGGTCGAGAACCACCCCTGCGAGGGCGTGCGCACCAACGTCACCGGCACCCGCAACGTCGCCATGGCCGCCAAGGCCTGCGGCGCGGCGCACCTGGCCCTGATCTCCACCGACAAGGCCGTGGCCCCCACCAGCGTCATGGGCGCGGCCAAGCGTGTCGCCGAGGCGGTGGCCCGCCAATACGGCGGCGGCGGCGACATGCGCGTCAGCATCGTGCGCTTCGGCAACGTGCTGGGCTCGGCCGGCTCGGTGGTGCCGATCTTCAAGCAGCAGATCGCCCGCGGCGGCCCGGTCACCCTGACCGACGCCAATGTCGAGCGCTACTTCATGACCATCCCCGAGGCCGTGCAGCTGGTGCTGCGGGCCGTGGCCCTGTCGATGATCGCCACCGACGCCGACGAGGCCGGGGTCCTGACCCTGGAGATGGGCGAGCCGGTCAAGATCATCGACCTGGCCAAGCGGATGATCGAGCTGCAGGGCCTGACGCCCTATCGCGACATCGACATCAAGATCACCGGCCTGCGTCCCGGCGAGAAGATGACCGAGACCCTGGTCGACGTGAACGAGGTCGTCCGCGCCAAGGCCCCCGGCATCATGGAGGCCGTGCGCATGTCGCCGGCCCCGACGATCGCCGACGCCCGCCTGGAGACCCTGGAAGCCCTGGCCGGGTCCGGCGACGAGGCCGCGGTCCGCGCCGCCCTGTTCGACCTGGTCGAGGATCTGCGCCAGACGGGACCCTCGAAGGTCGTGAAGATCCGAGCGTCCTAAAGTCTGCGCGGGAAGAACCTTAAGTCCCTGAACCGACTCAGGTTGACATCCCCGCCCCGTTCTTTTATCCACCGCCCCTCACTCGCGGGGCCCTTCAGTTCCGCGTCCAACGTTTTGCATTTCGGAGCCACGTCGTGAAGCGCACCTTCCAGCCGTCGAAGCTCGTGCGCGCCCGCCGTCACGGCTACCGCGCGCGTATGGCCACCAAGAACGGTCAAAAGATCGTCGCGCGTCGCCGCGCCAAGGGCCGCAAGCGCCTGACCGCCTAAAAGCGTTCATCCGCTTATCCTCCCTCGGGAGGCGAGACCATGAATAGAGCCGCCTTTTCCACAGACCTGACTTCAGGTTCTCGCCGGAAAGGCGGCTTTTTTCATGTCTGATCTCAAGCCCGATCTGAAGTTCGAGCGTCTGCGCAAACGCCCCGACTTCCTGCTGGCGGCCAAGGCTCCGGCCCTGTCGCGCGGCGCCGTCTTCATCCAGATGCGCAAGCGCCCCGACGAAGACCCCACCGTCCGGGTCGGCTTCACCGCCACCAAGAAGATCGGCGGAGCCGTCGATCGCAACCGCGCCAAGCGCCGCCTGCGCGAGGCCGCCCGGCTCGTCCTGCCCCTTCATGCGCGCCCTTCGCACGACTATGTGTTCATCGCGCGCGGCGGAACCACGATGCGCGATTGGGGGCGTTTGCTTGACGACGTTAAAACCGCGCTGATAAGCCTCGCCGCCGAGCATGATCGCGGGGGACCCAAGGTTCCCAAGCCATCACCCGGCGCCTCTACGAACGCCGCCTCTTCTTCTCGTCCCGATCAAACAGTTTCCGGTTAAGCGCTCCATGCAGAACGACAACAAAAACACGCTGATGTTCATCGTCAGCGCGTTCGTGATCCTGATCGGGTACCAGTTCTTCATCCTGGGTCCGCAGCAGAAGCGCGCCGAGATCGAGGCGCGCGCCAAGAAGGCCGCCCAGGTCCAGGCCTCGACGCAGCCGGGCGTGACCCTGGACGCCAACGGCAATCCCGCGCCGCTGCGCCTGTCGCGCGACGCGGCCAAGGCCCAGAGCCCGCGCGTCCTCGTCGACACCCCGGCCCTGTCCGGCTCGATCGCCCTGAAGGGCGGCCGCATCGACGACCTGCTGCTGAAGAAGTACGCCGAGACCACCGACAAGAACTCGCCGCCGGTCGAGCTCTTCCGCCCCGAGGGCGCAGAGCATGCCTGGTTCGCCGATTTCGGCTGGGCCGGCGCCAACCTGCCGGGCCTGCCCGATAGCCGTACGCTGTGGACCGCCGCGCCGGGCCAGGTGCTGCGTCCCAACTCCCCCGTCACCCTGACGTTCGACAACGGCCTGGGCCTGATCTTCACCCGCCTCATCGCCGTCGACGACCAGGCGATGTTCACGGTCACCGACAGCGTCAAGAACAACGGCGCCAACGGCCTGCAGCTGGCTCCCTACGCGGCCGTGCAGCGCCAGGGCATCCACGACACCCTGGGCAAGAACCAGATCGTCCACGAAGGCGCCATCGGCGTGCTGGGCTCGGGCAAGGACCAGAAGCTGGAACTGGCCAAGTACGGCAAGTGGAAGAAGGACAAGCCGCTCACCAGCTTCGACTCGGTCGGCGGCTGGGCCGGCATCACCGACAAGTACTGGCTGGCGGCCCTGATCCCCGCCCAGGACGAGACCATCAAGGCCCAGTACCGCGTCACCCAGGCCGGCAGCACCGACATCTACGACGTCAACTTCGTCGGCCCGACCCAAGCCCTGAACCCGGGCGCGACCCTGACGCAGAAGACCCGCCTGTTCGCCGGCGCCAAGACCGTGCCGCTGCTGCGCAAGTACGAGTACAACGGCCAGGCTCCGGCCTGGTGGCAGTTCTGGGACAGCCGGAAGGCCGAGATCCCGCGCTTCGACTGGGCCGTGGACTGGGGCATGTTCTCCATGTTCACCCGTCCGATCTTCAATATCCTGGAGATCTTCTACAAGCTGGTCGGCAACTTCGGCCTGGCCATCATGGCGCTGACCGTCCTGCTCAAGCTCATCCTCTATCCGATGGCGGACAAGAGCTATGAGAGCATGGCCAAGATCAAGAAGATCCAGCCTGAAGTCGAGAAGCTGAAGGCCAAGCACAAGGACGACCCGACCAAACAGCAGCAGGAGATGATGCAGCTGTACCAGAAGGAGAAGATCAACCCGATGATGGGCTGTCTTCCGATGCTGGTGCAGATCCCGGTCTTCTACTCGCTGTACAAGGTGCTGACCGTCACCATCGAAATGCGCCACGCGCCGTTCTTCGGCTGGATCCAGGACCTGTCGGCCCGCGACCCGTCGACGATGTTCAACCTGTTCGGCCTGATCCCCTGGGATCCCGCGACCGCGCCGCTGATCGGCTCGTTCCTGGGCGGTCCGCTGCACATCGGCGTCTGGCCGCTGCTGTACGGCTTCACCATGTGGCTGACCACGGCCATGAACCCGCCCGCCGGCGACCCGATCCAGCAGCGCATCTTCCAGCTGTTCCCGATCATCTTCACCTTCACCCTGTCGCAGTTCGCGGTGGGCCTGGTGATCTACTGGTGCTGGAGCAACGTCCTGACCATCCTCCAGCAGTACATCATCATGCGCCGCTACAAGGTCGAGAACCCGATCGACAAGATCATCGCTCGCCTGCAGGGCAAGCCCGCCAGCGCGGCGACCTGATGAGCGACGAACCCATCATCCCGCAAGACGCCGAGACCGACGAGGCCATCTTCTCGGAAGAGGAGCTGGAGACGGGGCGGGTGTTCTTCGCCCAGCCCGTGTCGTTCATGATGGGGGCGGTGCGCATGGACACCATGCCCGCCCCGGACCTGCCCGAGGTGGCCTTCGCCGGCCGCTCGAACGTGGGCAAGTCCAGCCTGATCAACGGTCTCGTGGGCCAGAAGTACCTGGCCCGGGCCTCGAACGAGCCGGGCCGCACGCGGGAGATCAACTTCTTCCTGCTGGCCGAACAGATCCGCCTGGTCGACCTGCCCGGCTACGGCTTCGCACGCGTCTCGCGCTCGATCGCCGACAAGTTCCAGGACCTGGGTCGCGCATACCTGCGCGGTCGCGCCAACCTCAAGCGCGTCTATGTGCTGATCGACGCCCGCCATGGCCTGAAGAAGGTCGACCTGGAGGCGCTGGACGCCCTGGACGTGGCGGCGGTCAGCTATCAGATCGTTCTGACCAAGGCCGACAAGATCAAGCCGCACGAGGTCGACAAGGTCGTGGCCGACACCCTCAAGGCCATCGCCAAGCGCCCCGCCGCCTTCCCGCGCGTGCTGGCCACCTCGTCCGAAAAGGGCCTGGGCCTGCCCGAGCTGCGGGCCGAGATCATCCGGGTCTGCTCGGACCAGTAGGCCTATACCGTCATCCCGGCGAAAGCCGGGATCCAGATCGCGCCCACCAACGCCGACAGGCGGACAGCGGCGTCTCTCGGATCATCCTCAAACGCCCCGGATGAATCTGGGCCCCGGCTTTCGCCGGGGAAACGGATTTGGGGGTATCCACAGCCGATCGACTGCTATTAACCACCCGCTAGGGTTCTGCCGCCAGAACCCCCGCCTCTCCTTTTCCAGATTGAAGTCCGCCATGAACCGCCACGAACTCAAGACCTGGCCCAAGTACTTCGCCGCCGTCCGTTCGGGGCAGAAGCGCTTCGAGATCCGCCGCAACGACCGCGACTTCAAGGTCGGCGACATCCTGGTGCTGTCCGAGTTCGATCCCGCCACCGACACCTATACCGGCCAGGCCGAGGAGCGGCAGATCACCTTCCTGCTGTCGGAGGAAGACTATGGCGGCGTGATCCACGGCTTCGTGGCCATCGGCTTCGGCGAGGTCGCCCCGCATCCGGACGCCGATGCGGACGTCACCCCCGAGAGCCTGGCCGACTGGCACGAGTCGGCCGCCTCCAACGCCGCCCTGCGCGGCCAGGAAGCGCGCAAGGTCTCGGAGAGCTACGCCAAGAACAACATGAGCGTCGCCAGCGACCGCCACGCCGCCGTGGCCGCCCTGGCCGAGGCCGACGCCGGCTTCCACGCCGCCGCGGCCCGGATCGTCCGCAAGGGCTGATCCAGGAGACTGGACAAAGAAAAGGTCGCCCAGGGGGACCCCGGCGGGGTTTTTTTTTGGGTCCGGGGG
>CAZRPD010000235.1:0-6789 GCA_964601775.1 uncultured Caulobacter sp. | reverse complement strand
TCCCGTCGGGGCCATCCAGGCTGAGCGTTTACCGCCCGCACCTGGACGGCCCGCCGCCGTTGTTGCTGCCCGCGCCGATCCGTGCGCCGGGGATTTCAGCGAACGTGTCGACCATCTGGCGGCTGAACTGCTGCTGGCTCATCCGCTTGCCCTTGTCGGTCAAATCGGCGGTCACCGAGCCCTTGTTGACGGCGTTGTTGCTGCCGACCGAGGCGTAGACGCCCAGCACCTCCTCGCGGGCCATCAACTGTCGGGTCACGCGCTGCACGACGGCGTCGGTCTCGTCCAGGGTGGCGCCCGGGGGCAGCTCGACCGAGAACTGGGCCCGGCCGCGGTCGGCCTGGGGCTGGAACTCGAACGGCAGGCGGGTGGCCAGGAAGATCGAGATGAAGAACAGCGGAATGCCCATGGCCAGGACCTTCCAGCGGTTGGACAGGCCCCATTCCAGGCTCTTCAGGTACGGACCCATCCACGGCGGATCCTTGTCCGCGTGGTCATGGTCGGCCTTCAGCATGTAGGCGCCCATCAGCGGCGTCAGCAGACGGGCGACCACCAGCGAGAACAGCACCGAGATGCAGGCGGCCAGGGCGAAGGCCTTGAAGAACTGGCCGATGATGCCGGGCATGAAGCCGACGGGCGCGAACACCGCCACGATGGTGAAGGTGGTGGCTACGACGGCCAGGCCGATCTCGTCGGCGGCTTCCATGGCCGAGGCGTAGGCGCTCTTGCCGCCCCGCATGTGGCGGACGATGTTCTCGATCTCGACGATGGCGTCATCGACCAGGATGCCGACGGTCAGCGACAGCGCCAGCAGGGTGACGCCGTTCAGCGACTGGCCCATCGGCGCCAGGATGGCGAAGGTCGGCAGCAGCGACAGCGGGATGGCCACGGCCGCCAGCAGGGTGGCGCGCCAGTCGCGCAGGAACAGCAGCACCACCAGCACGGCTAGGACGGCGCCGACGATCAGCGCCTCCATCGAGGCCAGATAGCTCTCCTCGATATATTTGACGTTCGAGGTGATCTCTTCGATCTCGACCTCGGGATGGTCCTTGTCGAGCTTCTCGATGACCTTGCGGATCTGCTGGGCGGTCTGCACTTCGGACGCGCCGCGCGAGCGGATCATCGAGAAGGTCACGACCTCCTGACCGTCGAAGCGGGCGCGCGAGCGCGGCTCGGCCCAGTGATCGGTGACCGTGCCCAGGTCGGCCAGGCGCACGGCGCCGCCCGCGGGCAGGGGCACGCGGGTCTCGCGCAGTTGCTCGACCGAGCCGGCCGCGCCCAGGGTGCGGATGGCGCGCTCGGCGCCTGAGATGGTCACGCGGCCGCCGGGCAGGTCGGCATTGGCCGAGACCAGGGCCTGGCTGACGGCGGCGGCGGTGACGCCCTGGGCGGCCAGGCGGTCGGGGTCGAGGGCGACCTCGATCTCACGATTGACCCCGCCGCGGCGGTTGACCTCGCCCACGCCCTTCAAGGCCAGCAGGGCGCGGCTGACGTCGTTGTCGACGAACCAGCTGCGCTGCTCGGGCGTCAGGGTCGGGGCCTTGACCACATAGGTGATCAGGTCGTCGCCGGAGATGTCGATCCGGTTGACGATCGGCTCCTGCATGTCCTGCGGCAGGGCGCCGCGCAGGTTGGACATGGCGTTGCGTACGTCGTTGGTGACGCGCTCGTGGTCGACGCCCAGCTCGAACTCGATGACCGTGGTCGAGGCGCCGTCGACGACGGTGGAGTTGATGTGGCGCACCTGACCCAGGCCCGCGATCGAGTCCTCGATCAGGCGGGTGACCTGGGTCTCCAGCTCACTGGGCGCGGCGCCGGGGCGCACGGCCGTGACCACGACCAGCGGCAGGTCGACGTCGGGATTGTTGTTGATCCGCATGCTGCGGAAACCGGCGATGCCGGCGATGGTCAGCAGCAGGAACAGCAGGATGACGGGGATCGGGTTCTTGATCGCCCAGGACGAGATGTTGCGCATCGGGCGGTCCTTAGCGCTTGGTCGCGGGGGCAGAGGTCGGCGCCAGGCCGATGCGCACCACGTCGCCCTCGCCCAGGAAGCCCGCGCCGTCGACCACGACCTTGTCGCCAGCGGCCAGGCCGGTGGCGGCGATGCGGTCGCCGGTGTTGGTCAGGACCGTGATGCGGCGGAAGTGGACCTTCTTGGCGCTGTCGACCACGAACACGCCGGGGCGGTTCTCGCGGTACAGCACCGCGGCGGACGGCACGACCAGGGCGGGCTGGTCGCCGGCGTCGATCGTGGCGCGCGCGAACATCCCCGGGCGGAAGCCGCCCATCGACGACAGGGCGATCCGAGCCACGCCCAGGCGGGTGGTGGTGTTCACTTCCGAGGTGACGATGCGGACGCGGCCGGTCGTCTCGCCGACCCTGTCGGAATAGATCCGCGCCGGCATGCCGGCCTTGACCGCGGCCAGGTCGGTTTCGGGCAGGTCGGCGTCCAGCTCCAGGCGGCTGTCGCGGACGATGCGGAAGAGTTCGTTGCCGGCGCTGACGATCTGGCCCTTGGTGACGCTGCGACGGCTGATCAGCCCGCCCACGGGGGCGCGGATCGCGGTCTGGGCCAGGCGGGCGGACGTCTCGGCGCGGGCGGCCTCGGCAGCGGCCAGGTTGGCGGTCGCCGTGCCCTGGCGGGCGGTCGCGGTGTCCAGTGAGGCCTGGGAAAGATAGCCGCGGGCCTTCAGCTCCTGGGCGCGGCCGAGCGCGGCCTGGGCCTCGGCAAGGGTGGCCTTGGCGCTGGCGACGCTGGCCTGCTGCTGGCGCAGCTGGGCGGCGATCAGGCTGTCGTTCAGCTTGACCAGCACCTGGCCGGCCTGGACGCCCTGGCCTTCTTCGGCATTGACCGAGACGGCGGTCAGGCCGCCGGTCTCGGCCCCGACCGGAACCTCTTCCCAGGGCGAGATGGTGCCGGTGGCGTTGATCTGGCGCGGGATCGGCTGGCTGGAGACGGTGACGATGCTGACCGTCTGGGCCGCGGCCGGACCTTTCGGGGTCTTGACCTTGTCCTTCTTGTCGCCGCAGCCGGTCAGGGCGATCGCGCTGACACCCAGGACCAAGGCCAGCGCGCGCAACGTCGGGCGGCGCCCATCGATCCGGTAAAGCACGATCATCCCCAAAGACTGCTGATATCCGAAGGCCTTCTAGCCGACAAAACCGTAGTCGCTGAGTTAATTTGCCGTAAGACGATAAGGGGCGATCAGAGGCTGGGCGGGGCGACCTGCTGCGCGGCCTGCGCCCGGACGAAGGCGGGACGCTCTCGCATCCTCTGCCAATAGGCCGCCACGGTGGGCGGGAATTGCTCCGACAGGTCCAGGGCTTGGGCCAGCAGCAGGGCGTAGGCCACAGAGATGTCCGCGCCGGTGAAGCGTCCGGCGGCCACGAACGGCGCGGCCTGCAGGGTGGTCTCAAGTCCCTGCAGCCGGGCCAGGAACCAGCGGGCATAGTCGGCGGCCACCTGGGGGTTGCGGCGCTCTTCGGGTTCGAGCCGGCCGTAGCGCAGCACCAGGGTCTGCGGGAAGGTCAGCGTCGCCTCGCCATAATGCAGGCCGTTGAGATAGGCGCCGTAGCCGGGCTCGTCGGGGCGCACCGACAGGGCGCCGCCGCCGTGACGCATCGACAGATATTCGATCATCGCCGCGGACTCGGTCATCCGCGTGTCGCCATCGACCAGCAGCGGCACGGTGCCCAGCGGGTTCTCTTCCAGAAACTCCCGCGCGTGGAAGCGCGGCGGGAATGGCAGGAGCTTGAGCTGGTAGGCGAGACCCAACTCCTCCAGCGCCCAGAGCGGCCGGAAGGAGCGGGCGTCGCGGCAGTGGAAGAGGGTGATCATCTCTAACCCCGATCTTCCCGGCGAAGGCCGGGACCCAGATTCATCCTGAGCGTCTTGAATGTCCGCGCCAACGGCCGTCGACAGATCTGTAGGCGTCCGTGGGTTCGATCTGGGCCCCGGCTTTCGCCGGGGAAACGGAGCGGGCCTACAGCCGCTCCACGATCGTCACGTTCGCCAGTCCCCCGCCCTCGCACATGGTCTGCAGGCCGTAGCGGGCGCCGCGGTCCTTCAGGGCGTGGACGAGGGTGGTCATCAGCTTGGCGCCCGAACCGCCCAGCGGATGACCCAGGGCGATCGCGCCGCCATGGACGTTCAGCCGCTCGGGATCGCCGCCGGTCACCTGAAGCCAGGCGGTCGGCACCGAGGCGAAAGCTTCGTTGACCTCGTAGAGGTCGATGTCGCCGATCTTCAGGCCCGAGCGTTCCAGCGCCCGTTGGGTGGCGGGGATCGGGGCCTCCAGCATGATCACCGGGTCGTGGCCGATGACGGTCATGTGGTGAACGCGAGCCAGCGGCTCGACACCCAGAGTCTTCAAGCCCCGTTCGTTGACGATCATCACTCCGGCCGCGCCGTCGCAGATCTGGCTGGAGGTGGCGGCGGTCAGACGGCCGTCCTCGGTCAGCAGCTTCACCGAGCCGATCGACTCGGCGCTGGCGTCCCAGCGGATGCCTTCGTCGGTGTCGTGCGTCGCGGTCGAGCCATCGGGCAGGGTGATTTCGATCGGCACGATCTCGGCGGCGAACTTGCCGGCCTTGGTGGCTGAAGCCGCGCGTACGTGACTGGACAGCGCGTAGGCGTCCAGCACCTCACGGGAGAGCCCATACTTCTTGGCGATCATCTCGGCGCCGGCGAACTGGCTGAACTGGATGTCGGGATAGCGCGCCTCCATGCGCGGGCTCTTGTAGGTCCCGAAGCCGTTCTTGTAGGGCAGGGCCGAGGACAGCCCCATCGGCACGCGGCTCATGCTCTCGACGCCGGCGGCGATGACGATGTCCATGGCCCCCGACATCACGGTGGCGGCGGCGAAGTGGATCGACTGCTGCGACGAGCCGCACTGCCGATCGACCGAGGTCGCGGGCACGCTCTCGGGCAGGCTGGAGGCCAGCACCGCGTTGCGGGCGATGTTGATGGCCTGCTCGCCGACTTGGCCGACGCAGCCCATGATCACGTCCTCGACCAGGGCCGGATCGGCGCCGCTGCGGGCCACCAGGGCGTCCAGCACCGTGCCGGCCAGGTCGGCCGGGTGCCAGCCCGCGGCGCGTCCGCCCTTGCGTCCGCCGGCCGTCCGCGCGGCCGCCACGATATAGGCTTCGCCCATGTCATCCTCTCCCGATGCTTTGTCGGCGGGGAGTGAAACAGGCGTTCGTGGCGCTGTCAGCGGTGACGCGGCGTCAGGCGATCAGGCGTCCGGGGCGGCGACACGACGATGCAGCGGCCGCGCCAGAGCGCCCAGGAACAGCGCCAGTATGGCCAGGTAGCTGAACACCGAGCTGGCTCGAAAATAGGCCGCGCCCCAGATCTTGCTGTCGGCCATCACCGCGAAGTGCAGGACCACGTTCAGGCCGTGAAAGGCGCAGGCCCACAGCGGCCACCAGCGGTCCGACTTCAGGGCCACATAGAGCAGCGCCGCCAGCAGCAGGCTGTCGACCACCATCACCCCCTCCTGCACGCCCCACATCTGCAGGCCGTTATGGACGAGACCCGTTCCGGCCCAGGCGGCGGCCATGGCGACCGCCGCGACGCGTTCGGGCCATCCGCCGCGCCACAGAGCTGTGCCCACGGTGATCATGAGGGCCGCCAGGCTGATCCACTGATAGAGGAATGCGAAGGAAGACATCGCGCTTAGGTTGGCTGTCATCGACGCGAAAAGCAAATGGCCCCTCACGGTCGTCCGTGAAGGGCCATCGCTGGATGGGCTGTGCGTCAGGCGGCGACGGTCAGGTGGCCCTTGACCTCGGGCGTCGGCGGCTTGTCGCCGGCGTCGCCGAACGAGACCGCGCCCAGGCCGATGTCGCGCTGGGCGACCGACAGCTGCTTGTGGGTCTCGACGATGTTCTGGCGAGCCACGCCCAAGGCCTGCATGGTCTCGATGGCGCGCATCAGGGCTTCCTGGCCGACGATGGCGGACAGGCGGGCGTCCTGGCGGGTGGTCGGCATCAGGCCGGCCAGGGTGGCGGTCTGGGCGATGGCGGTGTCGATCGCCTTTTCGGCGGCGAACAGGGCTTCGGCCACGGTCTCGGCGGCCAGGCGGCGTTCCTTGAGCATGAGCAGTCTCCTCACGCCGGGCGGAGCCGGCGCGTTGCAGGGTTTGAAGAGCTTGGTTTGAAGGCGCTCGCCCGAAGGCGGGCGAGGAGTCTCTAGGGGAAGATGGCTTCCAGGGCGTGTAGCCCCGCCAGGATCGAACCGAACGCGAACGCCGTCGCGATCATCACCGCGGCGATGAAGGCCAGGCGAAGCGGAAGGCTCAGTTCATTGGGTCGTCCGCCTCCCAGTCCGGAGAGGAGGCTTCGAAGTCCGACAGGAACGTCTCGTCCATCACCGCGCTGGCGATGCACAGGATCTCCCGCATGACCATCTCGGAAGGCTTGAACGGCGCCTGCTTGCGCGTGGCCGTCATCAGGTCGTGGACCATCTGGGCGCTGGACGGCGTGGCCGCCAGGCTGACCAGCTGGCGTTCCAGCTCGCCCCAGGTGATCGGCGGCAGCTGCTCGGCCAGGTTCAGGGTCGGCCAGGTCTGCCGGAAGTTCGTCACGTCCTGGCGCTGATAGGTCACCCGGCCGATGACGTCCTTCTGTTGGGGGGTAAGCTCGTTCACGAACAACTCCTTCGTCGATGCGGTCACCTGACCGTGACGAGGGCTGTGCGCCGAGCCGGGACGGATCGGGGCCTGACGGGATAGGAGCGGGGGCGCGATAGGAGGGGGGGCGCCCCCCTGATGTGCCCGCACG
>CAZRPD010000234.1:0-6791 GCA_964601775.1 uncultured Caulobacter sp. | reverse complement strand
TCAGCAGAACATCAGATCAACCCTTGCCAACGGGGAGCCGTCCACACATGGCGCGTGGTGCCCTGAAAGCCGCCGTTGGGGTCATCGATCGCCGCCGCCACATCAGGACGCTCAGCGATCAGCGCGTCATAGTTCGGCGAGCCGACTTGCGGAGCGGCGCCGCCGTTCAGGCCTAGTCGGTCGCCGAGCTGCGTCAGGGACCGATCGCCCTGCTCGCGGGCGACGGCGGTGTTGGCCTGTTGGAGATCCTGCGCGCGCTGGTTCGCAGCCAGGGTCGCGTCGGTGGCGGTCTGTGACGCGTTGGCGGCCGTCTTGGCGGCTGATTTGGCGGCGGACGTGGATGCAACAGCGCCAATGGCGGCAGAGCCAATGGCGGCCGAAGCAAGCGGCGCGGCGGCGATAGCAGCGACGATGGGCATCAGTGGGCCTTTCTGCCGACCGGGCTTTGGCGCCACGCGTCAGCGGTGAGGATCCAGGAACGAAGTAGCGGCAGGTCACCGGCGGGAGCGAACTCGCCGACCGGCTTCCAGCCATGAGACAGCGGCGGGGCGCTGCGCCACCAGCCCTCGACTTCCTGGGTCGTGATGATGCGCGCGCCACGGCTGAAGATCGAAGCAAACGCCTGCCGAGCGGCAATGGCGACCTCGCGCCCCCACCCTTCGGGCGTGAACATCGTGTGCAGTTCGAACATCCGCCCGATGCGGTCGAGTTGAACGAAGATGAAGCCACCGTGCTCGGTGGCGATCGGGGTGACGTGCTCAGCGCTGATCAGGTCCAGAAGGCCGCCGACATCGGCCCCCATCAGCACATGTGGCGCGACTTCGGGGTGTTCGGCGACGCCGCGCCAGAAGTCGGGATCGCGCTCGATGCGGATCACGGAATGCCCGCCGCTTCCAGGCGCTGTTCGATGTCCTTCACGTGCGCAACCAGGGCCTGCCAAAACTTCTGAAACTGCGGCGTGGGCCGGCCGTCCTTGTCGACGATCGGCACCATGGCTTGAAGCTCGTCGAGCTGAAGCATGTCAGGGCCTCTCGTTGTAGGTCAGGGTGTGGAAGGTCAGCGGCAGATCCTCCGAGCAGGAGATGCTCAGTAGGCGACCTTCTCGGCCGGCGATTGCCCCCAAGCGCGTCCACAGCGGCACGGCATCGAACTCGCCGCGATGACCGAGCGAGGCCGTTTCCGGGTCGGACCAGGTCTCGCCGAGATCGTCCGAGAACCCCATCACGACGACAGGGTTTTCCGGGTAGGTCTCGGCTTGGCCCACCGTGCATCCGAGGATGAGCGTGTCGACGCGGGTTCGGGGCGGTGCGCTGAGCAGCCCGGTCAGGCGCCGGACGATCGGGGATCCATTGTCGGTGTAGATGGCGGGGTCGAGAACATGGAGATCGCCAGCGATGTCGCCGCAGAGGTAGCGACCATCGCCAAGCGGCGTGCTGTATCGGCCCGTGAAGTCGGCCAGCCCCAGGCTTGACCATTCCGCCCATTGGCCAGTGACGACGTCGAGCGCCATGGACCCTTGGGCGCCCATGTTCAGGACGTAATAGGTGTGGCCAGGAACCACGGCGGTGAAGGCGTTGATGTCGGCCGTCACGGCAAGCGCCAGCCGAGCGTCAACCGCCGGGTCGGACACTGGGATCGGGTTAGGAGCGATCCGGTAGACCTTCCGCTCCTCGGCCCCAACGAAGAAGATCGAGTCCGCTGCCTTCGCCAGCGATGCGCGCGTGAGAAGGCCAATGCCGAAGCCGCGCCCGCTGATGCGTTGGAACGGCAAATCCGGGTCAGAGGACGGAACCCACACCTCGATGGACTTGCCGCCGAACAACCACAGCTCGTCGCCCATAACCTTGCAGGCGACGAGGTTGTCCGTGATCGTCTCGGCCGACGCGAAGTCCAGTGCGTCGAAGGTCAGCGTGTTGGGCGGTGTCCAGTAGAACTGCTGCGTTCCGAAGCGGACGGCGATGACACGGCTGGCCAATGCGTCGATTGAGAGGACCGACGCTCCGTCGGGGAACGATACCGCCGAGAGCCCAATGCCGAAGAGGTACGAGTAGACGCTCGACCCGCCGGTCAGGGCGATCTTGATGACGTCGCTGTTGCCGATCGATGCGAACGACGCAGCGCCTAGACCATCGACCGTGCCGCTAGCGCCAAGGAGCGCCCCACCGGACACCGTGTAGCCGAAGAACTCGTTTCCAGCCACGCCGAGCACTACGTTGTTGAGGCTCAGCGGCGTGGTGAAAAGCCCGCGCACCGCCAACGAGGACGGTGAATTCCAGAGGGCCAAGCCAGGCCGAGCGATCAGCGAGACCTGGTCCTGGACGTTCGTCGGATCGACCTCGAACGACAGGTTCGACAGCCTGACCTGAGCGTTGCCGACGCGCCGACTGTCGGCCTTGCCGAGCGGGATCGCCGGCATCAGGCCACCTTCGAGAACAGCATTTCGACGTAGACCTCGGCCTCGCCCGTGCTCAGAGCTTCGCCGCCCTGGAAGCCCAAGCCGTTCTGCGTGAACGACTGCAACTCGAAGGTCTTGGTTGCCGCGATGGTGAAAGCGCCTTCGATCGTCCCGAAGGTTTCTTGCGGACCCGCGCCATTCGTCTGGTAGGCGCGGCCGACGATGGTGCTGACGCCGTCTGTAGTGTTGCGCAGGCGAACCCCATGAAGGCCAGCAAGGTCGGCCCTGAAGCGCGCCATGCCGGCAAATGTGTAGGTGCCCGCCGGCAGCGTCACCGCATTGCCCGATCGTGACGCGCCCGAAATGCCGTTCAGCTTAGTGGCGTTCAGCACGCGAGACGTCCAAGCCAGACTGGTGAGCAGCTCCCCCGAGTTCGTGCCGCTTGACTGCTCGCCACGGAACCACGAGACCGTGACGCCGCTCCCAGCCGCCGAAGGCTGAAAGGTCGGATCAGAGCCCGCCCCGTTGGAGGTGAGGACGTGGCCGGCAGTTCCTACTGCCGTCGCTTGAACAGCTCCGGTGCCGTTGCCGACCAAGACCCCGCCGTCCGTAAGGGTCGACACTCCGGTTCCGCCGTCCGCGACGGCCATGTCTGTCGTCAGGCCCGAGACCGTGCCGCCCGTAACGGTGACGGCGGCCATCGTGCCGCCAGTGATCGCAACCGCCGAGGCGTTCTGCGTCGCCATCGTGCCGAGGCCGAGGTTTGTCCGCGCACCGGCCGCCGTGCTGGCGCCAGTGCCACCGCCCGAAATGCCGATCGGCGGCGAGGCGGCCGAAGAAAGGGGCGCGATATCGTTCCAGGTCAGCGAGCGCGGATCGGACTCGCGGGTGGCCCACACGACGGTGAAAAGGTCAAGATTGTCGGCCCACATGGCCGGAAACACGCCGCTCGCGTCCGATACCACGGGGAACGGATGCGGGGTCGTCAGGGCCGATGAGGTGTAGACGTTCTTCGGGGTGTAGGTCCCGTCGTTGACGTAGAAGTACAGTTCGGCGACGCAGGTGTTTCCGTTCCGATCGAACGACGGCATCGCACCGGGGATGAAGATCAGGGCAGCGGCCATCAACGCACCTCGCTACGGGGGAATGACTGCCGGCCCAGGCAAAGGACGGCGCGCGGAGCGCGGGCGATGGTGATCTGGCGGTGCCGGGCGCGGAGTTTGGCTTTCGCGCTGGCCGAGGCTGCTGCGGTCGCGTCGGGTACTGGCTGGCCAGCAGCGGGCGACAGGCGCACCGCCAGCAGGGTGATGAAGGCGTCCCGGCATTCGTCGATCAGCGGGAAGTCGTCGCCGATCTCGAGCTCGGTCACACGCGCCCAGTTGCCGGTGTCCTCGCGGTACATCCAAGTGCGCGACAGGCCGGCGGTGTTGAGCGTCAGGTCGCCGGTTCCGCCCTCGGCGAGACGTCCGTTTGCCAAGAGCGTCACGGGGGAAGTCCCGAACCGCTTTGCGATGTCCAGGACTGCCAGGCGCGAACCGTTCTGCGGCTCTTCGGGGAAGGCGATCGTGCTGACGCCGGACGGGACGATCATGCGTACGTTTATCGGCGGCTGGGTCGCCCAGTTGGAATGGTCCGAAAGGTCCAAGTCCTTCAGGCGCTCGCCGATGCCCATGCCGGCGAAGTCGTCGAGCATCGCGTTCAGGCGGCGCAGGCCGTAGGCGGCGTCTTTGGCGGACAGGTTGCTCACGCCGAGTTCGGCGTAGGCGTCGGCGATGACCTCACGGCACGTCGTCATGGGGACCTCGCGGGAAGAAGGCGCCCCGGCTCACCGGCCGGGGCAGAGGTTGCCGAGACGGGGATCAGGCCTCGGGGTCGGTCGCGGCCTTGGCGTCGGCGAGGATCTTGGCCAGCTTGGCGGGATCCTTGATGCGGCCGTCGTATTCGATGCCCAGGTCGTCGAGTTCGGCCTTGATCGTGGCGGTGTTCTCGGTCGTGCCGCCCTGGTCGCCCTTGGCGAGTTCGGCCTTCAGGGTCTCGATTTCGGCCTTGGCCTCGTCCAGAGCCTTCAGGGCGTCGTCGCGTTCGGTCGAGACCCGGGCGCCGGCCTCGTCCAGCTTGGTGATCAGTTCATCGGCGGAGGCCAGATCGGCCTCGAGCTTCGCGACCCGCTCATCGGCGGCGGCGGCCGGTACTTGTTCTTGCGCCGGGCTTGCATCGAAGGTTCTTTCCTTCGGCTCCTCGCCGGGGAGGCTGAAGCCGTCGCGGCGGGCCATCGCCTCGCTGTGGTCGTCTTCGACGATGCGGTGCTCGTCGCCGCAGATCAGCATCTTGGGATACTCGACGAACGGCTTGGGCGCCTCGACCGGCTTGGCCGGCTCGTTGTTCGGCGTGGCGTCCGAGCCCTTGAACTCGTAGCCGTCGGCGAGCGCCGCTTGCTCGGCTGCGGCATCTTCGACGATCAGTTCGTCAGCCCCGCGCAGGAGCATCTTGGGATATTCCGCGAAGGTCATGCGGAGGCCTTTCATGTTTTCGGGGGAAGAACCGGCCGGCCCCGGAGAGCCGGCCGGAGCCGGTTAGGCGCCGCTGAAGCGCGTGCCCAGGCGACGGTCGATGTTCTTGACGCCGTAGATCACGTCGAAACGGTGATTGTGGGTGTCGCTGGCGCCGTCCGAATAGCGCCAGTAACGGATGGTCAGGCCGGTGTCCGGGTCGGTCGCGAACGACGCCTCGCCGGTGTAGGGCATGATCATCTTGGCGCTGACCAGCTTCAGGGCGCTCGCGTGGAACGCCGTGTTCTGGCTGTAGGAGGTGCTCGCCGTACCGCGCCAGGTGATGGTCGCGCCGTTGGCGGGCACGGCCGAGACGTTCTGGTAGGCGCCGGTCGTGATGATCGGGTTGGCGATCGTCAGGGTGGCAGCGCCCGCGCCGTCGGCGGTGGCGTCTACCAGGTTCACGAACTGCGCCAGGTAGGGCAGCGTGTCCTTGGTACGCGGGTTGACCGCGAAGACGCCGGCGATGTTGAAGATCTCGCCGCGCTTGACCGTACCGGCCGCGCCGAGACCAGCGACGTTGAGGGTCTGCTGGTAGGTCGAGCGGACCGACAGGAACGTGACGTTCTGGCTGGCGCCCGAGACGGTGCCGGTGGCGCTGCGGGTGCCGGTCGTCAGCGTGCGAACCGTCTGGGTCATGTACGGTTCGGTGTTGCCGATGATCGGGATCTTGGCCTTCTTCAGCGCGCTCGTGGCGATGTCGTTGTCAGACATGGCCGCGTTGGCGAGCAGCGAGCCGGCGACGCCGTAGCCATCGGCCGGGGTCATGACCGCGTAACGGTCGGTGCCCGGGATGGCCAGCTCGTCGAGGCGCTGGGGAGCGGCGAAGAACTGCGTCGGGCTGGCCAGGGTGTTGCCCGGCGTTCCGACCCAGTTGGGGAACTCGAGGGTCTGGTCCATCAGATCCATGTCGATCTGAGTGGCCAGCTGGCCCATCGCCGAGTTCATGACCCGCGACTTCAGCAGCTTGTTGACGTTCAGCGTCTCCTCAACCGAGGTGAACTGGACGTCCACGCCCTTCTGCTTGTCGAGGTTCACGGCGACTTCGCCCTCGATCACGTCTTGGGGCGAGGCGGTGCGGCCATCGCGAACGATGAACTCCGGGGGGCGCTTGACGTAGACGGTCAGACCGGTGCCGGAGCCCGGATCGAACGTCTTGTCGACGCCCTCGTTGTCCACCAGCTTGGCGAGCACGAGGTTGTTCTTGAGGAACTTAAGGCCGGCGTTGGCGAAGACCTTCGGGGAGAGAAAACCATTGGCCATTGAGAATGGTCCTTCGTTTTAAGGGGGAAGGACCGCGACCGATCAGTATGCCTTGTCGAAAGCCGCGAAGTCGTCGGTGTCGGGGGAGACCTTGAATTGTCCGCCCGATCCACGAACCTGCGGCGCCGGGTTCGGCGCGTCGGTGGCGATCTTGGGTTGGGGCTTTGGGGTCTCGGCCGTGGCCGGTGCTGTCGGAGCCGTCAGGCGGCCCTCGACCTTGGCGATCTCGTAGGCCTGGAGGTGCAGCGGGAGGGCTGACAGGCGTTGGAGATCGGCCGGATTGTCGCCGTAGTGCGCCGCGAGTTGCGGCCCCACGTCGGAGATCATGATCACGTCGTTCAGGACGACGGGGACCTTCTCGACGGCGCAGAAGGCCTTGAAGCCGTCCGTCTCGCCGTCGGGGAAGGCTTGAGCCTTGCGCGTCTCGAAGGCTTGGCGAGCGGTTGCCATAGTGCGTTCGGTCTCGCGCCGCGCTTCCTTGGCCTCAAACTCGGCCTGCAGTTCGCGCTTGGTCTCGAAGCGGGTGACGTCGCGGATGTAGGCGGGGTCTTCCTCGCCAAACTCGTGTTCGTTCGGGTCCGGCA
>CAZRPD010000233.1:0-7128 GCA_964601775.1 uncultured Caulobacter sp. | reverse complement strand
GCCTGGACCACCAGACCGTCCAGCATCGATCCCGTCACAAGCGCGGTCACTACGTCTGGGTGGAATCGAACCTCCAGCTCGTGCGTGACAAAGAGGGCGCGCCACGCGGGATCGTGTCGGTGTCCCGCGACATCTCGGACCGCAAGGCTCTGGAGTTCGAGCTGATCGCCGCGCGCGATGACGCGCGCGAACAGGCTCAGCGTGCGCTGCTGGCCGAAGACATCGCCGGCGTTGGCTATTGGCGCTTCGACCTGCGGACACGGCATCTCGATGTTTCGCGCAAGATGTTCGAGATCTACGGCCTGGAGGTTGTCGAGCGACCCCAGATCGAGACTTTCAACGACCTGATCCATCCCGACGATCGCGCCGTGACGATCGCGCGTATCGCCGAGCGTCTGCGGACGGGCGAAGCCGACTACAACGTGCCGACCCGCATCGTGCGCCCGGACGGCCAGGTGCGCTGCGTCGCCGGCAGCTCGATCATTGAGAAGGGCAGCGACGGCAAGAGCGCGGTCGTGATGGGCACTGTCCGCGACATCACCGACGAGCAACGGGTCCAGGCCGACCTGAAGCGGGCCCGCGCCGAGGCCGAAGCGGCGACCGCGGTGAAGGCGGAGTTCCTGTCCAACATGAGCCACGAACTCCGCACGCCGCTCACGGCCGTGCTGGGCTTTTCGCGGCTTATCGAGAACCAGCCCGAGCTGTCGCCGGCGACGCGCCGGTATGTCGATCGCGTCATGAGCGCCGGCAAGGCGTTGCTGGCGACGGTCAACGACATCCTAGACTTCTCCAAGCTGGAAGCGGGGCAGGTCGAGATCCACTATGCGCCGGCCTCGCCGCGCCAGGTGCTCGAAGAGGCGCTGGATCTGTTTTCCTGTCAGGCGCAGGAGAAGGGCGTCATCCTCGATTTCCAGGGCGCGGACGACTTGCCGCCCGTCCTGGACTTGGCGGCGGAGCGGTTGCGCCAAGTCCTGCTCAATCTGATCGGCAATGCGGTGAAGTTCACCGAAGAGGGTAAGATCACGTTGCGGGCCGTCTGGCGGGACGAGGTCCTGCAGGTTTCGGTCACCGACACCGGGCCGGGGATCGCGGACGACCGCAAGGGCCGGCTGTTCCAGCGCTTTTCGCAGGTCGACGGCTCTTCCACCCGTCGGCATGGCGGTACGGGTCTGGGCCTGGCGATCTGCAAAGGTCTGATAGAGGCCATGGGCGGGCGCATCGGCGTCACCAGCCGCGAGGGCGTGGGCTCGACCTTCTGGTTCGAGACGCCGGCGACGAAGGCCTGTCTCGCGCCGCCCGAGCAGGGCCTGGCGTCGACGGGGCTGCCTGAAGGGTGCAGGGTGCTGGTCGTCGATGACAATCCCGCCAATCGCGATCTGGTCAGCGCGGTGCTGTCGGTGTTCGGCGCCGAGATCACCGAAGCCGGCGATGGCGAAACTGCGATCACCCTCGCACAGGACAGGCCTTTCGACGTGATCCTGATGGACCTGAGGATGCCTGGAATGGGGGGCGCGGCCGCCGCGGCGGAAATTCGCCTGGGCCGCGTCAACGGTGACGCGCCGATCATCGCCTTCTCGGCTGACGCCTCCGTTGGCGTCGGCGACATGTTTGACGGGGTCGTGGCCAAGCCCCTCACGCTCGCCGCGCTGATCGGCGAGATCAATCGAGCCCTGGCCTTGCGTCAAGGCGACCCTGTCGCTTAACCGCCAGCGCCTTTCCTGGGCGACCCGGTCTACTGCGCGGCGACATCGCCCTGATCAGAGGTGTTGGGCGCCAGGGCGGCCATCCTCGACGACCCAGCTGTTCAGGGTGGAGAGCGAGGCCTTCGGGTCGCGAACGTCGCTGATGGTCTGATAGCGCGTGGTCATGAGGCGCGGCGTGACGTCGATCGACATGTAGCCCCGCACGCGGCTGTCGAAGAACTTGATGTGCGGATTGGCGGGCATCACCGACATCAGACCCTCGTAGGGCGGCCCGCCGGACGTGATGGAGGTGCCCACGAACTCGGTCGCCACCGTGGGCGAGGCCTCGTCGCGGCTGTCCAGCTTGACGTCGTTGGTCCAGAACGAATGGTAGTCGCCGGCCAGGACGACGGGGTTGCGCGGCTTCAGCGTATGCAGGGCCTGGGTCATGCGATCGCGGGCGGCGGGGAAGCCGTCCCAGGTGTCGGTCCAGTAGCGAGTTTCGTCGCCAGGGCGCTCGAACCGCAGGCCGGCCATCACCAGGTCCTGGCCCAGGATGGTCCATTGGGCGTCGGTCCGGGCCAGGCCGTCATAGAGCCAGCGCTCCTGTTCGAACCCCAGGAAGGTGCGTGACGGGTCCAGCCGGTCCGCGCATTGGCTGTCGGTGACGATCTGGCCCTTGGGGCCGCCCTCGTCGACGCAGGCGCCGCGCGAGCGATACTGGCGGCCGTCCAGCATGTAGAACTCGGCCAGGCGGCCGTAGCGGATGCGCTTGTGGATGGGCATCTGCAATTGCGCGTCGACCGTGGCGCGACGGATCGGCATGGCCTCGTAAAAGGCGCGATAGCCGGCGGCGCGACGGCGCAGGAAGTCGCGTGGACTGCCGCCCTTGTTGGGCCAGATGCCGGAATAGTTGTCCAGCACCTCGTGGTCGTCCCAGGTGACCAGGCACGGGGCGGCCGCGTGCAGCCGCTGCAGGTCGGCGTCGGTGCGGTGCAGGGCGTAGCGGTTGCGATAGCCGGCCAGGGTGGTGGCGTCCTCGAAGCCGTAGTGACGGACCGAGCTGGCCGCGCGCTCGCCGGTGCGGGTGTATTCGTAGATATAGTCGCCCAGGAACAGGGTCAGGTCCGGCGCTTCGTCGGCCATGTGGCCATAGGCGCTGAAATAACCGACCTCCCAGTTCGAGCAGGAGGCGACGGCCAGCTTCAGGCGCTCGACCGCGGCGTTCGGCGCCGGCGCTGTGCGGGCGAGACCCACCGGGCTCTGCTGTCCGGCGGCGGTGAAGCGGTACCAGTACGGGCGACCGGGGCGCAGGCCCTGGACCTCGACGTGGACGGCGTGGGCGCTGGCGGCGTCGGCGGTGACGCGGCCGCTGACGACAGGGCGGGTGAAGGTCTCGTTGCCCGACACTTCCCACAGCACCTCGATCGGGGCCGACAGGCCGCCTTGGCCATCGGGCGCGATCGGATCGGCGGCCAGGCGGGTCCACAGCACGAAGCCGTCGGGCCACGGGTCGCCGCTGGCGACGCCCAGCGGGCACACGTGCGTCCGGCAGGCATGCGCCTGTCTGACACGCAGCTCGGCCGGGGCGGCGCCCTGCCCGCCGATCGGGCCGCGCCGGCTGATCGGCGTCGAGGAGGTCAGCAGGGGCATCGGCGGCGTCCTGAAGGGCAAGCAGCAAGGAACGGCGGACCGGACAAGCCGGCCCGCCGGGGAAGGTTTTACTTAGAAGTCCATGGTCAGGCGCACACCGACCGTGCGGCCCTGGTTGGGCGAGCTGGTCGGGCGGGCGCCGCCGTTGAAGTTGTTGCGGGTCTCCTCGTACTTGGTGTCGAGGAGGTTGCGCGCCCACAGCGAGGCGCGCCAGTTGGCGTCCGACGGCCCCATGGACAGGTTGGCGTTGACCAGCCAGTAGCTGGGCAGGACCGAGGTCGAGGCGGCGTTGTAGATCGCGTCGCGGTAGTTGTAGTTAGTCTCGGCGCGCCAGTCGAAGCCGACCATTTGCCAGTCATACGCGACCGAACCGCCATAGTTCAGCTTCGGGAATTGCAGCGGCTCGCCCGAGCGGTCGTTCGAGATGATGACGTCCCACGGACCGTTGACCGGGTTGGCGGCGTTGGTGGCGGCCGCGTCGATGGCGAAGTATTCGCTGTACTTGCCCTTCTTGTAGCCGAAGTTCTGGCTGATGGTCAGGCCCTTGACCGGCATCCAGGTCACCTCGATCTCGGCCCCGTAGATCTCGGACTTGGGCACGTTGGTGATCTTGCCCAACTGGCCGGTTTCGCGGCTGTATTCGTTACCCTGGATCTGCTGGTCTTCGTAGTCGTAGAAGAACGCCGCGCCGTTGACGCGCAGGGTGTTGTTGAACAGGTCCGACTTGATCCCGGCCTCGTAGGCGATGACGACTTCCGGCCTGAACGGGGTCTGCGACTGGCCGTTGTAGGTGGTGAAACCGCCCGACTTCACGCCCCGCGCGACGCTGGCGTAGGCCAGGGCGTTGTCGGCCAGATCGTATTCCAGGCCAAGGCGCCCGGTCCATTCCGACAGAGAGGTCTCGTAGGTCGTTTCCCGCCCGGGCGCGACGTTGATGCGGCGGGTGCCGGAGGTCGTCAGGCTGCGGTCTTCGTTCTCGTAACGCAGGCCGGCGATCAGGCTGAGGCGATCGGTCAGGGCGAAGCTGTTGTGGGTGAAGATGCCGATCGCTTCGACCGACTGGTCGTAGGGGGTGTTGATCAGGTTGCGGTTGGCGCCGCGGAACTCGGTGTAGAAGCCGCCGTCGATGCTTTCGTCGGCATAGTGGCCGCCGACCATCCAGTTCAGCCGGCCCACCTCGTTCGACAGGCGCACTTCCTGCGAGAAGGCCTTGATGTCGTTGTAGAAGTAGACATCCGACTCCGCCGCCGATGTGCCGTCCCAGTCGTTGTATTCCGAGCGGCTGAAGGTCTGGTAGGCGGTGATGGTGTTCAGGGTCGCCCAGCCCAGGTCGGCGCGGACGCGGGCGCTCATGTCCAGGCCCTCGTTGTCGCGGCCGGGCTTGGAGCCCAGGGCGCGACCCGAGACGGCGGCCATGGCTTGGGAGAGCTTCCAGCCGGTGATCCGGCGCGCCGTGTCGGTGGGATAGGTCACGCTGCCGTCGAAGACGGGGTAGGGCGCGCGCAGGCGGAAGCCCAGGCCGTCCGACTTGTCGACCTGATAGGTGGCCGACAGGTCGACGGTGGCGTTCTCGGAAGCTTCCCAGGTCAGACGGCCCCGCACGGCGGTCTTGTCGCGATCGCCCAGTTCTTCGCCGGTGTCGCGATTGTACTGCCAGGCGCCGCCCTGTTCGGTGACGGCGGCCAGGCGACCCAGCAGGCCCGGCGCGATCTGGCCGGAGACGTAGCCTTCGACCATGTAGCGGTCGTACGAGCCGTACTCGGCGGAGAAGCCGGCGCGACGTTCGGCGGTCGGGGCGTTGGTGATGATGTTCACGGCGCCGCCGGTGGTGTTGCGGCCGTAGAGCGTGCCTTGCGGACCGCGCAGCACTTCCATGCGGGCGATGTCGAACATCGCGCCCTGGGTGGTGATCGTATAGGGGTGGGCGACTTCATCGACATAGATGCCGACGGTTGAGGCGTTGTTGCTGGAGTACTCTCGCGTGCCGATGCCGCGGATGCGGAAGCTGGGCTGGCCGCTGCCGAACTGGCTGTCGACCTCCATGTTCGGGACGACGTTCTCGATGTCGTTGACGACGGTGACGCCCTTCTCGGCAAGATCCTTGCCGCCGATGACGGTCAGGGCGACGCCCACGTCCTGGCTGGATTGCTCGCGGCGCTGGGCGGTGACGACGATGTCGTCGAGCACGGTGGGCTCGGGCGCGGGGCGGATATCCGCGGCCGCCGCGGTCTGAGCGATTGCGAAGGCCAGGATGGCGCAGGACGCGCCTGCGAAGAGACGTTGCATGGATCGATCCATCGGGCCGGCGCGAACCCCTCCAAGGGCGCCGGCTGGGGTTCTAGACGGCGTCGTCGAGCAGGCGAGGGCGCAGAGCACAAGCGCCGCCTTGAGCCGGGGGGATCACTCCAGGCGGACGCTCGCTGCCCACAAAATAACAACTGCTCGACCACGGGGGCTCGTCTAGTCGGTCGTTGCAATAGTTTCGTGACGAAAATATTGGAGTTTTGACGTGACTGGGTATCGAGCGACGTTCGTTGAAAAAACGGTTGCTCGATTCAGCGCAGCCGCTCGGCGACCAGCCGCCTTGCCGCATCGACCATCTGGGCCGGGGCGGGCGCCTCTCCCAGGGTCGAACCGATCAGGGCGCGTCCCTTGATCCACAGCGCGAACCGTGTCGCGGCCCTGCGGCTCATCACGAACTGCGGGGGCCAGACTTCCGCACGCCCGACATAGGTGCCGCCGCCTTCCGGTCCTCGCAGGACCATCGCCAAGGTCTGGAACTGCGGATCGCGGCGGGCCTCCAGGCAGATGTGAGCGATCAGCCGGGCGTAGCGCACATAGAATCCTTCGCCGGGGAGGGCGCTGACGCGCGTGGTCTTCGCCATCAGCGCGCTCCAGCTCTCCAAGGTCGGCGAAGCCGAGGGGATCGGGCGGCGATAGTCGAGCTGCTGGGGCATATCCCGAAAGACGCAGCGCCAGATGGCGTCGATCTGGAAGCGACGCATGTCGCTCCAGTGGTAGGCGATGGTCGAGGTCGATACGCCGGCGGCCTGGCAGACCGATCTGTTGGTGACGGCAGGCAGGCCCCCGGCCAGAATCTGGTCGGCCGCGACGTCGAGGAGTTTCAGCCGGATGGCGCCGTTGGGGCCTTCGCCGTTCGGCGCCTCAGGGATCGACATACGAGCCACATAGGCCTCGGTGGTCGTGGCCGGGGCGTCCTCCAGTCCGAAGGCCCGATCGACCAGTCCCGCCAGGCCCTCGGCGGCGATGGCTTCGTAGTCGGCTCGATCGGTGAGGGCGCTGGCGTAGAACTGTTCGATGACCAGATAGGTCGTCACCACCTCGGCCATGGGCTGCAGTTTGGGGTCGCGGGCTAGAAAGCGTGTCCAGGCGGCCAGGCGCATGGCCTCCCAGGCGCGCAGCGTTGGAGTCAGATCCGGGTCGGCGTCGACGACCAGGTCCTGCCAGATGCGGACGAACGAGGCCGAGGGCGCCGCCCGGCGTCGCAGGTAGCGACCCAGGATCGCCAGGAGGGCGTCCCGGCTCGGCTCGAGTTCGCCCAGGTCGTCGAAGAAGTCTTCGTGAAAGGCCCGGTCCTGTTCCAGGGCGGTCGCGCAAAGCGCCGCGATCAGGCGCCCGCGCGAGCCGAACAGGTTGACGATGACGGTAGTGCTCTTGCCGAGCGCTTGGGCGAGGTCCCGGAGCGTCAGGCCGGCCAGGCCCGCCTGGGCGACGATGGCGGGGGGGGGCTCGAGGGGGCGCCCGGGGCGGGGGGGGCGGGGGGGGAGGGAGG
>CAZRPD010000232.1:0-7144 GCA_964601775.1 uncultured Caulobacter sp. | reverse complement strand
CCAGGCGGAAGAGCGCGCGGCGGCGGTCGGCTTCGATGTCGGGGATCGCGGCGGCGGCCTGATCGCGCAGCGTGGCGGCCTGGGCGCGTTCCAGCGGCGACACCTCGCCGGCCTTCAGCTGCTCTTCGGCCAGGGCGAAGGCGCTGGCCTGCGTCGCGGCCAGATCCTGGGCCAGGGTCAGGCCGGCGTTCGCGACGCACAGGTCGAGATAGGCCCCGACCGTGTCGGCCGCGACCGTGACCGCGGCGGCGTCGCGGGCGGCCTGGGCCGCTTGCGCGTCGGCCTCGGCGGCGAGCGCGGCCTGCCGCAGCCGGCCGAACAGGTCGATCTCGAAGGCCACGGTCGCGCCCAGCTCGTAGCTGGTCTTAGGCACGCCGCTGGTGCTGGGCTGGCGGTCGGCGCGCTGAGGGCCGACGCCGCTTTCCAGCACGGTCGAGGGCAAGCGCGCGACGTCGGCCTGACGCGCGCTGGCCCGGGCGGTTTCCAGATTGGCCAGGGCGACCCGCAGGTCGAGATTGGCCGCCAGGGCGCGCTGCACGTGGGCGTCCAGCGTCGGGTCGTCGAACAGCCGCCACCAGCGTTCCGGCGGCGCGCCGGGCAGGGCGCCGGCGCCTTGGGTTCCGACGAACGGCGCCAGAGCGGCTTGGGGCGGGACAGGCGAGGGCGCCGGCTTGGTCGCGCAGGCCGTCAGCAGGGCCGAGGCCGCCAGGAGAGAGAGCGAGCGCCTCATCGGGCCAGGCCTTTCGGTTCGGGAGCGCGGCCGAAGCGGCCGTACAGGGTCGGCATGAGCAAGAGATTCAGCAGGGTCGAGCTGACCAGCCCGCCCAGGATGACCAGGGCCATTGGGTGCTCGATCTCGTGGCCAGGCTTGTCGCCGTTGATCACCAGGGGCAGCAGGGCCAAGGCGGCGCAGGCGGCGGTCATCAGGATCGGGGCCAGCCGTTCCTCGGCGCCGCGCAGGATCAGGCCCGGGCCGAAGGTCTCGCCCTCGTGCTGCTCCAGATGCTTGAAGTGGCTCAGCATCATGATGCCGTTGCGGGCCGAGATGCCCAGCACGGTGACGAAGCCGACGACCGAGCCCAGCGACATGGTCCCACCCGACAACAGCACGGCGATCACCCCGCCCAGCAGGGCGAACGGCAGGCTGACGGCGACCAGGGCGGTGATCCGCAGGGAGCGGAACTCCAGCCAGACCAGCAGCAGCACGCCGACGAAGCACAGGGCGCCCAGCATCGACAGCCGCTGTGACGAGGCCTGACGCTCGGCATATTCGCCCAGCACCTCGGGGTGGTAGCCCTGGGCGAAGCGCAAGCCTGCGACCTTGGCCTCGACCGCGCGGGCCACGGTGCCCAGATCGCAGCCGGTGACGTACAGTGTTACGTCAAACCGGCTCGTGCTGTTGTCCCGCATGTTCTCGTTGGCGGCCGGGGCGACCTGCACGCGGGCCACCTCCGACAGTCGGGCCTGAGCGCCCAGCGGGGTGGTGATCAGCAGGTCGCCGATGGCGTGCAGATCGCCGCGCACGGCCGGGACGCCCCAGACGGTGACGTCGTTGCTGACCTGATCGCGATAGACCTCGCCGACCTTGGTCCCGGCGATCACGGTGCTGACGGCGCGGCGCACTTCGCCAGGCGTCAGGCCGTAGGCGGCCAGGGCCTCGGGACGGGGCTGGATCTGGATCTGCGGGATCAGGGTCTGCTGCTCGACCTTCAGCTCGGTGACGCCCGGTACGTCGGCCAGGGCGGCGCGCACGGTCTCGGCGGTGTTGCGCAGGCCCTCGACCTCGGGACCGTAGATACGGACCACGATGCTGGCGCCGGCGCCGGTCAGCACTTCCTTGATGCGTTCGCGCAGATAGGTCAGCACGTCGCGATAGAGGCCGGGATAGCCGTCGATGACTTCCTGGATCTTGGTGACGCTGGCGTCGTAGTCGGCCTTCTCGTCCAGGCTGACCCACAGCTCGGTGAAGTGCGGGCCATAGACCTCGTCGCCGCCCTCGGCGCGGCCGATGTGGGCGCCGAAGTTGCGCACGCCGGCGATCTGGCGAAGTTCGCGGCTGGCCAGGATGGTCACCCGGTCCATGGCGTCGATCGACGTCCCGGGCTTCTCGACGAAGTGCATCAGGAAGTCGGTCTCGCGGAAGTTCGGCAGGAACTGGTCCTTGGTGAACAGCGAGCCGGCCCCGGCCAGGGCCAGGCCACCGATGATGATCCCGACCGCCAGGCGCGGGCGGTGCAGGATGCTGGGCAGGAAGGCGCGGTAGCGAGCCTTCAGGCCTTGAACGAACTTGGGCTCCTTGGCGTGGCCGGCCGCCTTGGGCAGCAGGAACAGGCAGAGCGCCGGGGTCACGGTCAGGGCAACCAGCAGCGAGGTCCCGATGGCCAGGATGTAGGCGGTGGCCAGCGGGCGGAAGAAGGAGCCCGATACGCCTTCCAGGAAGAAGATCGGCAGGAACACCAGCATCACGATCAGGCTGGCGAAGACCACCGCGCTGCGCACTTCGAGCGAGGCTTGCAGCACCACTTGCAGCGCCGGCGCGGGCGTCTCCAGCGCGCTGTTCAGGCGCAGGCGACGGCCAATGTTCTCGACGTCGATGATGGCGTCGTCGACGATCTCGCCCAAGGCGATGACCAGGCCGGCGATGACCATGGTGTTGATGCTGGCGCCGCTCCACGACAGCACCAGGGCCGCGCCCAGCAGCGACAGTGGGATAGCCGTCAGGCTGATGGTCGCCGAGCGCCAGTCGCGGGTGAAGGCGATCAGCACGATGGCCACCAGGGCGCAGCCCAGCCACAGGGCGTTGGTCAGGTTGCCGATCGAGCGCTCGATGAAGGTGGCGGGGCGGAAGATGGTCGAGTCGATCTCGACGCCGGTCAGGCCCGGCTTCAGTTCGGCCAGGGCCGCCTCGATGCCGCGCGTGACTTCCAGGGTGTTGCCGCCCTGCTGCTTCTCGACGATCAGCAACAGGCCCGGGCCGTCGTTGATGATGGCGCTGCCGATCGGGGCGGCGTGGCCGCGCACGACTTGCGCGACGTCGCCTAGCCGGACGGGCGCGCCGCCCGAGAGTTTGATCACTGTGCGGGCCAGGTCCTCGGCGGTGACGGCGGGGGCCAGGTGGCGGACGGCCAGGCGCTGGTTAGGCGTGTCGACGAAGCCGCCGCCGCCGATCACCGCTGCGTCGCCGGCGGCGCGCTGCACCTCGGCCAGGGTGACGCCGGCGGCGTTCAGACGGGCCGGATCGACCAGCACCTGCAGCTGCGGATCGCGCTGACCCCAGACGGCGACATTGGCGACGCCGGGCACGGCCATCAGGCGCGGCTTCATGGTCCAGCGCACCAGTTCCGACAGGGCCATCTGGTCCATGGTCTTGGACGAGATGCCGATCTTCATCGCCCGGCTGGTGGCTGACAGCGGCGGCAACATGACCGGCGGCCGGACGCTGGTCGGCAGGCGCGGCGCGATCATCGCCACGCGCTCCTGGACCAGCTGGCGGGCGCGAACGACGTCCGTGCCTTCCTTGAAGATCAGCACCACCGACGACAGGCCCAGCACCGACTTCGAGCGCAGGGTCGCAAGGCCCGGGACGCCGTTGACGGCGGCTTCCAGCGGCACGGTCACCAGGTTCTCGACCTCTTCGGTCGAGAGGCCCGGCCCCTCGGTCTGCACCTCGACCATCGGCGGGGCGAATTCTGGGAAGACGTCCAGCGGCACGTCGCGCGTGGCCCGCAGGCCCATCAGCACCAGCACCAGGGCGATGGCGATCACCAGCACGCGCTGCTGCAGCGCGCTTCGAACAAGCCAGGTCAGCATCTTACTTGGCTCCGAATTCGGTGCCGAACAGTTCGGCGGCGCCGGCGGAAACCACCTGCTGTCCCGCGCTCAGGCCACGCGCCAGCACGACGCGATCGCCTTGCTGGCTGGCCGTCTCGACCCGCCGCCGCTCGAAGGTCTGCGGCTTGGTGCGGACATAGACCCACTCGCCGCCATGAATGTCGCGCAGCAGGGCCGAGGCGGGCGCGATCAGGCCGGTCTCCTGGCCGCTGACCGGCAGCGAGACCGAGACCCGCTCGCCCAACCGCAGGCGGCCGCCGGGATTAGCCAGGGCGTAATAGAGATCGACCGCGCCGGCCGTCGGGCTGGCGGACGGCGGACCCGCGACGGGCCGGGCGGGCAGAGCTTGGCTGTCGCCGCCCAGCGGCCGCACCTGCGCGGCGCTGGCGCGATCCAGCTGAGCCAGATCGCCGACGAAGACCGGGACCTTGATCCACACATGGGCGGCTTGGGCCTGGCCGGTCAGGCGAGGGCCCAATAGGGCGCGTTGCTGGCGCGCGGCGGCGAGGTTGGCGCGAGCCGCGCCCAGCGCCGACTCCGCTTCGTCCTGCGCCCGCAGACTGCCGGCGCCTTCGCGCACCAGGGCCTGAGCGCGTTCGGACGCGCGGCGGGCGGCCTCGGCCTCAGCGGTCAAGGGTCCCACCTCGGCGTCGGCCCGGGCCTGAGACGCGGCCAGCGCGCCCAGATCCTGGCTGGTGGTGACCGGAAGACCGCCGACGGCCGGGGCGGCCATGACCTCGCCGTGCAGCGCGCGGCTCTGGCGCGCCGAGCCGCTCTCGACCGCAGCGAACTTCAGCCCCAGCCGGGTCTCGGCCTGCGGCGTCAGGGTCAGGCGCATCAGTTCGGTCTCATGACCGATGGCCTCGACCTTGGCCGGCTTGGGGTGCGAGGCGGCGGGCTTGCCTGGGCCGCAGGCGGTCAGGGCCAGACAGGCGCCCAGCAGGGCCAGGGCCTCTGGGGCGAGAAGACGGGCAGGGGACGATGGGGGCACCAAGACGCGGTCTCCTCAATGGATGATCCGCGATGTTGATGACGGGGCGGGCGTTGGGTCCCCATGGCCGCCGCTATACGATCTGCGAAGGTTCGGCGCTGGGGCGGCTCGAAATTACCGCCGCCTTGCCGCTTCTATACAAGTCGCGAAGGTTCGAGCTTTCCGGCTGAACCGCCCGGCGCCCGGCGCTATGACGCCGAGAATGACAATCGTTCGCACTTAAGCGAACCCTTCCGGGGATCACTCTCATGTCGACCACACCCGCACTTCGCGGCGCGACGCTGCGCGCCTTGCTGCTGGCCACCGCCGCCTCGATCCTGGCCACCGCCGCCGTCGCCGCGGAAACAGCGCCCGCCGAACAGGACAACACGGCCGTCTCCAGCGTCACGGTCCAGGGGGCCAAGCGCGAGCAGGAGTCGAAGTCCAGCTACAAGATCACCCGCTCGACCTCGGCCACCCGCACCGACACCGACCTGATCGACGTGCCCCAGGCCGTCAGCGTCATCTCGATCAAGCAGATCAACGACCAGGCCGCCGGCAGCATCGGCGACGCCGTCCGCTACACGCCGGGCATCTTCTCGGCGCAGGGGGAAGGCAATCGCGAGACCCTGGTCCTGCGCGGCAACGCCACCACCGGCGACTTCTTCGTCGACGGCGTGCGCGACGACATCCAGACCTATCGCGACCTCTACAACATCGACCGCCTGGAGATCTTCCGCGGTCCCAACGCCATGATCTTCGGCCGCGGCGGCATCGGCGGGGTGATCAACCGCGTGACCAAGGTCGCCGGCTGGACCCCCGTGCGCGAAGTCCGCGCCGAGCTGGGCAGCTACAGCCACAAGCGCTTGGCCGGCGACATCGGCGGGGCGGTCAACGACAAGCTGGCCCTGCGCCTGACGGGTGTCTGGCAGGACAGCGAGAGCTATCGCGACGGCGTCGACTACCAGCGCTGGGGCCTCAACCCGACCGCGGCCGTCCGCCTGGGCGAGGCCACGGTCCTGCAGCTGGGCTACGAACACTTCGAGGACGAGCGCATCGCCGACCGCGGCGTGCCGTCGGAATTCCGCGTCGCCGGCAAGGTGGCCAAGCCGCTGACGACTCCGCGCGGCCAGTTCTTCGGCGACTCGGCCGGCAGCCCGACCTGGACCAACACCGACGCGGCCACGGTCTTCGTCGAGCATAGCTTCAGCGACCGCTTCAGCCTGCGCAACCGCACCCGCTACGCCGACTACGACAAGTTCTACCAGAACGTCTTCACGGGCGCGGTCAACGCGGCCCAGACCACCGTGCCGATCTCGGCCTACAACCAGTTCACCAAGCGCCAGAACCTGCTGAACCAGACCGACCTGAACCTGACGGTTGATGCTGGCGGCGTGGAGCACACGATCCTGGCCGGCTTCGAATATGGCCGCCAGATCACGGAGAACCGCCGCCTGGAAGGCCGCTTCGCCGGCGGCGCAGCTTCCGTGACCCTGCCGATCTCAGCCTCGAACCAGCGCCTGCCGACCACCTGGATCGCCATCGCCTCCAGCGGCGACAACAAGGGTGTGACGACGGTCAAGGCCGCCTATGTCCAGGACCAGGTGTCGCTGACCAACCAGCTGAAGATCGTGGCCGGCGTGCGCTACGAAGAATTCAACACCAACGTCACCGACCGCCGCACGGTGGGCTTCCCGGCCGGCCAGCAGCGCGTGTTCGATGTGACCGACAAGCTGTGGTCGCCGCGTGTCGGCCTGATCTGGAAGCCGGTCGAGAACGCCTCGGTCTATGCCGGCTATTCGCGCACCTACCTGCCGCGCGGCGGCGACCAACTGACCGGCCTGTCGATCAGCAACCAGAACCTGGATCCGGAAGAATTCCAAAACCTGGAGCTGGGCGCCAAGTGGGACATCAGCCCGGCGTTCAACGTCACGGCCGCCGTGTTCCAGCTGGATCGCAGCAACGTCCTGGCGCTGTCGGATCCCAACAACGCCGCCTCGCCGACCGTGCCGATCGGCAAGCAGCGCACCAAGGGCTTCGAGGCCAGCGCCACCGGCGAACTGGCCCGCCAATGGAGCTTCGTGGCCGCCTACAGCTATTCGGACGGCACGTTCCTGGACAGCGTTTCGGGCACGGTGAAGGCGGGCAACCAGCTGGCCAACCTGCCCAAGCACAGCGGCTCGCTGTGGACCCGCTACGACTTCACTCCGAAGATCGGCGCGGGCCTGGGCGCCGTCGTGCAGGGCAAGCGCTATGCGGCCACCCACAATCTCGTGGCGATGTCGGGCTATACCCGCTTGGACGGCGCGGTGTTCTACGCCCTGTCGGAGCACATCAGCGTCC
>CAZRPD010000231.1:0-7174 GCA_964601775.1 uncultured Caulobacter sp. | reverse complement strand
CTGGGAGCGGTCGTCCCGTCCGGTCCGGCGCAGGCGCGCGAGCCCGGCCCGACGCGGGTGATCCTCGACACTGACATGTGGGGCGACATCGACGACGCCCTGGCCCTGGCGATGCTGCATGCGCTGCAGGACCGTGGCGAAGCCAGCATCCTGGCCGTCACCAGCTCGACGGACGACCGCTGGTGCGCCGCCTATGTCGACCTGCTCGACACCGCCTATCGCCGTCCCGGCATCCCCGTCGGCCTCGTGCGGAATGGCGTCAAGCCGCCGGCGCGCTGGGCGGGGGACGGCGCCCCGATGGATGCAGGCGCGCCGATGTACACCGAGTATGTCGCCAAGCTGCGCACGCTCGACGGAGCCGCGAAGTTCTCTCGCAGCCTGACGGATGGGGATGACACGCCTGAGGCGGTGGCGCTGCTGCGAAAGACCCTGGTCGCCCAGCCGGACGCCAGCGTCGTGGTCGTCGCCATCGGCTTCTCGACCAATCTGGCGCGGCTGCTGGCCAGCGGACCCGATGCGGCTAGTCCGCTGAAGGGGAGGGATCTGGTGCGGCGCAAGGTCCGGCTGCTGTCGGTCATGGCCGGCCGCTTCGCCGATGCGCAGGTCGGCGATGAGGTCCTCCTGAAGAACCGGCCCGAGTACAACATCCGCAAGGACATTCCGTCGGCCCAGGCGCTGTTTCGCGACTGGCCCACGCCCATCGTCGCCAGCGGCGCGGAGGTCGGCTTCACCCTTCGGATAAAGGGCGCAGAGATCGAGCGCCGGTTCGCCCGCGATCCGGATCATCCCATCCCGATCACCTATCGGTACATGGACCAGACCTACCGGCCCGCCACGGCGCCCAGCGGGGTGCTGCACGACCACAAGACCTTCGACCTGACCTCGGTGCTCTACGCGGTGCGCCCCGACGGGGGCTATTTCTCGCTGTCGGGTCCGGGCGCGATCACGGTCCTTCCCGACGGCGTCGCCCGCTTCGACGCGATTGAGCTGGGATCGGCGCGATATCTCACTCTCGACGACGGGCAGCGCGCCCGCGCTCTGGGAGCCATGACCGCGCTGATCGGTCCGTCCCAATTGGAAGGCCGCCTGATCCCATGATGTCCCGCATAGCGATCCGCCTCGTGATGAGCGTCTGTCTGATGGTGGCGGTCCTGGGCGATGGCGCAGCGATAGCCGCGCCGGCCGGCGACAAGCACTGGGCGCTGCTGGCTGGCCGGCTCTTTCCCGCTTTGACGGCGCTGGCGCAGAGCCGCGAGGGGGCGCACGTCGCGTCGTCGATGCGGGCCGAGCGGCGAAAGCGCCTGGAGGCTTGCCAGCGTGCTGCGCCGTGCGTCCTGAGGGCGGCGCTTTGGACGGAAGCGGAGATGGCCGAACTCGCGACCCAGGCCGAACCCATGCTGGAGCCGGCCGGTAAGGCGACCACGGCCGACGACGGCGTATCCGCCCAGGTGCTGCGAGAACTGAAGGGGCTTAACGCCATCGTCCAGGTCTATGGCCTGCGCGCCGTCCCCCGTTATCCACAGATCGACGGTCCCATCGACGCGCCCGGGAGCGCGCAGTTCAACGCCACCTTGGCCGACGCGATGATGCTGGCGGACGCCGGCCACGACGATCCCGGCGCGGATTTCGATCCGAGCCTGGCGGTGGTGATGGCGCTGCTGGACGCCAACGGCGCGGACGACGCCGTCGCGTTCGAACCCCTGGATGCGACGCATAACGCCGGGGCTCTGTCGCTGGCGCGGACGATCGACTGGAAGCGTTACCGCTATGTCGCGATCATCGCCCCCGGTGTCGGACCGACTGATCTTTCGACGCCTCTGAGCGCCAGAGGCAAGCTCAATGTTCGCCTGGCCGCCGAGCGGTTCGCCGCGGGCCTGGCGCCCTTCGTGATCGTGTCCGGCAGCGGCGTCCACCCCAAGGGCACGGCGTTCGTCGAAGCCATCGAGATGCGCAAGGCGTTGGTCGAACGCTACGGCGTGCCCGCCGAGCGCGTGCTGATCGAGCCCTATGCGCGGCACACGACGACCAACCTGCGCAACGTCACGCGATGTTTGCTGGCGATGGGCGCGCCGCTGGACCACGAGGCGCTGATCGTCACCAACCCGGACCACTCCCAGTATATCGAAGGGCCCGACTTCAAAGCGCGAGCGGCCGCTGAGCTTGGCTATCAGCCGGGCCGGATCACCGCGCGCCTGTCGCCGATGGAGCTCGTCTTCAAGCCCTCGAGCGCGGCGGCGAGAGTCGATCCGTCGGATCCGCGCGACCCCTAGCTCAAGGAAGCCTCAGGCCGTCCTCGCCAAGGACCGGCCCGAGGGCGTCGCTGGCTCCGCTATGTCGCCGCGCGAAGTCGATGAACGCCTTGAACGCGGCGGTCGGATTGCGTCGGTTTGGATAGTAGAGGCTCAGGGGCGCCAGAGTGGGCGTCCAGTCCTCAAGCACACGCACGAGGCGGCCTGCCTCGATGTCGTCTCGCACGTCGGACTCCATCGCCAGGGTGAGGCCGACGGAAGCGAGGGCTGCGGCGCGTGCGAGGCTGGCTTCGTCCAGCGTTACAGCGCCCTCGACGTCGATCTGGAGCGATTGTCCGTCCTTCTCGAAGGGCCAGCGGTAGATCGCGCCATTGGGCAGTCGGACGCGGAGACAGGAATGCTGGGCGAGGTCCTGAGGGATCACGGGTGTCCCGTGCGCTTTCAAATAGCTCGGCGTTCCCACCACCACGTTGCGCCGCGCACCGCCCAAGGGCAGCGCGATCATATCGACGGGCACAAGGTCGCTGCTCCGGACGCCAAGGTCGAAGCCCCCCTCGACAATGTCCACCAGGCGACCCTCGGTGACGATATCGATGTGGACCTGAGGGTGCACGCGCAGGAACGGTAGGACGAGCCAGGAGAAGATCTCGCGCGCCGCCGTCGGAAAGGCGTTGATGCGCAGCGTGCCCGAAGGCGTGGCCTTTTGGGAGCGCGCTATGTCCATCGCCTCGTGAATGTCCCGCACGGCGGGCGCGACCTGCGCGACGAATTGCTGGCCGGCCTCCGTCAAGGAGACGCTTCGCGTCGTCCGGTTGAAGAGCCGTACGCCGAGCGTGCGCTCCAGCTTTCCGACCGCATTGCTGAGCGCAGTCGTCGAGATCCCGAGCTCAAGCGCAGCCGTGCGGAACTTGCCCCGCCGGGCGACCATCAGAACGGCGTCCAATTCCGTCAGGCTGCCTTGCACCATTGTCCTGCTTTTCGCGATGAAGCGTACCGATCTGACCTGATTATCACGCAACCCGACCATCGCTACCTTGATTGGCAAGCGCACATGCAGCCGCCCCGGCCGCGACCGGCGCCAGCAGGACAAAAACGATGTCGCTAGAACTTCCATCCCCGATCGCCGCGTATGTGGCCGCGAACGCCCGCCTGGACGCCGCCGGCATGCTCGAGCCTTTCGCCGCCGACGCCGTCGTTCGCGACAACGGCGCCGTTCTTCAGGGACACGACGAAATCAGCGCCTTGTTCGAAGAGGCCGTGATCCCCGTGAAGGCGATTTTCACGCCGGATACCGCCCGTCACGAGGACGGTCAGGTCGTCGTCGAAGGTCCCGCTCACGGTGACTTCAAGGGCAGCCCGATCCGCTTCACCTACCGCTTCACACTGGAAAACGACGCCATCAAGGCCCTGGAGATCACGGCATGACCCTCAAGGCTGATCCGACCGAATTCGCGGGAAAGCGCGTGCTTGTCAGCGGCGGCTCCAAGGGCTTGGGCCGCGCCACCGTCGAACGCTTCCTGGCCGGCGGCGCCCGGGTGATCACCGCCGCCCGCGGAAGGCTGGAGCCGATCGACGGCGTCGAGGTTGTCCAGCCGGACCTGACGACGGCGCAGGGCGGGGAGAGCCTCGCCAAGGCGGCGCTCGAGCGTCTGGGCGGCGTAGACATCCTCGCCCACGTGGTCGGCGGCTCGTCGGCGCCGGGCGGCGGCTTCGTCGCCCTGACGGACGATTACTGGCTCTCAGAACTGAACCTGAACCTTCTGGCCACGGTCCGCCTCGATCGCCTGCTGATTCCGCAGATGATCGAGCGTGGCGCCGGCGCGGTGGTCCACGTCACGTCCATCCAGTCGGTCCTGCCCCTGCCGGAAGCGACTACGGCCTACGCCGCCGCCAAGGCCGCGCTCAGGACCTACAGCAAGTCGATCTCCAAGGAGTTGGGTCCCAGGGGCGTGCGGGTCAACGCCGTCTCACCCGGCTGGATCATGACGGAGTCGACCGGCGTGTTTCTCAAGCGTCTGCAGGACGCCAATGGCGGAACGCTCGAGGACGCGCGCCAACTCGTCCTTCAGGGCCTTGGCGGCATTTCGATCGGTCGCGGGGCAGAACCTTTCGAGGTCGCCGACATGATCGCCTATCTGGCCTCGGATCGCGCCGCCGCGATTCACGGCGCCGAGTTTGTCATCGACGGCGGTACGGTGCCGACCGTCTGATTATAGAAGCTCTCCACGCTTGGCCGAGTTGGCCAAGCGTGGAGAGCGCCCAATATCTGCCTTCCCGCCAACAACGACCGTTGGCGCCTGGCGCCGACCTAATGGTGGGGGATTGCGCCTTTCTCGGTGTATCCCTGGATCGTGGCGCATGGCCGCTGACGCCATCGCCGTGGTGGCGGTTGCAGGTCTGCTGGGCCCTTCTAAGCGGGATGAGATCGTGAACGGGACAGCAGCAGAGCCGGCGCCGGCGTTGAAGGACGCCCTCGACAACCATCGCGTTCGCCAGATCGCCGACGTGACGCTGCGCGTATCGCCGGCCTTCGACGAGGCGGCCTTTCTCGCCGCCTGCGGCGATCTTACGCCGCTCTCCCTGATGGCCAGGATCACACGGATCGCGGAGGGGTTTCAGGCCGCGCTCCCCGGCGGCTTCCGCGAGAACGTCGAGGTGCTCAGCGCCGTGACGCCGTCCTTGGGCGGCGGGTTCGCGACCCTGATCCCGCCCGAATATGTGGCGCTCTACGGCGCGGACGACTTCGAGCATTCGATGCAGGCCTTGAAGGTCTTCACGCGGTTTGGGACGTCGGAGTTCGCGGTCCGCCATTTCCTGCGACGCGACCTGCCGCGTACCCTGGCGGTCATGCAGACTTGGGCGCAGGACTCCGACGAACATGTGCGCCGTCTCGCCAGCGAAGGGAGTCGCTCGCGTCTTCCCTGGTCGTTCCATCTCAAGCCGCTGATGGTCGATCCATCACCGCTCGCCCCGATCCTGGAGGCGCTGAAGGACGATCCGAGTCTCTACGTCCGTCGATCGGTGGCCAACAGCCTCAACGACATCACCAAGGACAACCCGGGCTGGGTGCTGGACCGGCTCGAGGCCTGGCCGCTGGACAGATCCGGCCCGGCCTGGATCGCCAAGCATGCCCTGCGAAGCCTGATCAAGAAGGGCGACCCCCGCGCTCTGGCGCTCATTGGCGCGGGGCAAGCGCCGCAGGTGGTGCTTTCGGGCCTGCAGGTTTCGCCGCCCAGGATCCGGCTGGGCGAGGCGATCGAACTAGCCTTCGCTCTGTCTTCGACCACCGAGGAGGCGCAGCGCCTCGTCGTCGACTACGCCATCCACTACGTCAAGAAGTCGGGTGGCGCGGCGCCCAAGGTCTTCAAGCTGAAGGCGTTGGACCTGGCAGGTGGAAGCGCCCACGCGATCCGAAAACGCCAGCTTATCGCCAACTTCACGACCCGTGTTCACTACCCGGGCGAGCACGTCGTCGAGATCTTCGCCAATGGCCAGTCGCTGGGACGAACGGTGTTTACGCTAGTGTTCGACCCGGCTTGATAGACGCATTTCAGGTTCGCAAGGTCTTGCGGACGGGATCCTGGCGGGGCCCGTCTAACCGGTATCCCCGACCGCACCTGTAGTGTCGGCGCGGTCGGAGGACTTCAGGCGCGGTTCAGCGTCGCCCGTGGGTTTCCAGGAAGGCCAGGACCGAGCGGTTGAAGGCCGCCGGCTCTTGCCAGGGCGCAAAGTGGCCGCTGCCGCTCAGGACTTCGAGTTCGGCGCCCGGGATGGCGCGCGCGATCCAAGCCGCATGCTGGGGAAGGATGAACTCGTCGTGCGCGCCCGTCGCGATCCTGACCGCGCGGGCTCGGACGCGAGCGACTTGGTCCGTGTCATAGTGGAGGCTTGAGCTCTGCATCGCCCTGACCGCTCGCGACAGCCCGGCGAAGTCGGGGGCTGGCGACAGCGCGGCATAGTCGGCCGCGAGCCGTGGTCCGATTTGCTTCAGGATCGGCGCATCGCCGGCGTTGGGCCGCACGCCTTCCGGGCTCATGTTGGCGCCGAAGGCGTAGACCGGTCCAAGGTCCGCGGCAGGGTCCATGGCCAGAACGAGGGCAACGATGGCCCCGTCGCTCCAGCCGACCAGCGCGGGCCGCTGGAGGCGCAGGCGCGCGATCAGGGCGCCGACGTCCGCGGCCATCCGCTCATAGCTCAGGGCAGGTCGGCCCAGGGTGCTTCGACCATGGCCGCGGCTGTCGAGCAGGATAACGCGATAGCCGGCGTGGAACAGCGCAGGGATCAGGCCGCTCCAGGCCCTGTGGCTCGACAGGCCGCCGTGGAGCAGGATCACCGGCGGCCCGTCGCCGACCACGCCGTACCAGAGCCGGGCGCCGTCCCGCTGGACGTAGCCCTGCGCCCACGTTGGCGGCAGGCCAGCCGATTGGCTGGCCTCGTCGCTGCGCTTTCGCGTACACCCGGCGACGCCGCCCAGGACGACCGCGGCCAGGCCGCCGGCTGCGCTGCCGAGAAGGTGTCGCCGGATCACCACGTCACCCACAGGCCATCGATGCGACGGATGCCGGCATAGCCTTCGATTTTTGGCGGCGGACCCGCCAGCCGCAGGCCGGGCAGGCGCCGGCTGAGCGCCATCAGGCCCTCCTCCAGCTCCAGGCGCGCGAGCGCCTCGCCGAGGCAGCGGTGGGCGCCGCCGCCAAACACCAGGGGCCAGCGCGGATGGTCGGTGCGATCGACGGCGAAGGTGTCGGGATCGGCGAACCGGGCCGGATCGCGCATCGCCGACAAGGTCGAGAGCGACACCAGCCGGCCTGCCGGGATCGTCCCGCCGTCCAGCACGATCTTCTCCATCGAAAACCGGGGGACCGAACCGACGGACGGCTCCAGGCGCAGGGCTTCAGTGACGGCGGCGCGAGTCCGCTCCGGAT
>CAZRPD010000230.1:0-7182 GCA_964601775.1 uncultured Caulobacter sp. | reverse complement strand
CTGGCCGCCCGCCCCGCGGACCTGCTGGTCGTGGACCTGGGCCTGCCCGACGGCTCGGGCATCGAGATCATCGGCGAGGCCACCACGCGCTGGCCCGGCTGCGCGATCATGGTGGCCACCACCTTCGCCGACGAGCGCCATGTCATCGCCTCGATCGAGGCCGGCGCCAGCGGCTATCTGCTGAAGGACAGTCCGCTGCCGACCATCGCCCAGGACATCCGCGTCCTGCACGGCGGCGGCAGCCCGATCAGCCCGCGCATCGCCCGCCAGGTGCTGATGCGCTTTCGCCCCGACGAGCGGCCGGCCGAAGGCGTCGAGGCCGAGAGCAAGCCCGCCGCGCCCAGCCTGTCCGACCGCGAGAAGGAGACGCTGCAGCTCATCACCCGCGGCTTCTCGTTCGACGAGATCGCCGAGCTGATGGGCGTGTCGCGCAACACGGTGCTGACCTTCGTGCGGCGCATCTACGCCAAGCTGGAGGTCCGCTCGAAGACCGAGGCGGTGTTCGAAGCCCGGGCCCATGGCCTCGTCTAGGCCGGGGTGGATCGTCTGGGCGGCCTGGGCCGTCGTGGCGACCGTCGTCCTTGGCCTGATGTTCGTGATCCAGGGCCGCGGCGGCGAGCGGCTCACCGCCGCGCGGATGACCGCCGTCGCCACGCTCGGCTACCAGCCGCCGCCGGCGACCAGCGTCGGCGGGCCGGAGGGCGGCGAGCGCGTCCGCCTGCCTCACGCCCCGGCGCCGCTGTGGGCGCCCCGCGTGCAAGCCTCGCCCGGGCGCATCGCCACCCAGGTCACCTGGTATTCGCTGCGGGTCCCGCCGCTGCCGGACGTGGGCCAGCAGCTCTATCTCTACATCCCGCGCTGGAAGTCGGACGGGGTGCTGGCGATCTATGCCGACGGCAAGCTGATCCGCCAGTCGCACGCCAATCTGCAATGGAACGGCTCCAACCAGCCGCTGTGGATCGCCCTGCCGAGCACGGCGACCTCGCATCCGCCCTCGACCCTGGACATCCGGCTGCAGCACGTGCGCGGCATCGGCGGCGCCTTCTCCTCGGTGTGGATCGGCGACTATGCGCAGCTGGCCCCGCGCTACTTCCTGCGCGACCTGTTCCAGGTGCGTTTGCCGGCCTTCTCGACGGTGGCGTTCCTGGCCACCGGCGTCTTCGCGCTGTTCGTCTGGTTCAGTCGCCGTAGCGAGCGGATCTACCTTCTGTATTTCCTGACGTCGGCCGTGTGCTTCCTGCGGATGCTGCATACGTTCGTCGGCGTCGAGCCGCTGATCGTCGACGACGCCTGGTTCGGCTGGCTGACCGTCAACTCGACCTTCTGGATGATGCTGGCGCTGCACCTGTTCGTGGCGGAGCTGCATCGCGTGCGCCAGCCGCGGCTGACCGGCGCGATTGTGGTCATCGGCGGCGGCTGGAGCATCGCCACCCTGCCAGGCCTGCTGGACCCGACGATGATCGCGGCGCCGATCTACGCCAACATGCTGGTGATGGGCCTGGGGGTGACGTTCAACGGCATCCGCCAGTCGCTGCGGGCGGGCTCGCGCTTTGCGCTGCTGCTGTCGACCTGGTGCCTGGTCACCGTCGTGGCCGGTGTCTACGACCTGGCCCTGCAGCAGAACCTTGTCGATATCGAGAGTGTGTACCTGACCAACTTCACCGGCGTCGGGTTCACGCTGCTGTTCTGGTACATCATGCTCAGTCGCTACATCGAGGCCCTGGCGACCGCGACCCAGGCCAAGGCGGACCTGGCCCAGCGCCTGGCCCAGCGCGAGGCCGAGCTGACCGCCAGCCACGCCCGCCTGCGCGAGATCGGGAACCGCGAGCTGCTGCACCAGGAGCGTCAGCGGCTGATGCAGGACATGCATGACGGCCTGGGCTCGACCCTGGTCACGGCCTTGCGAGCCTTCGAGAACGACCGCGCCACCAATCTGGACGCCGTCGACATCCTGCGCGGCTGCATCGACGACCTGAAGCTGACGATCGACTCGATGGAGCCGGTCGAGACCGATCTGCTGCTGCTGCTGGCCACGCTGCGCTTCCGGCTGCAGCCGCGCCTCGAGGCGGCGGGCGTCAAGCTGGTCTGGAGCGTCGGCGAGGCGCCCCCTCTGGAATGGCTGGACCAGCGACACGCCTTGCACATCCTGCGCATCCTGCAGGAGGCCTTCGCCAATATTCTCAAGCACGCCGGCGCCCGCGAGATCGCGGTGGCGGTGGCGGTGGCGGCCGAGGAGGGACAGGTGTTGGTCCGTGTGCGGGACGATGGGCGAGGCTTCGATCCGGCCCAGATTTCCGCGGGGCGAGGCCTGGCCAACCAGCTGCGCCGCGCTGAAGCGATTGGCGGCGCGATCTCCTGGGAACCCTTGATCAGGGGCAGTTGCCTGGTGCTGGCGCTGCCGCTCAGCAAGCCGCAACGGTCTGACACGTCCCCGAGGTAGCGAGAGACCCCGCGTTCCGTTACAGGCGAGGTCGCTTCGCGGACGAGCGTTCCGCGTGATAAGACCCCCGCCCCCTTTGCCCGCCCGAGCGCGTTAAGGGGTTACTTGGCGTTAGGAGAAGCTGAAATGAGCAGGGTGCTGGTGATCGGCGCAGGTGGCGTTGGTTCGGTCGCTGTCCATAAGATGGCGATGAACAAGGACATTTTCTCGCATATCACGCTTGCGAGTCGGACGAAGTCCAAGTGTGACGCCATTGCGGAATCGGTGAAACAGCGCACCGGCGTGACCATCGACACGGCGGCGATCGACGCCGACGACGTCGCCGCCACGACCGCGCTGATCGAGTCGGTGAAGCCGGCCCTGGTGGTCAATCTGGCGCTGCCCTACCAGGATCTGGCGATCATGGACGCCTGTCTGGCCGCCGGCGTGAACTATCTCGACACGGCCAATTATGAGCCGCGCGACGAGGCCAAGTTCGAATACAGCTGGCAGTGGGCCTATCAGGAGCGCTTCAAGGACGCCGGCCTGATGGCGCTGTTGGGCAGCGGTTTCGACCCGGGCGTGACGTCGGTGTTCACGACCTACACCAAGAAGCACCTGCTGGACCGGATCGACACGCTGGACATCCTGGACTGCAACGGTGGCGACACCGGCCTGCCGTTCGCCACCAACTTCAATCCCGAGATCAATCTGCGCGAAGTGACGGCCCCGTCGCGTCACTGGGAAGGCGGCCAGTGGGTCGAAGGCCCGGCGCTGAGCCACAAGCAGGTGTTCGACTTCGAGGGCGTCGGCCCCAAGAACATGTACCTCATGTACCATGAGGAGCTGGAGTCGCTGGCCAAGTTCTACCCGGAGATCAAGCGCATCCGCTTCTGGATGACCTTCGGCGACAGCTACCTCAAGCACCTGGAAGTGCTGGGCAATGTCGGGATGACCAGCATCGAGCCGATGATGTTCCAGGGACGCGAGATCATCCCGATGGAGCTGCTCAAGGCGCTGCTGCCCGAACCGTCGTCGCTGGGTCCGCTGACCAAGGGCAAGACCAATATCGGCACGATCGCGACCGGTGAGAAGGACGGCAAGGCCCGCACCGTCTACGTCAAGAACATCTGCGACCACGAAGACGCCTATGCCGAGACCGGCAACCAGGCCGTCAGCTACACGACCGGCGTGCCGGCCATGATCGGCGCGGCCATGCTGCTGACCGGCAAGTGGAAGGGCGCGGGCGTGTTCAACATGGAGCAGCTGGATCCCGATCCGTTCATGGACATGCTGAACACCCAGGGCCTGCCCTGGACGGTCGAGGACCTGGACGCCCCGCTGGCGTTCTAAGAACTAGAAGCAGAACACATGGAAACCAGAGCCGGTGATCCGGGCGCCTTCGCGCATTTCGACCTGAACCGCGTCGCCTCGCCCGCCTTCGTGGTGGACGAGGTCGCGGTGCGGCGCAATCTGGCCGTCTTGAAGGACGTGCGCGACCGGGCCAGCGCCCGTGTCCTGCTGGCCCTCAAGGCCTTTTCCATGTGGTCGCTGGCGGACGTCGTCGGGGAATATCTCGACGGCGTCTGCGCCTCCGGCCTGTGGGAGGCGCGGCTGGCGCGCGAGTTCTATCGCGGCGAGCTGACCACCTATTCGCCGGCCTATCGCGCCGAGGATCTGCCGGAGATCCTCCGATTGTCCGACCACGTCATCTTCAACTCGCCGGATCAGGTGACGCGTTTTGCGGACCTGATCGCGGAGGCGCGGGCGCAGGGCGAGGTGTTCGAAATCGGCCTGCGGCTGAACCCCGAGCACTCCGAGGGCGAGGTCGCCAAGTACGACCCGGCCCAGCCCTGCTCGCGCCTGGGCTTCCCCGTGTCGCAGCTGCGGCCCGAGCACATGCAGGGTGTCGACGGCCTGCATATCCACGCCCTGTGCGAGCAGGACTTCGCGCCGCTGGCCCGCATCTGGGCGGCGGTGGAGCCCAAGCTGGCCCCGCTGCTGGGCGGCGTGAAATGGCTGAACCTGGGCGGCGGTCACCACGTGACCCGCGCCGACTACCAGACCGACCGGCTGGTCGCGTTCCTGAACGACCTGGCCCAGCGCCACGGCGTACAGGTCTATCTGGAGCCGGGCGAGGCCGTGGCGCTGGATGCGGGTATCCTGGTCGGCGAGGTGCTGGACGTGTTCGACAATGGCATGCCCATCGCCATCACTGACATCTCCGCCACCTGCCACATGCCCGACGTCATCGAGGCCCCGTATCGCCCCGCCATGCTCAAGGAGCCGCAAGCCGGCGTCGCCGTGCGCCTGGGCGGTCCGTCGTGCCTGGCCGGCGACATCATCGGCGACTACGTCTTCGCCGAACGCCCGGCGCCCGGTACGCGCATCGCCTTCCTCGACCAGGCCCACTATTCGATGGTCAAGACCAACACCTTCAACGGCGTGCCGCTGCCGGCGATCGCGCTGTGGAACAGCGACACCGACGCTTTGACGCTGGTGAAGGCGTTCGACTACGCCGACTTCCGCGACCGGCTGTCCTGACGTTTCAGGCGCCGATTCAGGCGTTGGGGCGGAAGGCGCTGGGCGGCTGGCCGGCGTGCTTCTTGACCGCTGCGTTGAAGGTCGAGCGCGAGTTGAATCCCACCTCATAAGCGATCGACAGGATCGGCGTGTCGCTGGTGCGGATCCGCTCGACAGCCTCCTCGACCCGCCAGCGATTGACGTAGTCGAAGAAGCTCTGGCCCAGGTGCTCGTTCAGGGTCTGGGACAGATGGTTGGGCGTGATGGCGATCCGCGCGGCCAGGGCGCTCAGCGACAGCAGCGGATCGCGATGCAAGGCATGGGCGCGCATGGCCTGCTCCAGCCGAGCGGCGATCTCTGCCTGGCGGGCTTGGGGCAGGGACGAGCGGGCATATTTTCCGGCGGCGGGGGTCTCGGTCTGCGGGGTGAAGATCGGCTTCTGGGTCAGACCGAACAGACCGATGGCGATCGTCCAGCCCAGTTCGACCGCGGCGGCGCCGACCTCCAGCCAGTCGGCCCGGGCCGGATCGGTCGACAGGCCCGACTTGACCGCGCCCCACAGCCAGGCGGCCAGCATCACCAGCAGCAAGGCCCGCAGCCATGACAGGGTCCGGTCCTCGAGGTTGGAGAACAGATCCCGCACGCGCCGCACGTGCCGGGTCAGCACCATGAAGGCGGCGGCCAGATAGCCCAGGGTCACGGCCAGGAACATCGCCACGAAGACCAGTTGCAGCAGGCCTGCCAGGGTGTCGGGCTCGCCGTGGCCATAGACCGCCAGCCGCGTCCGGGCCGGCAGCAGGAAAAACGGCGTCACCACCAGCGCCGCGACGCCGGCCGGCCAGCCGATCCGCACGATCCGCGCCGAAGTCCAGACCCGGTCCGGATCGCCGGTCATGGCCAGCACATAGGCCAGGATCGCCGGCCCCAGGAACAGCGAGGTGGTCCACAGGATGCCGGTCAGGCCAGGAGCGGCGGCATAGACGCCGGTGCGATCCAGGATCAGGTCCAGGCCCGACAGACCGCTCAGCAGCAGGAACAGCCCCAGCGCCGTCGCCGGCGAGGCCCGCCAGTCGGCCCGCAGCCCGAACTGCGCCGCCGCGAACAGCCCCACCGCCGCCGTCGCCGACGACAGGATCACCACGGCGGTGTCGATCATGCGCCCCCTCCGCGATGCGTCGGTCTACTTCCGCAGGTCCGCCGGGGTCGTTGGTTCGCTGATCACCCGTTCCATGGCCTTCCAGCGCGCGTCCTGGCTCTTGCCGGCGCGGTCGACATGGGCGCGGACCATGTCCTGGCCGAGATTGTAGTTGATCACGTAGGAGCGATAGGTCTCGACGAAGGCCACCCGCTTCTCGGCGCCGCCGCGCGAATAGAGGCTGTATTTCATCATCGCCTGAACGGCCTGTTCCTTGGTCATCCGACCGGCCAGGTATTCGGCGGCGATGGTGTTGCCGGCGCTGGAGAGGGCGGCCTTGGCGTCCTGCAGTTCGCCATAGGCCTGGGCGGTCTTGGGATCCAGGCCCGCCAGCGGATAGAGCTTGTCGCGCTCGAACGCTGTCTTGCTGTCGCCCGGGAAGGCCAGCTCGATGCCGAAATTGGCGCTGCCCTCGGCGATCAGCGACTGCGGCGAGAACAGCGGATAGACGCTGAACTCGACCCAACCCTTGCCCTTGGTCAGCTTCTCTTCCAGCAGGGCGTTCAGCACGTGGTGGCCGGGGTAGCCCTCGTGGCAGCCCAGGTCGAGCGCGCGGCTGATATAGATCGGCAGGTCGGTGTTGATCTGGATCAGGCTGTGGGCCTTGCCCTGGTACCAGTTGTAGCCGCTCCAGGGCTTGCCGGTCACGAACGACAGGTCGAAGCGCTCGCTGGCCGGCAGCTTGATGTGTTCCTCGGTCTTGGCCTTGCAGGCGGCGATGCCGGCCTTCATCACCGGTTCCAGCCTGTCGGTCGGGATCACGTACCGGTTCTGGAAGGCGTCGACGCGGGCGGCCAGGTCGCCCTGGCCGGGGACCAGCTTGTCGATGCGCGCCAGGATCGGGTCGTAGCTCTTCAGGGGCTTGAGCACCGGGCGCACGCCGAACAGGCCCTCGGCCTCGTCCTGGAAGCTGAATGTGTCGCCGGCGATCATGGCCAGGCGGGTCTGGGCGGCCTTGACCTGGCCCTTCAGGAACAGCTTGCGGCGGCGCTCGTCGGCGGCGAGATCCTTGTCGGCGATCTGGCCCAGCGCCGCCTGCAGGCGG
>CAZRPD010000229.1:0-7242 GCA_964601775.1 uncultured Caulobacter sp. | reverse complement strand
CGACATGCGCCTGGCCAGCTTGCGCCAGCAGCAGCGCGGCATGGGCCTGGAGATCGACCACCAGGACGAGCTGGCCCAGAAGGCCGCCATCGAGGCCGAGATCGCCGATTCCAAGGCCCAGGCGCTGGCCGCCGGCGGCCTGTTCGTGCTGGGCACCGAGCGCCATGAGAGCCGCCGCATCGGCAACCAGCTGCGCGGCCGCACCGGCCGTCAGGGCGACCCGGGTCGTTCGAAGTTCTTCCTGTCGTGCGAAGACGACCTGCTGCGCATCTTCGCCGGCGAGCGCCTGGACGCGATCATGCGCACCTTCGGTGTCCAGGAAGGCGAGGCGATCACCCACAAGTGGCTGAACAACGCCATCGCCACCGCCCAGAAGCGCGTCGAGCAGCGCAACTACGAGATCCGCAAGAACCTCCTGAAGTACGACGACGTCGTCAACGACCAGCGCAAGGCCGTGTTCGAGCAGCGCCAGGAGTTCATGGAGTCGACCGACCTCTCCGAGATCATCGTCGAGATGCGTCACGACACGATCGACGACCTGATCGGCCGCCACCTGCCGCCCAAGGCTTATGCCGAGCAGTGGGACATCGCCGGCCTGAAGGAACGCGTCCAATCGATCCTGGGTCTGGACCTGCCGATCGAGACGTGGGCCGCCGAGGAGGGCATCGCCGACGAAGAGATCAAGGACCGCATCACCAAGGCGGCCAACGAGTACGCCGCTCAGCGCGAGACGATCATCACGCCCGACCAGATGCGCTCGGTCGAGAAGAACTTCCTGCTGCAGATGATCGATCTGCAGTGGCGCGAGCACCTGATGCACCTGGACCACCTGCGCAACGTCATCGGCCTGCGCGGCTACGGCCAGCGCGATCCGCTGAACGAGTACAAGACCGAGGCCTTCTCGCTGTTCGAGAAGCTCTTGGGCGACCTGCGCACCAACACCACCCGCTGGCTGATGACGGTCGAGATCGCCTATGCCGATCCCGAGCCGCTGGAAAGCCCCGACAACCTGGTCGAGGTCCACCTGGACCCGCTGACCGGCGAGAACGCCGCCGTCGCCGGCGCCATCCCCGATGGCCTGTCGCCCGACCAGCGCGAAGCCCTGCCGGTCTCGTCGCTGCCGGAAGACTGGGAACGCACCGGCCGCAACAGCACCTGCCCCTGCGGTTCGGGCAAGAAGTTCAAGCAGTGCCACGGCTCGCTGGTGAAGTGAGGCGAGGCCTGAAGGTCTGAGTTAAAAACGCCCGCCCCGGGAGACCGGGGCGGGCGTTTTCTATTTCCGGGCCGGGAAACCCGCCACCGCCGCCGCCCCGACCAGCAACACCGCCGCACAGATCCCTGACACCCGCAGCCCCATCACCGCATCCGCCCCCGCCAGCGCCCCGAAGATCGCCACGCCGGCCGCGCCGCCGACCTGGCGGCAGGCGTTGAGGGTTCCGGAGGCGGCGCCGGCGTCGTGGCGGTCGACGCTGGCCAGGAGGCCGCTGGTCAGGGCCGGGATGGCCAGGCCCATGCCGCCGGGGATCAAAGCAAAGCCGGGTGCCATGTCCCAGAGGTCGCTCCCCGCCCCCAGCCGGGCGGTCAGGGCGTAGCCGCAGGCGGCGATCAGCACCCCGCCGGTGGTCACCGCCCGCGCGCCGTACTTCGCGACCAGGCTTCCGCTCACCAGGTTGGAGACGATGAAGGTCGCCGTCAGCGGCAGGAAGGCCAGGCCCGCCTTGCCCGGCGCCCAGTTCAAGGCCCGCAGCATGTAGAGGCCCGCCACGAAGATCAGGCCGTAATAGGTGAAGTTCAGCGCCGAGCCGACGACCACCGCCGTCCAGGCCGGACGCTTGGCGAAGGCGGCCAGCGGCATGGCCGGATGAGCTGCGCGGCGCTCGACCCACACGAAGGCGGCAGCCAGGATCACGCCGGCGACCAGGGCCAGTAGGGGCAGGCCGGTCCACCCACGGTGGCCGCCCTCGATCAGCCCGCCCACCAGCAGGGTGACCGCCCCAACCGCCAGCGCCTGGCCGGGGATATCGAACGGGACCTTGGGCTTCATCGGCGCTTCCGGCGCGACCATCAAAGTCAGTACCGCGCCGATCGCGCAGACCGGCAGGTTGACGAGGAACACCCAGCGCCAGTCCAGGGCCTCGACCAGCAGGCCGCCCAGCACCGGTCCGGCGGCGATCGACACCCCGCCGGCGGCCGTCCACCAGCCCACGGCCGAGGCGCGCGCGCGATCATCCCCGTGCGCCGCGTGGGCGATCAGGGCCAGCGACGGCGGGATCAGCAAGGCGCCCGCCGCGCCCTGGAACGCGCGGGCGATAATCAACATCAGCGGACCGCTCGCCAGGCCGCACGCCGCCGAAGCGATCCCGAACAGCAACAGCCCCGCCACGAACGCCCGCCGCGGCCCCACCCGGTCGGCGATCGCGCCGGCCGACAGCAGCATGGCCGCCAGGGCCAGGATATAGGCGTCGACCACCCATTGCAGCTGGGCGGTCGGGGCGCCGAACGCCTGGCCGATGGCGTCCAGCGCCACATTGACGATGGTCACGTCCAGCTGGGTGACGAAGAAGCCGAAACTGGCGGCGGCGGTAATCAGCGGGAGCTTTCTCATGATCCCGACTTGCCCGCTTCCGTCGCTCGAATGCTACACGCGCCGATGAACCATTCCACAGCGGATGGTTCTAGAGTGCCGCCATGGACGCCAACATCGCCACCCCCGCCGCCCTGATCGGCGACCCGACCCGCGCGGCGATGCTGCAGGCGCTGCAGGACGGCCGCGCCCAGCCCGCCAGCGCCCTGGCCTGGGCCGCGGGGGTCACCGCCCAGGCAGCCAGCAACCACCTGGCCAAGCTGGTCGATGGCGGCCTGCTGGCGGTCGAGCGCGAGGGCCGGCATCGCTATTATCGGCTCGCCTCGGCGGAGGTGGCCCATGCGATCGAGGCGCTGTCGGTGCTGGCGACGCCGGTGCGGTCTCTGGAGGTTCCGAGATCGCCCAAGGCCCGAGCGCTGCGGGATGCGCGCTGCTGCTACGGACATCTGGCGGGACGGCTGGGTGTGCGGGTGTGCGAGGCGCTGGTCGAGCGCGATCTGATCCGGCCCGAGGCGGACAAGCTCTATGCGATCACCGACGCAGGCCGCGCCTGGTTCGAGGATCTGGGCGTCGACGTCGCCGCCCTGCGCTCGCCGCGCGGCGTGGCGCGACAATGCCTGGACTGGACCGAGCGGCGGCACCACCTGGCCGGACCGCTGGGGGTGCAGTTGCTGGCGGCGATGACGGCGCGAGGATGGTTCGTGCTGGAGGCCCAGGGACGGGCCGTGCGGGTGACACCGGCGGGCGAGCAGGCGCTGCGGGAGCGGTTGGGGGTCGGACTCAACGACGAGAAGGCCGCCGCTTAGCGCCCCCTCCGTCACGACTCGTATCCGCGCCGCGCCACCTCCCCCGTTTCACGGGTGAGGAAGAGACGGCTTTCTCCTCCCCCGCCTGCGGGGGAGGTGGCCCGAAGGGCCGGAGGGGGCGCTTTGGGCGTTAGGGCGCCAGCACCACGCCCACATCCGGCGCCGTCCCGCCATCCACCTGCGCCAGATACGCCCCCTGCACCGCCTCGCGGCCGCTTGAGCGCTCCACCTTCAACCACCGAGGCGCATCGGCCACGAACCCGCTCCACGCCGCGCCATAGCGCTGGTCGAAGCCGCCCGGCCCCCAGTCCTGCTGACGCTTGGTCACGCGATCGGGCGCAAAGAAGAAGGCCGGCGTCGGCCCGGGAAGATCACCACCGCCCTCGCGCGGCGCTTCCCAGTGCGTGCCGCCCACCAGGATCGAGGCCTTCAGTTCGTCCCCGAACCGTCGGTGCACGCCGCCCAGCACCGCCGCGTCGCCGGCGAAGTCGACATAGGCCGCCGGGCCTTCGATCGGCGCGGTCGCCAGATCCTCGTACAGCACCACCTGATCGTAGAACCCCAGCCCCTCGACGAAGGCCTTGTTCCGCGCCGAGGTCAGGCCGACGACCTTGGCCCCGCCGCGCTTCTTGAGCAGCGCCGCCAGCCCGATCGCCGTCTTCGACGAGGCGCTGGAGAGGATCACGCTCTGGGCGCCATAGAAGCCGTTGTCGTCGAACTGGTCGTCGATCAGGAAGGCGGTGATGAACAGCGGCTGCAACAGCGCCTTGTGGGCGTCGAGGCCCGCGTCTTCACCGGTCGCCTGGTACTGATTGTAGATCGGCGGCAGCGGACGGCGGTGCTCGGCCACGTCGGTGAAGCCGCTCTTGCCGGCCTTGGCCTGGACGGTCAGGTGGGTCGACATCGGCCAGTAGCCGTAGAACCGCTGCCCCACGGCGATCTCCGGATGGGCCGAGGCCTCGACCCGTGCGAAGCCCCAGACCGGCACGCGGCCGAAGCCCTCCGGCCCCGGGAAGAAATCCCAGTAGCGCATCATCTCGCCGAACACGGCGTAGGTGATGTTGTTGGCCGTCAGGGCGAAGTTTTCGATCGCCAGACGGACTTGTCCGTCTTCCAGCGACGGCGGCTCCGCGTCACGGAATTCGCTGCGGCGAAGGTCCGACTTGGCGACGACGAAATCCCAGGCCATGGCATGCTCTCCCTGAAGGCGGCCGACGTTCGCCCGCGCCCTGATCGAAGTCAAACGCCTGTTGGAATTGTCACGCGGGACAATGTTTCCGTTGCGGCAGGGGGTTCGAAGGCTCAAGTCCGGCCCATCCGTCCCCTGGAGCCAAGCGATGACCCACGCGTCCCTGCCCTTGCGCCACTTCCTGCTGGCGCTGGCTGTGGTGGCGGTGTGGGGGACCAATTTCGTGGTCATCCGCATCGGGCTGGACCACCTGCCGCCGCTGCTGTTCGCCACCCTGCGCTTCACCCTGGTGCTGCTGCCGGTGGTGTTCTTCGTCAAGCGCCCGGCCGTGCCGTGGAGCAACCTGGCGGCCTATGGTCTGCTGATCGGGGCGGGGCAGTTTGGCCTGCTGTTCGTGGCCATGAAGGGCCACATCTCGCCGGGCCTGGCCTCGCTACTGCTGCAGACCCAGGTGTTCTTCACCATCGCGCTCGCCATGCAGATCAATCGCGAGCGGGTGCAGGGCTTCCAGATCGCGGCCCTGCTGCTGGCGGTGGCCGGCATCGTGGTCATCGCCGCCCACGGCGGCGGCGCGGCCACGCCGCTGGGCGTGGGCCTGGCCTTGCTGGCCTCGCTGAGCTGGGGCTGCGGCAACATCGTCGCGCGCCAGGCGGGACCCGTGAACATGCTGGGCTATGTCGTCTGGGCCAGCCTGTTCTCGATCCCGCCGCTCTTTGTCATGTCGCTGTGGCTGGAAGGCTGGCCGGCCATGGTCAAGGGCGTCACCGAGGCCGGTTTCGGCACCTGGCTGGCCGTCGCCTGGCAGGCCGTGGGCAACACCATGTTCGGCTACGCCGCCTGGGGCTGGCTCTTGGCGAGGCACCCGGCCGCCACCGTCACCCCGATGGCCCTGCTGGTCCCGGTGTTCGGCATGAGCGCCTCGGCCCTGCTGCTGGGCGAAGGCCTGCCGCTGTGGAAGCTGTCGGCGGCCGCGCTGGTGCTCACCGGCCTGGCGGTGAACATGCTGTGGCCGAAGCTGCGGGCGCGGTGGGTGGCGGCTTGACCTCCCTCGCGTAACCCAGCCGAGCCTCCCCCAAAAGCCAGGGAGGGCCGCCATGCCGACGCCGTTCGAGGTCAACTGGAGCAGAGCCCAGGTCGACAAGGTGCTGGACCGGGTCCGCGCCTATGAGTTCCCGCCGGCGCCGGAGGGTGGCGGCTGGGCCTATGGCTGCGACGCCGATTTCCTGAAGGATCTCTGCGCCTACTGGACCGACGGCTATGACGTCGCCGCCGCGCAGGCGACCCTGAACCGCTTCCCGCAGTTCACCGCCACGATCGAGGACTTGGATATCCATTTCGTCCACGTGATCGGCGAGGCGCAGGGAAAGCGGCCCCTCCTCCTCACCCACGGCTGGCCGGGCTCGCACTTCGAGTTCTGGGACGCCATCGCGCCCCTGGCCTTCCCCTCGCGCCACGGCGGCGATGCAGCCGACGCCTTCGACCTGGTGATCCCGTCGCTGCCGGGCTTCGGCTTCTCGGGCAAACCCAAGCGGCCGCTAGGCCAGCGAGCGACGGCGCGGCTGTTCAACACGCTGATGACCCAGGAGCTGGGCTACGAGACCTATCTCGCCCAAGGCGGCGACTGGGGCGGTCTCGTCACCTCATGGCTGGGCCTGGACCACGCCGCGCATGTGAAGGCTATCCACCTCAACATGATCGGCCTGCGCCCGCACGGCCCGCCGACCACGCAAGAGGAGATCGCCTGGATCACCGGCTTCGGCGCCCAGATGGACGCCTACGGCGCTTACTTTCGCTTGCAAGCGAGTAAGCCGCAGTCCGTGGCCTGGCTCGGCGCCAACAACCCCGTCGGCCAGGCTGCCTGGATCCTGGAGCGCTTCCACGACTGGGCCGATCTCTCCGGCAAATCGTTCGAGCAGGTCTTCACCCGCGACCAACTGCTGACCAATCTGATGATCTACGTGATGACCGGCAGCTTCACGACCGGCGCCTGGTACTACCGGGCCATGCTGGAGGAAGGTGGCGTGGTCCTGCCCGAAGGCGTGCGCTGCGAGACCCCGACCGCCTTCGCCAACTTCCCCGGCGAGAGCATCTACAAGCCCCCGCCCCGCTCGTGGGCCGACCGCGCCTACAACATCACCCGCTGGAGCGAGATGCCGCGCGGCGGCCACTTCGCGGCGATGGAGGAGCCGAAGCTGTTCGTCGACGACGTGCGGGCCTGGGCAAAGGATTTGGGGGCGCGGGACCTGTAGACGGCCAAGGCTCCGCCATGGCATCCGGGCGCTCTGCTTCTCAGGAGTTCGCCCGCATGGCCCGCTACGATTTCGCGTCCGACAACGTCGCCGGCGCCATGCCCGAGGTGATGGAGGCCCTGGTCGCCGCCAATGCCGGCACGGCCTCGGGCTATGGCACAGATCATGTCAGCCAGGCCGCCGCCGACCGCATCCGCGGCTTGCTGGACGCCGACGCGCAGGTGCGGTTCACCGCCTCGGGCACGGCCGCCAACGCCTTCGCCCTGACCCTGCTGGCCCAGCCGCACGAGGCGGTGCTGGCCCACGAGCACGCCCACATCTGCACCGACGAGACCGCCGCGCCGGCCTTCTTCGGCCAGGGTGTCGGCGTGATCGGCCTGCCCGGCGCGTCGGGGAAGGTCGAACCTTCCGACC
>CAZRPD010000228.1:0-7254 GCA_964601775.1 uncultured Caulobacter sp. | reverse complement strand
CCGAACGGCACGATCCGCAACATCCTGGGCGGCGTGATCTTCCGCGAGCCGATCATCTGCCAGAACGTGCCGCGCCTGGTGCCGGGCTGGACCCAGCCGATCATCGTCGGCCGTCACGCCTTCGGCGACCAGTACAAGGCCACCGACTTCCTGTTCCCGGGCAAGGGCACGCTGTCGATCAAGTTCGTCGGCGAAGACGGCGAAACCATCGAGCACGAAGTGTTCAAGAGCCCGTCGGCCGGCGTGGCCATGGGCATGTACAACCTCGACGACTCGATCCGCGACTTCGCCCGCGCCTCGTTCGCCTACGGCCTGGGCCGCGGCTATCCGGTCTATCTCTCGACGAAGAACACCATCCTGAAAGCCTATGACGGCCGCTTCAAGGACATCTTCCAGGAGATCTTCGACGCCGAATACGCCGACCAGTTCAAGGCCAAGGGCATCCACTACGAGCACCGCCTGATCGACGACATGGTCGCCTCGGCGCTGAAGTGGTCGGGCGGCTACGTCTGGGCCTGCAAGAACTACGACGGCGACGTGCAGTCGGACATCGTGGCGCAAGGCTTCGGCTCGCTGGGCCTGATGACCTCGGTCCTGATGACCCCGGACGGCAAGACGGTGGAAGCCGAAGCCGCCCACGGCACCGTGACCCGTCACTATCGCCAGCATCAGAAGGGCGAGAGCACCTCGACCAACTCGATCGCCTCGATCTTCGCCTGGACGCGTGGCCTGGCCCACCGCGCCAAGCTGGACGACAACCAGGACCTGGCCAACTTCGCCCTGACCCTGGAAAAGGTCTGCGTCGACACCGTCGAAAGCGGCTTCATGACCAAGGACCTGGCCCTGCTGGTCGGCGACAAGCAAGGCTGGCTGACCACGGAAGGCTTCCTCGACAAGATCGACGAGAACCTCCAGAAGGCCATGGCCTAGTTTTCCGTCTGCCCCCTCCGGGGGCGGACGACCGCGAAGCGGTCAGGTGGGGGCGAGTACTGACGAGCCCCCACCGCGCTTCGCGCTCCTCCCCCGAAGGGGGAAGACGAAGACCAGAACGCCCCGGGCTTCGGCCTGGGGCGTTTTTCGTTTCCGGCTAGTCGCGCTGGACGATCGCGCCCGCGAAGTCGATCACGCACATCGCGCCCCACTGGCGGTGACCGCCACAAGCGACCCCGACGGCGCTGTAGCCTGCCGAGAAGATGTTGCGCCGATGGCCGCGCCCCGCCACCCGGCTGTCGATGACCAGCTGCCGCACGACCGTTCGCGCGTCGTCATGGCCGTACGAGATGTTCTCGGCGCTCATCCCAGCGAAAACCCCGACCGCGCGCAAGCGCGCGCCCAGGCCGCCCGTCGCGCCATGACCGACATCGCCACGCGGTCCCTGCGCCTGCGCATGCTCCCGCGCCGCCGCCTCCAGTCGCCGATCCGCCCTCAGCGCCGGCAGCGGCGCCTGCCGCTCCAGGAAAGCGATCGCCTCGGCCACCGCGCCCGGCTCCTCCTGCTCGAACACCCAACCCGGCGCCCCGCGCAACTCGCGGGCATACTCGTCCGGATTGGCGCGGACATAGTTCAGCTCGTCCAGCACGGCCGCATCGAGATCGGCAGCGAACGCCATGGCGGGAAGGAGGACAGCCGCAACGGCGGCGGCGGCGGCGCAGACGCGCGCCAAAGGACGGCACAACACGTGTCGTTACTCGCGATACTGAAGTCCCCTGACCTCTCGATAGCAGCCGAGCGTCTTGTGCGCGACAGGCGCGTTGTCGCGGCGCACGCGAGCGCCCTTGCGGGAAGCGTCGATAGCTGTGATCTATCGCCGTTAACCTTCGGGAGGCGGCATTGACCCTGCAGAAGCGGATCTGGGACCTGATCGTGCTGGCGATCTTCGTCTTCGCCGCCGCGTTTGCGACCGCGCCGTGGTTCGCGTTCCGGGCGCTCAAGGCCGCCGCTCAGTACGAGGACGTGCAGGCGATCGGCGAGCTGGTCGACTTCCCCGCCGTGCGCCGCAGCCTGACCGGCCAGCTGGTCGCCGACGCTCCAGCCGCGCGGCCTGAGAACCCCTCGATCTGGCGCGATCCGCTCAGCGTCTTCAAGAAGGCCATCGAGCCGATGGTCCCGCCCGAGCCCAAGGTCGACCGCTATCTGACCGTGGCCGGGGTCTCGGCCCTGACTCGCGGCTACGAGCCGGGCAAGGCCCCGCCGGCCGGACCGCCGGACGACACCCTGGCCAGCAAGCTGCAGCACGCCATCAAAGGTCCTTATCCCGGCATCGCCTACTGGGACCCCAACCGCGTGCGCATCTCGATCAAGCGCCCTGACGCCAGCGGCAAGACCACGATCTTCACCTTCGAGCGCAAGGCGCTGTTCACCTGGAAGCTGGTGCACATCCGCCTACCCGGCGACGAGCGCCAGGGCTGATCCGCCGCCTGTGATCGCTCTCGTTCTCGATGTCCTGACGCGCGTCTGGCCGTTCTTCCTGCTGGTCGGCGCAGGTCTGGCCCTGACCCGCCTGCAGCTGCTGGACGCCCGGATGGCGCAGGGGCTGTCGACCTATGTCTACTGGATCGGCTTTCCCGCCCTGCTGATCCATTCGCTGTCGCGCACCGGACGGCCGGGCCCGGAGCTGGTGGCCGGCCTGGCCGCCTATGCCGGCGTGGGCCTGGTGATCATCGCCGTGGTCGCGGTGGCAGGGCGCGCGCTGGGCTGGAGCAAGGCGCAGCGGGCCGGGGCGGCCATGGCGTCGGGCGTCGGCAACAGCGCCTTCCTGGCCCTGCCGATCGCCGCCGCAGTGCTGGGGGCCGAGACCGCCCGCCTGGCGGCCGGGATCGTCGCCGTCGACTTCGTGATCCTGACCGCCGCCGGCGTGGCGCTGCTGGGCTGGGCGGCCGGACGGTCGGTCTGGCGCTCGACGGCGCAGGCCTTTCGCAACCCTGTCGTGGCCGCCGCCCTGACCGGCATCGCCCTGGCCCTGCTGGACTTGGCCCTGCCCGAGCCCCTGGACCGCGCCATCGGCATGGCCGCCGCCTCGGGCAGTCCGGTCGGCTTGGTCGCCCTGGGCGCGGCGCTGGGCCTGCGTCGCGACGCGGACGAGGCCGCACCGGCCACGGGCCCCGTGATCCTCGCCGCTATCGCCAAGCTGGCCGTGTTCCCGCTGCTGGTCTGGTGGGCGGTCGGCCTGACCCCCGCGCCGCCCGCCTTTCGCGTCGGCGCGACCTTGCTGGCCGCCGCCCCGACGGCCGTCAACGTCTTCATCCAGACCCGCGCCTATGGTGTCTTCCCGCGCGGCGCGGCCCGAACGGTGGCGCTGGGCCCCGCCCTGTCGGCCCTGACCCTGGCCCTGGCCGCCCTGCTGCTGGGGCTGGCCTCAGCCCCCTAAGTCATTGCCCTGGTTTGACTCCGGTCGCCCCCGCCGATAGACGCTCTTGCGAGTAATTATCGCTTACGTCTGAGGCCGGACCGTGGACGCCCGCACTCCCCCCGCCATCGCCCGCGCCGCGCAAGCCCCCCAGCGCCGCCTGCCGCAGCTGCGCCCGATCATCGGCTTCTGGCACCGTTGGATCGGCCTCTTGATGGCCGGCTTCCTGTTCATTTCGGGCGTCACCGGCGCGGTCATCTCGTGGGACCACGAGCTGGACGACCTGCTCAATCCCCGCCTGATGCACGCCCCCACCGCCGGCGCCGGCCTGCCGCCGCTGGAGCTGGCCAAGCGCATCGAAGCCCGCGATCCCCAGGTCCAAGTCACGTTCATCCCGCTGGCTCCCGAGGCCGGCGAGAACTACGCGTTCGGCGTCAGTCCCAAGCAGGACCCGGCGACCGGCAAGCTGTTCAAGCCCGGCTACAACCAGGTGTTCATCGACCCCGTCACCGGCGCCGAGGTCGGGCGGCGCGAGTGGGGCGCCGCCTGGCCGGTGACCCGCGAGAACTTCGTCTCGTTCCTCTATGTGCTGCACTACAGCCTGCACATCCCGGCCATGTGGGGCATCGACCGCTGGGGCGTCTGGCTGATGGGCGTGATCGCCGTGCTGTGGACGATCGACTGCTTCGCCGGCGCCTATCTGACCCTGCCCTCGCGCGCCTCGGCCAAAAGCGGCAAGAGCTTCTGGAGCCGCTGGAAGCCGGCCTGGCAGATCAAGACCAAGGCCAGCGCCTATCGGATCAATTTCGACATGCACCGGGCCTTCAGCCTGTGGCTGTGGGGCGTGCTGTTCACCGTGGCCTTCACGGCCTTCTCGCTGAACCTCTATGCCGAGGTGTTCTATCCGGTGCTGTCCAAGGTCTCGAAGACCACGCCGGGACCGTTCGAGCTGCGTACGCCCGCGCCGCTGGACCAGCCGATCATCGCCAGGAAGACCTATGCCGAGGTGATCGAGATCGCCAAGGTCGAGGCGGCCAAGCGCGGCTGGACCGACCCCGTCGGCGGCGCCTTTTATGCGCCGGGCTATGGCATCTATGGCGTGACCTTCCACCAGCCGGGTGGCGACCACGGCGGGGCCGGCGTCGGCACGCCCTATCTCTATTACGACAGCACGACCGGCGCCCCGGCCGGCCAGCGCCTGCCCTGGGTCGGCACCGCGGCGGACATCTTCGTCCAGGCGCAGTTCCCGCTGCATTCGGGCCGGATCCTGGGCCTGCCGGGTCGGATCCTGATCTCGCTGACCGGCGTCGTCTGCGCGATCCTCAGCGTCACCGGCGTGGTGATCTGGGAAAAGAAGCGCCGGGCGCGCAAGGGCCGGGTCCGCAAGGCCGCCTGACATCGAGAGGCCGGCTGCTGACACCGATCGTCAGCGGCCGGGTTAGGTTGGGGCGCTCCAATGAGGATCCCCATGACCGCCCCCATGATCAGCTATATCACCCTCGGCGCCAGCGATCTCGATCGCGCCGGGGCCTTCTACGACGCCGTGCTGGGCGCCCTGGGCCATGCGCGGCTCTGGCGGCAGGACGACTGGATCGGCTACGGCCCCGATCCGGCCCACGCCACGATCCTGCTGTGCAAGCCGGAGAACGGCCTGCCGACCAAGGCCGGCAACGGCGTCATGATCGGTCTGGCGGCCCAGACCGAGGCGCAGGTGCAAGCCTTTCACGCCGCCGCCCTCGCCCATGGCGGTTCCAGCGAGGGCGAGCCGGGTCCGCGCCCGGTCTATGGCGACGGCTACTACCTGGCCTATGTCCGCGATCCGGACGGCAACAAGCTGTCGGCCTGCAAGATGCCCGAGGCGCCGCCTCAGACCTGATCCTCAGTTCAGGGTCACGCGAAAGCGCGCCGTCGTGGTGAACCCGGCGGCTAGGGTGGCGAGGCTGGCGGAGACCCTCGTCCCGTTGAAGACGCTGGCGTCGGTGGCCTGCGCCCCATCGAACAGGCAGGCGCCCAGCAAGACGTTGCCGCCGACATAGGTGCTGCCCGCCAGATAGGTGGTGTTGGCCGGAATGTTGTCGGCGACCGTCACGCCGGTCAGCGGCTGGAAGCCGATGTTCTTGACCTGGATGCAGTACTCGACGACCGCGCCTGGAATAGCCTTGGGCGCGATCAGGCCGTTGAAGGGGTCGCTGATGACCAGGGCGGTCTTGGTCACCTGGGCGGTGGCGCCGGTGACGTTGTACTCGTCGCCGGCGCTGAACCGGCCGTCCCGGACCAGATCGGCATAGCCGGCGCCATCGGCGAACACGGTGTCGACCTGGCCTGGCGTGTCCAGCAGGCTCTGGATCAGGTCCCCGCCCAGGGTCCCACCCGCCCCGCCCGCGGCGACGACTGCCGTCAACTCGACGCCGGCGATGGCTCCGGCCGGGCCCGAGGCGGGGATGTCGGCCACGACGAAGACGGTCTTGGTCGCTTCCGGCGCCAGTTCGTCAATGAACGTCGCCGTGTCGGTTCCGGCGTCGTAGGTCCCGTTGCCGTCGACGTCGACGAACACGCGGATGTTGTTGACCCCGAAGGTGTCGGTGCGCCCCAGCTGGGTCTGAACGCCGATCGCGGTGTTCAGGGCGAACAGCCGGAAGTCCTGAACCGCGTTGGTGGTGTTGGTCACGGTGAAGGTGGTCACCTGGTTGGCCTGACCGAACGTCACCAGGGTGGCCGCGCCGCCGACCTCGGCGACCATGACATTGGCCCTGCGGTCGACGACGAAGGTGGCGGTGTTCGAGGTGGCCGGCGCCTGGGCCACGCCGCCGACCGAGTAGGACACCGATGCGGTGTTGTTGATGGTGAGCCCGGCCTGGGTTCCCGTCGCCGCCGAGGCCAGCGGCCCGTACAGGGAAACCAGCAGAGCCGATGCGCTGGCGATCAGGAACCGCCGATGTGACGTCTGCATGAGAAATCCCCATTTCTGTTACGGCAAAAGAAAGGCGCGCGGCTCACGGCTGCCGACGCGCCGAAAATGGAAAAGCGCCAGGGCCGCGGCGCGTCCGAGACGGCCGCGTCGCCAGCGACGCTGAGGAATGTCAGTCAGAGCGGCGAGCCGCCCACGCCGTCAGAAGGAGGGGCTCGCAGATCGTGCGAAGGGCGAATGGGGCAAGATGGCGTGTGTCCGCCCCGACGTGGAAACTCGAGCGGGAGCCATGCGGGCAGACGGCTAACCAGACCTTTCCACGCCTGGAACGGACCGTGAATTCTAGACCAAGGTATAGTGCCGCCCGGTCTCAAAAGGCTCTAAGTCGCAATCGTTTTCCGAGGCCAGCGATTGGGCTCGACGATGATCCCGAACGAAAAAGGGGGCGCCCTGCGGCGCCCCCTTTGGTGTTTCCAGCGGTGGTCTAAAGCTTAGCCGCCCAGAGCCGCCTTGACCGCGGCGAGACCGTCCTGCGCCTTGCTGTCGTCGGGCGCGCCGCCTTGGGCGAAGTCGGCCTTGCCGCCCGCGCCCTGGCCGCCCATGGCGATCACGGCGGCCTTGGCCAGGTCGGCGGCGCTGAACTTGGCCGTCAGGTCGGCGGTGACCGCCACGGTGACGGCGGCCTTGCCGTCTGACGTGCCGACTAGGGCGACGACGCCGCCGTTGGTCAGCTGCTTCTTGAACTCCTCGGCGACGCCGCGCAGCTCCTTGCCGCCGACGCCGTCCAGGACGCGGGCGATCAGAGCCGTACCGTTGACGTCCTCCGGACCAGCCGCGGCCCCACCGCCGCCGCCCAGGGCCAGCTGCTTCTTGGCGTCGGCCAGTTCCTTCTCGAGGCGCTTGCGGTCGGCGATCAGGGCGTCGACGCGGGCGCCGACTTCCAGGACCGGGGTCTTGAACTGGTCGGCCAGCGACTTGGCGACGCCCGCCTGGTCGAGCA
>CAZRPD010000227.1:0-7620 GCA_964601775.1 uncultured Caulobacter sp. | reverse complement strand
CGCTCTCCCCCGAGGGTAAGGTCGGCCGCCCCGAGCTGCTGGAAGCCGAGCAGGCCAGCTATCACGGCCCCGGCACGTGCACCTTCTACGGCACGGCCAACACCAACCAGATGCTGATGGAGCTGATGGGCTTCCATCTGCCCGGCTCGGCCTTCGTGCATCCCAACACGCCGCTGCGCGAGGCCCTGGTCAAGGAAGCCGCCCGCCGCGCCGCCGCCGTGACCAACAAGGGCAACGAGTTCCTGCCCGTCGGCCGGATGGTCGACGAGAAGTCGTTCGTCAACGGCGTGGTCGGCCTGATGGCCACCGGCGGCTCGACCAACCTGGCCCTGCACCTGATCGCCATGGCGCATTCGGCCGGTATCGTGCTGACGCTGGAAGACCTGGACGACATCTCCAAGGCCACCCCGCTGCTGGCCCGCGTCTATCCGAACGGCTCGGCTGACGTGAACCACTTCCAGGCCGCCGGCGGCATGGCCTTCATCATCCGCGAACTGCTGAAGGCGGGCCTCGTCCACGAAGACGTCCAGACCATCGCCGGTTCGGGCCTGTCGCTGTACGCCCAGGAGCCGCACCTCGAGGGCGGCGTCCTGACCTGGCGCGAGGGCGCGGCCGAAAGCCTGGACACCGCCATCGTCCGCCCGGTCTCCGAGCCGTTCAGCAAGGAAGGCGGTCTGCGCCTGCTGGCCGGCAATCTGGGCCGCGGCGTCATGAAGATCTCGGCCGTGAAGCCCGAGCATCACGTGATCGAAGCGCCCTGCGCCGTGTTCCAGGAGCAGGAAGACTTCATCGCCGCCTTCAAGCGCGGCGAGCTGGATCGCGATGTCGTGGTGGTGGTCCGCTTCCAGGGGCCTTCCGCGAACGGCATGCCCGAGCTGCACAATCTGTCGCCGTCGATCTCGGTGCTGCTGGATCGCGGCTACAAGGTCGCCCTGGTCACCGACGGCCGGATGTCGGGCGCTTCCGGGAAAACCCCCGCCGCCATCCACGTGACGCCGGAAGCCGCCAAGGGCGGGCCGCTGGCCTATGTCCAGGACGGCGACGTGATCCGCGTCAACGCCGAGACCGGCGATCTTCAAATCCTGGTGGACGAGGCGGCTCTGCTGGCCCGCACGCCGGCGAACGTCCCGGCGTCCAAGCCGGGCTTTGGGCGGGAACTGTTCGGATGGATGCGGCAGGGAGTCGGCGCAGCCGACGCCGGCGCGTCCGTCTTTGCTTGAGGAAGCGCACGGCATGGATGGCAATCAACGGCCCGGTCTGGGTCTCGTCGGCGACATCGGCGGCACCAACGCCCGCTTCGCTCTGGTGGAGTTCGACGGCCAGGACGTGCGCCTGATCGAGCCGACCGCCTACAAGGGCGAGGACTACGGCAAGGCCGAGGACGCCATCGAGGACTATCTGGCGAAGGTCGGGGTCAAGCATCCCGATCAGGCCGTGGTCGCCGTCGCCGGTCCGATCGAGGACGGCCAGGTCCACATGACCAACCTGGACTGGACGATCTCCGAGGACGGCCTGCGCAAGGCCAATGGCTTCCGGGCCGCCAAGCTGATCAACGACTTCACCGCCCAGGCCCTGGCCGCGCCGCGTCTGGCGCTGAAGGACCTGCGCCAGATCGGTCCGCTGCCGACCTCGACCGAGGGCGACCTGGCGATCCTGGGTCCGGGCACCGGTTTCGGCGTCGCCGGCCTGGTGCGCCATCACGGCGCGGAGATCCCGCTGGCCACCGAGGGCGGCCACGTCGCCTTCGCGCCGCTTGACGAGGTCGAGATCGAGGTGCTGCGCCTGCTGACCAAACAGCTGGACGGCGGCCGCGTCTCGGTCGAGCGCATCCTGTCGGGTCCCGGCATGGAAGACCTGCATGTGGCCCTGGGCGCGGCCGAGGGCCGTAAGGTCGAGACGCTGGAGGCCAAGCAGATCACCCAGCGCGCTGTCGAGGGCTGCGCCGACAGCCTGGCGACCGTGAACCGCTTCTGCGCGGTGCTGGGCTCGACGGCCGGCGACATCGCCCTGACCCTGGGCGCGCGCGGCGGGGTGTTCATCGCGGGCGGCATCGCGCCCCGGATCATCGACATCCTGGAGAAGAGCCCGTTCCGCGCCCGCTTCGAGGCCAAGGGCCGGCTGTCGGGCTACACCCAGGACATCCCGACCCATGTGATCCTGCACCCGCACACCGCCCTGATCGGCGCGGCGGTCGCCCTGACGCCGGAAGGTCAGGCCGCGATCGCCTGAACGATTGTTTGGGCTCGCCATGACAAGGCTGTCATGGCTTAGTATCCGCCGAACGACAGAGAATCGGGGCGGGTAGGGGACGACGTTGAGCGGCAAGATCACGATCCACGACGTGGCGCGCGAGAGCGGCGTCTCGATCAAGACCGTCTCCCGGGTGCTGAACCGTGAGCCCAACGTCAAGGCCGACACCCGCGACCGGGTGCAGGCGGCCGTGGCGGCGCTGAAGTATCGGCCCAACATCTCGGCCCGCAGCCTGGCGGGCTCGAAGGCCTATCTGATCGGCGTCTTCTTCGACAACCCCAGCCCCGGCTATGTCACCGATGTGCAGCTGGGCGCGATCGCCCGCTGCCGGCAGGAGGGTTTCCACCTGATCGTCGAGCCGGTGGATTCCTCGGCCGACATCGAGGAGCAGGTCGCGCCGATGCTGGCCACCCTGCGCATGGACGGGGTGATCCTGACCCCGCCGCTCAGCGACCATCCGGCCGTGCTGGCGGCGCTGGAGCGGGAAGGGGTGCCCTACGTCCGCATCGCGCCGGGCGGCGACCTGGACCGCGCCCCGTGGGTGAGCATGGACGACCGCCTGGCCGCCTATGAGATGACCCGCCACCTGATCGGCCTGGGCCACAAGGACATCGCCTTCATCATCGGCCACCCGGATCACGGCGCGGCCATGCAGCGGCGGCAGGGCTATTTCGACGCCATGCGCGACGCGGGCCTCCCAGTGCGCGACGACCGGGTGGAGCAGGGCTGGTTCTCGTTCCGCTCAGGCTTCGAGGCGGCCGAGAAGCTGCTGGGCGGCGCTGATCGCCCCACCGCGATCTTCGCCTCGAACGACGACATGGCGCTTGGCGTGATGGCCGTGGCCAACCGCCTGCGCCTGGACGTGCCGGGTCAGCTGTCGATCGCCGGCTTCGACGACACGCCCGGCGCCAAGATCACCTGGCCGCAGCTGACCACCGTGCGTCAGCCGATCCACGCCATGGCCGGCGCGGCCGCCGACATGTTGATGCACGGGGTCGACCAGGAGGAGGGCGCGCCGCCGCCTTCGCAGGTGCTGGACTTCGAGCTGGTCGTCCGGGAGTCCACCGGCTCGGCCTGATCCGAGACTGAAGGCGGCGTCATCGCCATCCATATCCATCTTGACAGCGCTGTCTATGCTGCGAGACACTGAGAACGATCAAGACGGTCGCCCACGAAGGCGGCGTCGGGAGGAAGCAACATGATCCCGTCCGACGCCTTTCGGGTCCGTCGCACCCTGGGTGCGCGATCAAACCCCTCCAAGCGGTCCTAGGGCCTGCTCCTCTTCGCTCGGCGCGGCTTCCTGCGTCGCGTCGAGCGCCTTTCTCCAAGTCTTTGAACCGCCTGAAGGACCGACCATGCTTTCGCGCCGATCCGTTCGCGTCTCTTTCCTGGCCCTGTCGGCCGCCTGCGGGCTGAGCGCCGCCGCGTTTGCCCAGACTGGAGGGGCGACCGCGCCGTCGGCCGTGGCGCATCCTGCGCTGTGGCCCAAGGCGCACAGCCCCGCGACCATTACCGACGCCAAGACCGAGGCCTTCATCACCCAGCTGATGAGCCAGATGAGCGTCGAGGATAAGGTCGCCCAGACCATTCAGGCCGACGGCGCCTCGATCACGCCGGAAGAGTTGAAGAAGTACCGCCTGGGCTCGGTGCTGGTCGGCGGCAACAGCGCGCCGGACGGCAACGACCGCGCCTCGGCCCAGCGCTGGGTCGAGTGGATCCGCGATTTCCGCGCCGCGGCCCTGGCCCCGCGCGGCGGCCACCAGGAGATCCCGATCCTGTTCGGCGTCGACGCCGTGCACGGCCACAACAACGTCGTGGGCGCGACGCTCTTCCCGCACAATATCGGTCTGGGCGCGGCGCGCGACCCCGACCTGATCCGCCGCATCGCCGAGGTCACGGCGGTCGAGATGGCCGCCTCGGGCGCGGACTGGACCTTCGGTCCGACGGTGGCCGTGCCGCGCGACGATCGCTGGGGCCGCGCCTATGAAGGCTATGCCGAGGATCCGGAGGTGGTGGCCTCCTATGCCGGGCCGATGACCCTGGGCCTGCAGGGCCAGCTGGTCGCCGGCAAGTCGCTGGCCAAGGACCGCGTGGCCGGCTCGGCCAAGCACTTCGTGGCCGACGGCGGCACCGAGGGCGGCAAGGACCAGGGCGACGCCAAGACGACCGAAGCTGAGCTGATCCGCCTGCACAACGCCGGCTATCCGCCCGCCATCGACGCTGGCATCCTGTCGGTGATGGTCTCGTTCTCGGGCTGGAACGGGGTCAAGCACACCGGCAACCAGAGCCTGCTGACCGATGTCCTCAAGGGCCGCATGGGCTTCGAGGGCTTCGTGGTCGGCGACTGGAACGCCCACGGGCAGGTCGCAGGCTGCAGCAACACCAGCTGCGCCCAGGCCTATATCGCCGGCATGGACATGATGATGGCCCCCGACAGCTGGAAGGGCCTCTATGACAACACCCTGGCCCAGGTGAAGGCCGGCCAGATCTCGATGGCGCGCATCGACGACGCCGTGCGCCGCATCCTGCGGGTCAAGGTCAAGGCCGGCATCTTCGAGAACAACCGCCCGCTGGAGGGCAAGCTGGACTTGCTGGGCGCTCCCGCCCACCGCGCCGTCGCGCGAGAAGCGGTGCGCAAGTCGCTGGTCCTGCTGAAGAACGAAGGTGTGCTGCCGCTGAAGAGCTCGGCCCGGGTTCTGGTGGCCGGCGACGGCGCCGATGACATCGGCAAGGCGGCCGGCGGCTGGACCCTGACCTGGCAGGGTACCGGCAACAAGAACAGCGACTTCCCGCACGGCCAGTCGATCTATGCAGGTATCGCGGAAGCGCTTGCGGCGGGTGGGGGCAGCGTCGAGCTGGCTGTGGACGGCAAGTTCAAGGCCAAGCCCGACGTCGCCATCGTGGTGTTCGGCGAGAACCCCTCTGCCGAGTTCCAGGGCGACATCGCCACGACGGAATATCAGCCGGGCGACAAGGCCGACCTGGCCCTGCTGAAAAGGCTGAAGGCGCAGGGCATCCCCGTGGTGTCGGTGTTCCTGAGCGGCCGGCCGCTGTGGACCAATCCCGAGATCAACGCTTCGGACGCCTTCGTCGCGGCCTGGCTGCCGGGCTCGGAGGGCGGCGGCGTGGCCGACGTGCTGGTGGGCGACAAGGCCGGCAAGCCGCGTCACGACTTCACCGGCAAGCTGTCGTTCTCATGGCCCAAGCGGGCCGACCGCGAGCAGAACGTCGGCGATAAGGGCTACGACCCGCAGTTCGCCTATGGCTATGGCCTGACCTACGCCAAGCCCGGCAAGGTGGGCGTGCTGTCCGAGGACCCGGGCACGGTCTCGGCGGTGGTCAATGTCGACCGCTACTTCGTGGCCGGCCGCACGCCCGAGCCCTGGACGATGAACGTCGCCGGCGCTGTGGCGCTGAACGCGGTCGACGCCGGGGCCCAGGAAAACGCCCGCCAGGCGGTATGGAGCGGGGAGGGCGCAGGGGCGTTGAACATCCTGGGACGCCCTGTCGACCTGTCGCGCCAGACCACCGGCGAGATGGCTGTGATGATTCGTTACAGGGTGGACGCTTCCCCAGGGAAACCGGTTTCCTTAGGGATAGGCTGTGGCGAATCCTGCGGTGCGCAGGTAGACGTCACGTCAACGTTCCAAGGTGCGAAAATCGGCGAATGGCGTACGGCCAAGATCAGATTGTCTTGTTTCATGGCCAAGGGGGCGGACATGACGCAAGTTTCCGCCCCGTTCGTTTTGTCGACCGCGGGCCGCTTTTCGCTGGCCTTCACCGAGATCCGGCTCGCCTCCAACGAGGGCGACGCCACCTGTCCAACACCCTGATTCAGCAAGAAGGAGCGTCGGCATGATCCGCGCCCGTCGCTCCCGCATCGTGGCCACGCTCGGCCCGGCCTCCAGCTCGCTGGACATGATCGTCACCCTGGCCAAGGCCGGGGCTGACGTCTTCCGCCTGAACTTCAGCCACGGCGCCCACGAGACGCACGCCGCGGTCTATGCGGCGATCCGCGAGGCCGAGAAGATCGTCGACCGTCCGCTGGGCATCCTGGCCGACCTGCAAGGCCCCAAGCTGCGCGTCGGAAAGTTCGCCAATGGTCCGGTGGTGCTGAAGGCCGGCCAGGCGTTCCGCTTCGACGACGATGCGACGCCGGGCGACGAGACCCGCGTCTGCCTGCCGCACCCGGAAATCCTGACCGCCATGAAGCCGGGCGCGACCCTGCTTCTGGACGACGGCAAGCTGCGCATGACCGTGACCGACGCCGGTCCGGGCTACGCCAACACCACCGTCGTCAATGGCGGCAAGCTGTCGGAACGCAAGGGCGTAGCGGTGCCGGACGTCGTCATCCCGATGTCGCCCCTGACCGCCAAGGACCGCGAGGACCTGGCCTTCGCCCTGCGTCTGGGCGTCGACTGGGTCGCCCTGTCGTTCGTGCAGGCCCCGGAAGACATGGCCGAGCTGCGCCGCATCGTCGAAGGCCGCGCCGCCGTGCTGGCCAAGATCGAAAAGCCCCAGGCCCTGAAGGTGCTGGGTCCGATCCTCGACCTGTGCGACGGCGTCATGGTCGCCCGCGGCGACCTGGGCGTCGAAATGGCCCCGGAAGAGGTGCCGGTGGCCCAGAAGGTCATCCTGCGGGCGGCGCGCGAGCGCGGCATTCCGGTGATCGTCGCCACCCAGATGCTGGAGTCGATGATCACCTCGCCGACCCCGACCCGGGCCGAAGCTTCGGACGTCGCCAACGCCGTCTACGAAGGCGCGGACGCGGTGATGCTGTCGGCGGAATCGGCGGCGGGCGAATATCCCGAAGAGTCGGTGTCGATGATGAACCGCATCATCGAGCGCGTCGAACGCGACCCGCGCTGGCCCGAGGTCATGCAGGCCGAACAGAAGCACGACGACGACGACGCCGACGTGCTGGTGGTCGCCGCCGCCGGCGCTGCAAAGTCGGGCTCGACCAAGTGCCTGGTGGCCTTCACGACCACGGGCGCCACGGCGCGCCGTCTGGCCCGTGAGCGGCCGCTGCAGCCGGTGCTGGCCCTGTCGCCCGACATCAACGCCGTGCGCCGCATGGCCCTGTGCTGGGGCGTCGAGCCCCGCGTCAGCGCCCAGCCCGACAGCCTGGAAGTCGTGACCACCGACGCCTCGAACAAGGCGCTGGAACTGGGTCTGGTGGCCCCTGGCGAGCGCCTGCTGGTCGTGGCCGGTACGCCGTTCGGCGCGCCGGGCGCGGCGAACCTGCTGCGTCTGGCGCATGCGCCGGGGGTGACGCGGCGGCGGTAGGCCGCACCCATCCGAATTCCCCGGGGGGAGGCGGGGGCCCGATGGGAGACTGCTGGGGGGGGGTGTAGGCGCGGGGGGCGGGTC
>CAZRPD010000226.1:0-7653 GCA_964601775.1 uncultured Caulobacter sp. | reverse complement strand
GGCTGGTGCGGACGATCTTGTTGATCGTCTCGATCATGTGCACCGGGATGCGGATCGTGCGGGCCTGGTCGGCGATCGAGCGGGTGATCGCCTGACGGATCCACCAAGTGGCGTAGGTCGAGAACTTGTAGCCGCGGCGATATTCGAACTTATCGACGGCCTTCATCAGGCCGATATTGCCTTCCTGGATCAGGTCCAGGAACTGCAGGCCGCGGTTGGTGTACTTCTTGGCGATCGAGATCACGAGGCGCAGGTTGGCCTCGACCATTTCCTTCTTGGCCTGACGGGCTTCGCGCTCGCCCTTCTGGACCGTTTGGACGATGCGGCGATAGTCGTCGATCGGCACGCCGGTCTCGGTGGCCAGGGCCGCGATCTCGCCGCGGATGTCGGTCACCGACTGGCTGTCGTTCTCGACGAACTTGGTCCAGCGCACGCCCATGGCCTTGACCTGATCCGACCAGGTCGGGTTCAGCTCCGAGCCGAAATAGGCCTTGAGGAACTCGCCGCGGCTGATGCCGTAGCTGTCAGCCAGGCGCAGCAGGCGGCCTTCCAGACCGATCAGGCGCTTGTTGATCGCATAGAGCTGCTCGACCAGCGCCTCGATACGATTGTTGTTGAGCTTCAGCGTCTTCAGGTGCTGGATGATCGTCTGCGACAGGCCTTCATAGGCCTTGCGATCGGCGTCGGTCAGGTCCTCGCCCTTCAGGCGGCTGCCGACCAGCTTGTCCTGCAGCTTGCGGAAGCTTTCGAACTCGCTGGCGATGGCGTCCAGGATGGCCATCACGCCTTCGCGCAACTCGCCTTCCATGGCGCTGACGGTCGGACCGGCGCCGTCGTCGAAATCGTCGTCGTCGTCGCCTTCGCCCTCGGGCTTGGGCTCGGCGCCGGCTTCCTGATCGACGGGCTCGGCCGGCTCGGCCTCGTCCTCGTCGGCGGCCGGCTGGGCGGCCACGCCGTTGATGGCGGCGTAGGTGCCTTCCAGGTCGATGACTTCACGCAGCAGGATGCGGCCGGTGCCCAGCTCCTCGCGCCACACCATGATGGCTTCGAAGGTCAGGGCCGACTCGCAGAGGCCGCGGATCATGGTGTCGCGGCCGGCCTCGATGCGCTTGGCGATGGCGATTTCGCCCTCGCGCGACAGCAGCTCGACCGAACCCATCTCGCGCAGGTACATGCGCACGGGGTCGCCGGTGCGGTCGTAGGCGGCCGGCTTGTCGCTGGTGATGACCGTGGTGTTCTCGTCGCGGGTGGCGACTTCGCCGCCTTCGGAGCCTTCGGCGTCCTCTTCGGCCTCGACCACGTTGACGCCCATCTCGCTGAGCATGGCCAACGTGTCTTCGATGGCGTCCGGGCTGACTTCCTCCGACGGCAGCACCTTGTTCAGCTCGTCCATCGTGACGTAGCCGCGGGCTTTCGCCTGCTTGATGAACTTCTTGACGCCGGCATCGGTCAGGTCGAGCAGGGGACCGTCACCACCGGTGGTTTCGGGCGCTTCCGTCTCGGCCGAGGAATTGTTGCTCATCAAGCTCTCCGAAATCGACGCCGGCCGCTTCACAGGGAGCGGCGTCGAGAAAATCCGTTTCGAAAAGGATCTGGCCGGCGAGGTCCTGCGCTTTTTATTTTAGCGCTTTCCCAACAATCGCGTTCCCGTTGCACCGTCAAAACCCGCCCGCCACGTGCAAGCACTCCGCGGGAGACCCGGCGGAGGCTCATGGCTTGAGCGCGGCCTGACGCCGCCCTTTCGGAACAGCGACCACTGGGGACCTGGTGCGGCGGCGAGGGTGACATCCTGTTTCGATAAGGGCGCGCGCTACGGCGGCCCGAGCGATGTCAATCAGCGGCTTGGCAAATCCTTGAGTCGGCATGTGGCTTTGGGTGACGCCGGTGTCAAGATGGCACGCGAATATTCCGCACCCAACATTCCGTTTCCCCGGCGAAAGCCGGGGCCCAGATTCATCCTGAATGGTTGGGGATGATCCGAGAGCCACCCAGTAGAACTTTCCACATTGGGGGTTCGATCTGGGCCCCGGCTTTCGCCGGGGAAGCGGATTCGAAAATCACTGCGCCTCGCGCCAGAACTCCAGGTGGCTGATCTGGCGCTGCAGGACGGCGATGCGGGCGCGCAGGTCGCGGGTCGTGGTCAGGGTGGCCGTCGTGATCTCTTCACGCCGCATCCCATCCAGAGCGCGCTCGGAGTCGGCGATCTCGACCACCGCCTCGTAGCACGCCGCCCACAGGATGCGGGCCTTGGCCGGGTCGAAGCGCTTGTCCAGGAACGGCGCGTCCGCCTGGGCGATCCGCTCGATCTCGGCCACCGCGCCGGACAGGCCCCGGCGATCCAGGCGCTCGCGCAGGGAGATATCGTCGCCGTGGTCGTCACACAGGGCCGAAAACAGCTCCTGGGCCAAGGGCTGCAGGCGCGGGTCGCCGAAGCCGATGCGTTCGATGGCCTCGTCATAGGACCGCGCCCAACCGGGGTGGTCGATGGCGGCCAGGGCGATGGCGGCGTGGAACGGATTGATCCGCCCGCCGATCTGGGCGCGGGCGATCGGGCGCAAGCCCGGGTCCGGCGGCTCGCGCTTGCCGTTCTTCCATCCGCCGCCGCCGCCATTGCGCGGTACGAACGGTCGACCGCTGTCTCGGAAACCGCCTCCGCCGCCATAGCCGCCGTCGTTGGACTGCGGCCGCGCGCGCTGGAAAAGCGCGTCATAGCGCTCGCGCAGATCGTCCTTGTAGGCTTGAGCCAGGTCCTTGTCGGCAATGGTCCCGGCCGCGGCGCGCAGGCGCTGGCGCAGGCCGGCCTTGCGCTCGGGCGTGTCCAGCTCCTCCAGGTCGCGCTCGCGCTCGAACAGGGCCTGGACGAAGGGCTTGGTGTCGGCCAGCTGCTCGCGCAGCGCCTCGGCGCCCTGTTCGCGCAGCACGTCGTCGGGATCCTTGCCCCCGACCGGCATCGAGAAACGGAACGAGCGGCCAGGCTTGAGCAGTGGCAAGGCGCGATCGATGGCCCGATGCGCGGCGCGCTGGCCGGCCTTGTCGCCGTCGAAGCACAGGGTCGGCTCGGGATGCAGCCGCCACAGGGCGTCCATCTGCTCCTCGGTCAGGGCCGTGCCCATCGCCGCCACGGCCGGCACCTTGGCCCGCTGGCAGGCGATGACGTCCATATAGCCCTCGACCACCACCATGGCCGGCTTGCCGCCGCCGCTCTGGCCGTCATGAAGTATCTTGCGGGCCTCGAACAGGCCGTACAGCAGCCGCCCCTTGTGGAAAAGGCTGGTCTCCGGGCCGTTCAGATATTTGGCGCGAGCCGCGGGATCCATGGCCCGGCCGCCGAACGAGACGACCTTGCCGCGGGTGTCGGTGATCGGAAAGATGATCCGGTCGCGGAAGCGGTCATAGGGCGCGCCGCCGTCCTCGGGCGAGATCAGCACCCCGGCGTCGACCAGATCGCCCGGCTTGGCGCCCTTGGCGATCAGATAGTCCTTCAGCCCCGTGCGGTTGTTGGGCGCGAAGCCCAGACGGAAGCGGCTCCACTCGCTCTCGGGCAGAGCGCGTTTTTCGAGATAGGCGCGCGCGGCCTGGCCGCTGGGCCGGCGCAGCTCGCTTTCAAACCACGCCGCCGCCAGCTCCATCCAGTCGCCCAGGCCCGAGCGCTTCTGCTCCTCGCGCGCCGCGATCGGATCGGGCGCGGGCAGGCTCATGCCGGCCTCGGCGGCCAGCCGCTCGACGGCTTCCGCAAAGGTCAGCCGCTCGGTCTCCTGCAGGAAGCTGATGATGTCGCCGTGCTTGCCGCTGGAGAAGCAGTGATAGAAGCCCTTCTCGTCATTGACGAAGAACGACGGGCTCTTTTCCTTGGTGAAGGGGGACAGCCCCGCATACTCGCGCCCCTGCCGCCGCAACTTCACCGACTTGCCGACGACGTCGGACGGGCGAAGGCGGGACTTCAGTTCTTCGAGAAAGCGGTCGTCGAAACGCATTGCGGGGTAGGCGGAACTTCGCGGGCTGGAACCTCACCCTATCTGCTCGCTCGCCTCGCCAGAACCGGACGTGGACCGATCCTCACAGGTTACCCACAGATTAACGGATGAAGCGCCGCCTTAGGAACGCCGACTCCGGCCGCCCGTTTTTGCAAGCCACCGGACGCCCAGGCGCGTCCCGTTTCCAAGAACGCCACGGAGAAGACCCATGCCGCAACGCTGGAACGATCGCGAAGGCCGCTTCGATGTCGAGGCCGACGGCGATTTCGACCGTCAGCAGGGCTACGGCTACGACGCCGCCCGTCGTCGCGACCCGGCCTACGACAACAGCTATCGCCCCGAGGGCCGCAACGACGGCGGCTATCGCGCCGAGCCCTCGCACCGCTCTCCCTCGCAGCCTGGCCGCCGCCACGGCAGTGAGTTCCTGCGCGGCGCTCAGCAGGGCGGCGACATCGGCTATGGCCGCATCCGCTCGGGCGCCGACTATGGCGGGACCTCGGCCAATCGCGGCTGGGACCGCGCCGGCGGCGCCGACTATGGCGCAGCCACCGGCGACTACGGGTCGGGCGGCTATTCCAGCCGCACGGCCGACTATGGCGACGAGCGCTATTTCGATCACCGCGATCGCGACCGCTACGGCTATGCCGGCGAGTACGGCCGCCACAATCCCTACCGGTCGTTCGGACCCGAGCGCGGCGCCCGCGCCGGCTATGAGGAAGACCGCAGCTGGTTCGACCGCGCCCGCGACGAGGTCTCCTCGTGGATGGGCGACCACGACGCCCAGCGTCGTCGCGAACTGGACGGCGAGCATCGCGGCCGGGGCCCCAAGGGCTATCGCCGCTCGGACGAGCGCATCCGCGACGACGTCAGCGACCGCCTGACCGACGACAGCTGGCTGGACGCCCAGAACATCGAGGTCGCCGTCGCCGACAGCGACGTGACCCTGACGGGCTCGGTCCGGTCGCGCGAGGACAAGAAGCGCGCCGAAGCGCTGGCCGAAAGCGTGTCGGGCGTCGACAATGTCCAGAACAACCTGCGGATCGACCGCGGAACGACGGCCGGCGCCACCGCCGTGCCGATCACGCCGCCGCTGGGCTAAAAGCCTGGCCGATGCAGCGCCCGCGCGGTGCGCGGGCGCTGCATTCGTCAGATCACCACATACCCACGTTCTTGCCGTTCCGGCCAACTTGGCCTCGACAAGCAGGGATTAACGCCACAAACATCCCGACTTCTCGTCGCGGGAGCACGCCCGCGCGCCGTATTGGGGTGTTTCGTGAAAGCGCTGCTCTTCTCCGTTTCCGTTCTGTCGATGGTCGCCGGCGGCGCCTTGGCTCAGGACCAGATGACGACCCAGGTGATGCCGGAGTCGGCCGCGCCCACCCCGCCGATCCCCGCGCCGCAGGACACGCCCTACGCCGGCACGCTGAAGCTGACGGTCGACGCCACCGATATCGACCGCAAGATCTGGAACGTCACCACGACCATCCCGGTCAGCAAGGCCGGCGACTTCGTGTTCCTGTATCCGCAATGGGTCCCGGGCGGTCACTCGCCGCGCAACGACCTGGACAAGCTGGCCGGCCTGGTGGTCACCGCCAATGGCAAGCGCATCCCCTGGACCCGCGACGTCGTCAGCGTCCACGCCTTCCATGTCGACGTCCCGGCGGGCGTCAGCGAGATCCAGGTCAGCTACCAGTTCCTGACCGCCGTCGAGGCCCGCGTCGGCCGCACCGAGGTCACGCCCGAGATGCTGAACCTGCAGTGGCTGCAGGTGACCATGTACCCGGCCGGCTACTACACCCGCCAGATCCCGATCGAGGCCAGCGTCAAGCTGCCGGAAGGCTGGAAGCTGGCCACCGCGCTGGAGACCGCCACCGCCAGCGGCCAGACCACCACCTTCAAGACCACCACGGTCGAGACCCTGGTCGACTCGCCGATCTTCGCCGGCAAGTACTTCAAGTCGATCGACCTGGACCCCAAGGGTCCCGTCCCGGTGCGCCTGAACCTGGTGGCCGACAGCGCCGAGCTGCTGGAGGCCAAGCCCGAGCACATCCAGATCCACAAGGACCTGGTGCAGCAGGCCTACAAGGTGTTCGGCTCGCACCACTACGACCACTACGACTTCCTGGTCGCCCTGTCGGACAAGATCGGCGGCATCGGCCTGGAGCACCACCAGTCGAGCGAAAACCGCGTCGTCCCGAAGTACTTCACCGAATGGGACAAGAACTTCGTCGGCCGCGATCTACTCAGCCACGAGTTCACCCACTCGTGGAACGGCAAGTTCCGCCGCGGCGCCGACCTCTTCACGCCCAATCTGAACGTGCCGATGCGCGACAGCCTGATGTGGGTCTATGAGGGCCAGACCCAGTACTGGGGCCAGGTCCTGGCCGCCCGTTCGGGCCTGGTCACCAAGCAGCAGGCGCTGGACTCGCTGGCCGCCACCGCCGCCCTGTACGAGAACCGCCGCGGTCGCGACTGGCGCCCGGTGCAGGACACCACCAACGACCCGATCATCGCCAGCCGCAAGCCACTGTCGTGGCTGTCGTGGCAGCGCAGCGAGGACTACTATTCCGAAGGCCTGCTGGTCTGGATGGACGCCGACACGCTGATCCGCGAGAAGACCGGCGGCAAGAAGTCGCTGGACGACTTCGCCAAGGCTTTCTTCGGCATCAATAACGGCTCCTACGTGGTGCGCACCTACACGTTCGACGACGTGGTCGCAGGCCTGAACGGCGTCGTGGCCCATGACTGGGCGACGTTCCTGAAGACCCGCATCGAAGCGGTGCAGGAAAAGGCCCCGCTGGATGGCCTGGCCCGCGGCGGCTACAAGCTGGTCTATACCGACACGCCGACCGAATTCGCCAAGTCGGCCGAGGGCAAGGCCAAGAACGTCCCGCTCAGCTATTCGCTGGGCCTGACGGTCGGGACGGACGGCGTGCTGACCGACGTGCAGTGGGGCGGTCCGGCGTTCAAGGCTGGCTTGACGCAAGGGCTGACCATCGTGGCCGTCAACGGCGAGACCTTCGACGGCGACAAGCTGAAGGCCGCGACCACCGCCGCCCTGAAGCCGGAAAACCCGCTGGTCGAGCTGCTGATCAAGGACGGCGGCCGCTACCGGATGGTCAAGCTCGACTACCGCGGCGGCCTGCGCTACCCGCGCCTGGAAAAGATCGCCGGGACGCCGTCGCGCCTCGACGACATCCTGACGCCGCGCAAATAGACCTTCGCCGCCAGGTTGCGAGCCATTCGCGGCCTGCGACGATTTGGGGAAGGGCGGGAAGCCGACACACGTGTCATCTTCCCGCTCGTTCAATCCCTCTGAACGCGTACCGAAAAGGGCCCGCGCCTCTCCCAAGCGGGCCCTTTTTTGTGCCTGGAGATCAGGCGCAAATGATGAGACCGCTACCATTTCTATCTTGAGTGGTCCGTAAAGCCCCCGCATAGTCCACCCGACAGCGGCCTTGAGAGCCGCCGCGCAAGCACAAGCCTCGGGGAAACGCCATGACCACCGCCATCACCCGCCGCCTGTTCGGCGCCAGCTTGACAGCCCTGTCAGTAAGCCTGCCGGCGCTCGTCGCCGCCCAGGCGCCGAAGACCGTCGGCGGCCGGCCGCTGTACAAGGACCCGGCCCAGCCCACCGACGCCCGGGTCCAGGACCTGGTCGCGCGGATGACGCTGGAGG
>CAZRPD010000225.1:0-7665 GCA_964601775.1 uncultured Caulobacter sp. | reverse complement strand
GCAGCTTGGCCAAGCCCTTGTTGCCGCCGATGGGCGCCCGCTTCTTGCGTTCGCTCAGCTCGTCGTACAGCGCCTGGGTCGTCCGCGGCTTGTCGTTGGCGTCGCTGGGCGTCAGCAGCTTGGCGTAGGCCTCGCTGAATGCGTCGGACGCCATGGCGGCGTGGACGCCCACGGGATTGGACGGGGTCGCCTGATGCTCCTTCGCCAGCAGGTCCTCGGTGTCCCACAGGTCCAGCTTCAGCGAGCCCTTCAGCTTGCGGATGGACGCCGCCCAGACCAGGACGTCGTTGCACAGGGCGGCGAGATGCTTGCGGGCCTCCGGCGTGCCGACCTGGAAATTGGTATCGGCGACCAGATCGCGCATCCAGGCGGTCTTCAGGTTGTTGTCGCGGACGCGCTTGTCCAGCTCCGGCTCGATGATCATCCGCCAGTGGGCGGCGGTGCGCAGCAACCGGCCCAGCCGGTCATAGACCGTCCTGCGCAGGTCGGGGCTGGGCTGCGGCAGGTCGCGCCACTCGAAGCTGTCCTGGCTGTAGCGCGCCGACACCATCACCGGCACCTTGGTCGGACGCGCGGACGGCGGCGCGGTGAAGAACTCGACCGCGGCCGTGGCGCCCAGCAGTTCCGGCAGCAGCGCCGGGTTGCGCTGCTCGCGGTTGCCCGGCTCGTGGTAGCCCAGCTGGAAGAAGCGATCCCAGCCGGCGACATAGAAGCGGTCGAACACCCGCTCATGCTCGAACAGGCGATGGTAGTACTCCAGCGCCACCCGCGCCTGGGGCATCAGTTCGGTGGCGCGAACGACATTGGCGTCCTTGTCCTTGGGATCGGCGAACCCGAAATACGGCAGCATCAGCGCGCCGCCGATGTGGATGTGTTCGGCCGCATCGGGGCCCATCGCCTCGCGCATCTTGTTGATCGCGCGCGACAGCGTGGGAAAGCCGGCGGCGCCCGTCCCGCCGAACACCGACCCGACCAGGAAGATGCGGACATCCTGGTCGATCTTGGCCTGGTTCATCAGCTCCTGGATGCGGTCCTTGAACACGCCGCCTTCCAGTTCCAGGCTGGCCAGCATGGCCGCCGAGCCGATGTGGGCCCGCCCGCGATAGCCCTTGTCCAGGACCATGTCCTGCTCCTCGGGTCCCGGCGCGAACAGGATGTCCATCAGGTCCTTGTGGTCGTCGCTCAGGTTGGGACGGTCGAGGATCTCCGACAGGGTCCGCAGGTCATCGGCGTTAGGCCGCCAGTGCGGCGTTCCGGGAAACATGGGCTCTGGATTGATGCGAGCGAAGACCGAGCCGCCGTCCGCTTCCGAGCTCGTCCAGTCCAGGGCGTTGCCGCCCGGAGACCCCCAGTCCGCGCGGACACGGCCGATGTCCGCCAGCAGGGTGCGGGTGCGCTCGACATTGCCGTTGGCGTTGTCCTGGTCGACCAGGCCGACCACGACGTTGCTGGGGCCAAGACCCGCGAGGAACAGATAGAGCGCCGACTCCACCACCTTGGCGCCGGTGCCGCCGATCCCGATCAGGACGTGAGTTGTCATGGACAGCCCCTAGAAGTGGAACAGCGAGGATGCGAGCGGCACCGAGGGGCGCATGGCGTTCTTCACCAGCAGCCCGGTGGCCAGGTAGTAGGCCAGCGCCGCGCCGGCGAGCACGGCGGGGACGGTCTTGACCAGGACGCCGGCGACCAGGTTGTGACTGATCAAGGGCATCCAGATCTGCACCCACCACAGGATCAGGCCCAGCAGCAGGGCGAGCAGCAAAAGGCCGGCCCAGCTGCCGGTCTGGCTGCGGGCGCTGTCGTTATCCACCGGCGCCGAGCGTTCGGCGATGAGCAGCCAAAGAGCGCTGCACAGAAAGCCCGCACCGAAGGTCAGGACCGCGGCCAGGATCAGGGCCGAGCGGGTGTCTTCCAGGGTCTGCTGGATCGCGATCGGATTGTCGGTCAGGCGGGTCAGAAGAGCCTGGGCCAGCACGCGCTCGTCACTGCCTACCCAATGGATCAGCCCGGCGGCGACACCCGCGGCCACCGCATGGATCAGCAAGGACAAAAGCCATTTCGGCAGAAGTGAATTCAGCATCTCACTCTCGCTCGCTCTATTCTTTCTTGACCTGCAGCGCGACCGCGAAGCCCGCGACCGTGGCGGGAGATCGCTCGGCCGCCTCAGCCAGCGCGCTCTCCATCAGGCGAGCGGTCTCGGACAGGTTCAGGGTCGGGAAGGGACCGGGCCGCATGCGCGCCTCAGCCTCGGTCTTGTCGCTGAAGCTCCAGTCCCGCATCCAGGCGTTGGCGGGATTGGGACTGGTCAGGGACGTGCGCCGGACCGCGCCGACGATCAGATAGGTTCCGGGCCGCAGGTGGGCGGCCAGTTCGGACGCCGACAGCTCGAAAACCTGCCGCCCCTCGCGGTCGGGAGCGCGCCAGCCTGTCGTCATGCGGCCATAGGACCGCCAGTCCTTGTCGGCGTTGCAGGCGGCCTTGTCCCGGTGTTGCGCCCAGACCTGCGTATCGGGCGACAGGGGACCAGCCCAGACCGCGCCGTTCAGCATCGCCTCGGACTTGGGGCCGCTCCATCGCACGGCCTGGCGAGCGCCCTCGCCGTCCCTGCGGGCCGCGCGGCTCGATATGGAGAATTGCTGCAGCTGAACGCCTTGGCGGATGCGCAGGAACACCCCGGGCCGCAACCCCTCCGCCTGGCCCTCGAACGGCTTGGCCTCGGCGGCGATGGGGCGTCCCGGCGTCAGGGTGAACAGGGAGTGCTTGGCCCGCCCGCTCGCCAGGCCCGTGGCGATCAGGGCCGACGGCGAGCGCCTCATGCGGCGGTCAAGGCTGTCGAGCTGGGCGACCGGCCCGATGGCCAGCAGGAACAGGGGCCGGCGGAAGGCGCGCACGGTGGTGTCGCGGCTGGGCAGGTCCGCGATCAGGCCCTCATACGGGGCGTCGAACCCATACACCGCGACGCTGCGACCGCCCGACAGGATGCTGGTCAGGGCATTCGTAAAGACCACTGCGCCCGTGGTCTGGACCTCGGCGTTGACTTGCCACAGGTCGGTGACGACCAGCGACAGGCTCTCCTTGGGCGCGGCGGCGATCTCGGCCAACACGGCGTCCAGGTGACTTTCCTGATTGTCGCAAGCGCCGCAGGCATAGGCCTCCGCGCTTTGCAGACGGTTCGCTTGGGCCGCCGCAACCTCGCGTATCGACCGCGCGAACAGCGCGTACTTGACCTTCTCCGGGCTCTGGCCGGCGGCGTTGGGAAGGCTGGCGATCAGATCCTGGAACACGCGCTCGCGGGCGTCGCCACGCAGGTAGCCCGCCATGCTGCCCGAGCCATCGACGAATACCCGCGTCGCCATGGGCGGCGGCGGCGCGGCGGCGGCGGCGGACATGTCCGCGGCGATCCAGCGCTGGGCGTCGGTCGGATAGCACTCCACGCCGCCCGGCTTGGGCGCGGAACAGGCGGCGAGCACAAGCGACAGCGAAAACCCCGCCATAGCTGCAACACGCGCCAATATCGCCATTTGGACCGCCCCCGCGCCCCTGAACTCGGCCACGATCCTTGGGCGCCAGAACGGTAGAGTCTAGCGCTTTTTCAACCTAATGGAGATGTTCTAAACTCTCATCGAACCGGATATGTGGGATGGGCGGCCTTGGACTTCGATGCTCTGACGATAACGTTCAGCGTCAACAACGCCGCTGTCGTTGAGATTTCTGGCGAGCCCGGGTTCCGGCGCTGCATCAACAATCAGACGCTGACGCGCAAGACGACGGTCACCGTCTACAGGGGCGACGAACCGGGCGTCGCCATGCCGGCGGGCCAGATCCCCGAACTGACGGCGCTGTTCGACGAAATCCTTGGCGGTCCGATCGGCGGCAAGTCGGCGGAGCCGGCCAAGCCTGGGCCCGAAGCCCAGCCCCCGGGCGGCCCCCCCGAAGACCCCACAGAATCCGGGCCCCAGGCCCCGTCCGAAACAAAGCCGGAAGCGCCGCCTCCCCCGCCCTCGACAGAGGTCACGGCGGTCCCGACCTCCACGCCGCCATCGATCACACCCCCGCCGCCCCGCGCTGGACAATCTCCCGAACCGCCAGCGGCTGCGCCGCCCCCTGCTCAGCGCACGCCCGAGCCTCTAGCCCGGTCGGAGCCGCGAGCGGGGCCGCCGCCTCAGCCGAAAGCAAGGTCCGGCGCAGGCTGCCTGGTCTGGCTGGTGATCCTGACCGTGGTCGCGGCCGCGTTCTGGTGGGCGGCTCACCGTCCCAACGACAACGCCTTCGACCCGCCTGTCCCCTATCGCGTTGCGGCCGGGAAGAACCGCGTCAACGTCCGTGTCGCGCCCGATCCGGAGTCGGAACAGGCCGACAGACCTTTGACACAGGGTGAGACGGTGCTGGCCCTGGAGCGCCTGTTCTACGACGACACAACCAACGGCCTGAAGACACCCTGGCTGAAGATCAGGTTCCGGGGCGACAAGACGGGCTACGTCCGCGAGTCGTTGCTGGAAGAGGCGTCGAACGCTTCCGACGCGGCGGCCGATCCGAAACCGTCGCCGCCGTCGGCGACCGGTTCAACCCACCGCGCACCGTCACCGTCTCGGGAGACGGCGCGGCCAGAGCCACGTCCGGAACCCGTCGCTACGGCGCGCGGAAGCGTGGATCAGCCGTCGGCGGATTCTTCGTCAGCACCCAGAGCGGACCCGGTGGCGGCGAGGCCGCCGCCCGCTTCGCCGCAACCCCTGCCGCCAATCACCCGACCCGCTTGGCAAAGACGAGCGACGGCCGCCCAGTTTCTGGCCGTCACGCCCAAGGAGATCCTGCGCGAAGCCGTCTTTATCCAAGCCGTCATGGATTGTCAGGTCGACGCCGCCGGCGCGCTGGGCGATTGCAGGCTGATGTCCGAAACCCCCGCGGACCGCGGTCTGGCCGCCGCCGCCAGACGGCTGCTGCCCGACTACCGCATGGAACCCCTCGATCGCGACGGCCAGCCTACAGCCGGACGCCGCTACACGTTGACGATGCAGCTCAACAGCGCGCCGACGAACTGAGCCTGCGCCGACTTCAGGTGCTCAGGATCTGATACTCGCCCGTGCCATCGACGTCGCAAGCCGTCACCGTCTGGCTGGGCGCAGACCCGTCGGCGGCCGCATCGAATTGGTAGGTCTTGCAGCTCTGGCGGCGCTCGTTGAGGTAGGTCCCCCGTAGCTCGGCGGACATCGGGCGGTTAAGTGGCCCAGCCGGCACAGCGACGCGGCTTTGGTTGCTGTCGATCGCCTGCCGGACCATCGCGCGCTTCAGGTCGGCCTCGCACTTCATGCGACCGATCTGCGAACCCGCCAAAGCGCCGATAACGCCTCCCAACACCGCCCCCTCGGTTCTGTTCTTCTTGCTGGCGACAGAGTTGCCGAGCAGCCCGCCGATGAGCGCGCCCGCGCCGCCGCCGATGACCTGCTGCGTCCGACAGGACTGCGGATAGAGCGTCGACAGAAGACCCTGCGCGCCCGCCTGCTGCACAGGGGTCGCAGCGACGGCCGCCGCGACCATAATGACAATGACCTTGGTTTTCATGCGCTTCTCCTTAGACTTCAAGGAAAGCGAGCCTGACAGCACACGGCTTCGCGCCACCCCGACGAGAAGGCTAGCAAAACTTCGACCCAAGGTCGATTGCCACACATGCAACCACCCTGACACGCATGTCGCAAAAGCCGGGAACTCGCCTGTCAGGGTCTTCGCGCCAGAGGGATCGTCAGATCGAACCGTGAGCCCCCGGCTTCGGAGGCCGTGACTGAGGCCTCACCAGAGTGCGCGCGAGCAATCGAGCGGACGACGGCCAAGCCTAGGCCCGATCCCCGCCCGTCGGCGCGACCGCGCTTGAACGCCGAGAAGATGTCGCTGGCGGCTCCTGCCGGCACGCCAGGTCCGGAGTCGGCGACGCTGAAGACGGCGGTGTCGTCCCGACCTTGGCTGCGGATCTCGAGGGCGCCGGGACTGGCGTGGACGCGGGCGTTCTCCAGCAGCGCCATCATCGCTTGCCTCAAGCGCGCCGGGTCGGCCACGACCTCAACGTCGGAAATTCGCCAGCTCGGATCCAGGCCGGCCTTGACGAGAAGCGGATCGTAGAGTGCGCGAAGCGGCTCGATGATCGACGCCAGGCTGACCACCTCGAGCCGCAGGTGAAAGTGGCCGCTCTCCTCAAGGCTCAGGACCCGCAGATCCTCGACCAGCCGTGTCAGGCCGTCGACCTGCGAGCGCAGCATGGCCGCCCAGTCGTCATCGCGCTGGAAGACTCCGTCCGCCGCGCCCTCTAGCAGGCCGTTCAGCACGGTGAGCGGGGTGCGCAGTTCGTGGGCGATGGTCGCGTTCCACTGCCGCGCCTCGGCGACCGAGATCTCCAGCCGCCCCGCCATCTGGTTGAAGTCGGCCACAAGGTCGGCGATCTCGCCCAGGCTACGGTCGCTACCGTCCACACGCGCGGTCAGGTCGCCGCCGGCGATCGCCCGGGCGGCCTCGGCGACATGGGCGACGGGCTGGACAATCCGGCGCGTGAGAAGCCTGGCGGCGAACACGGCGCCCGCAACGCCCGCCACCAATGACAGGACCAGCGCCACATAGTCCGCGGCCAGAAAATCGAAAGAAACATTGGGCATCAGGCCTTGCCTGACGAACAGCCAGTAGAGCAGCGCCCAGCCGGCTAGCGACGAGAAGACGCCCCAGACCGCCAGGACGCTCATGTAGATCGCGACCTTGCGGGTCAGACCCTTGAGTCCGAACATCACTGGATGTCCAGCCGGTAGCCGACGCCCCGCACGCCGCTGACGACGTCGCCCAGACCCGCCGTCTTCAGCTTGTGGCGAAGCTTGCTCATATGGCTGTCGACGGTGCGCTCCAGCACTTCCTCACCCGGCAGACAGGCGTCGACGATCTCGCCCCGTGTGAAGACGCGCTTGGGATGACGGGCCATGAACTCGATGATGCGAAATTCCGTCAGGGTAAGATCCAGCGGCCTGAGCGTCTCACCTGACCGGACCGAAACGATGTAGCTGACGGGGTCCACCTCCAGCCCGCCCAGACGGATCACCCGGTCCGGCGCCATGCCCGCCGTGCGCCGCAGGACCGCCTGCACACGCGCCACGACCTCGAGCGGGCTGAAAGGCTTGACCACATAGTCGTCGGCGCCCATCCGCAGGCCCTGCAGCTTGTCGATATCCTGGTCCAGCGCCGTCATCATGACCACGGGCGTCGCGCCGCGGCGGCGGATCTCGCCCAGCACCGCCCAGCCGTCGACCTTGGGCATCATCACATCCAGCAGCACGATGTCGGGCCGCAGGAGCGCGTGGAGGTCCAGAGCGACCTGGCCATCCAGGGCCCGGGCAGTTCGAAAGCCTTCGCGGACCAGATAGCGGTCGAGGATCTCCGCGATCGTCTCCTCGTCCTCGGCAATGAGCGCAAGCGGGTTCATGACTCCTGCTTGGCATAGAGCCGGCCGACGGGCCAGACGCCGCCGTCCGTCATCCATCATCCGTCCATCAAGCCTCCATCGAGCGCCCACCGCGCCGTGCGACTTGCCCGCCGTCATGGCGCGGCCGTCCGCCCGCGCCCCAGGAGAATGCCCGATGAACCCCCCCCCTCGGCTGCCCCTCGTCGGAGGCGCCGGGACCCCTGCCCCCGCGGTCG
>CAZRPD010000224.1:0-7687 GCA_964601775.1 uncultured Caulobacter sp. | reverse complement strand
CTGGACGCCTCGGTCGGCGGTCTGGGCGCCTCCCCCTTCGCGCCCAACGCCACCGGCAAGGTCGGCACCGAGGATCTGGTCTGCATGCTGGAACGGGCCGGCTTCGAGACCGGTTACGATCTGGCGGCCCTGATCGCCATCGGCCGCGAGATCAGCGACCGCCTGGGCAAGGCCCCCGCCTCGTCCTTGGCCCGCGCCGGAGGCTTCCCCGCATGATCCGTCTCGCCGCCGCTCTGCTGCTCCTGGGTCTCGCCGCCTGCGCGGCGACGCCCGCACCGGCGCCGGCGGGCTGCGACGTCACGATCAAGTTCGGCAGCTACGGCATGGGGATCGACCGCGACCTGGCCGACCGTGTGGCAGCCTCGGTGAAGGCGGATCGGGACGTAGCGCGCTCGGAGCGCAAGCCTTGGGGCAAGGAGGGCGAGTACGACCTCTGCCTGACCGCCCGATCGGGACGCGGCAAGGCTGTCTACGACCGCTACCGCGCGATGCTGCCCGCGCAGAGCCTGAAGGCCCCGACCTCGATCGGGGGACCGAACGGGCTGAGGTTCGAGTCGATCGGACCGATGTAGCCAAATCCGATCTTCCCGGCGAAAGCCGGGACCCAGATCGAACCCGTAAAGCCTGACGTGAATTACCGCGCGAGGGCTCATCATCCCAAATCGCTCAGGATGAATCTGGGCCCCGGCCTTCGCCGGGGAAACGGAGTATCTAGATCGGCCGTCCGGTCAGCTTCCACAACAGCGGCCGGAACACGCTCATCAGCACGATGGCCGGGGCCAGAAGCACCGCCGCTGCGAACAGTTGCAGGCTGTCGGCGCGCTTGATGAAGTAACGGGTCAGGCCCACGCCCTTGTGGAACTCGACCTTGACCGGATGTTCCAGGCTGGTGTGGCCCAGGTGGATGACCTCGGCCTGCGGCTGGAACAGCACCTGCCCGCCCGAGCGGCGAGCGCGCCAGCACAGGTCGATATCCTCGACATGCAGGAAATAGCCCTCGTCGAAGCCTTGCAGGGCGTCGAAGTCGTCGCGGCGCATGGCGAAACAGGCGCCGGAGATGGTCGGCATTGGCGCCGGCCCGGTCGGCAGCGGCTCGTGCTCGCGATGGATCTCGAAGCCGGCAAGCTTGGGATAGCGGCGGGTCAGCTGACCGAAGCTCAAGACCGTGGTGACCGGGGTCACCTCGCCGCGCCGGCCACCGCGCTGCTCGCTGCCGTCGACGTTCATCACCCGCGCGCCGACGATGGTCGGGGTCGGCTGGCCCTTGAAGGCCGTGACCAGCGCTGCCACGCAGCCGGGCTGCAGGTTGGCGTCGGGATTGAGGAAGACGATGTGCTCGCCGCCGGCCGTGATGGCCCCCAGGTTGGCGCCGCGAGCGAAGCCGACATTGCCGTGGCCCTGGCGCAGCACCACGCGCGGCTCGGTCAGGGCCAGGGCGCGCAGCATGTCGGCGTCCTGCGGCGAAGAGCCGTTGTCGACGATGACGAACTCGTCGACCAGCGCCTCGGCCAGCACATGCTTGATGCTCTCGACCAGCGCTTCTCCCGTCCAATAGACCACCATGACCACGGACACGTGCGGCCGCGCCGGACGGGCGCCCGCGGTGAAGGTCGTCATGGACGGGAGAATGCTGTTCATCAGGCGCTCAGAGCCCCCTCTTGCGCCCGGCCCCGCTTGACGTCGGGCGGGGTGGCGTCGTCGGCCAGCACGCGCAGGGCGTCTTCCAGCGACAGCACGCTTTGGCCTTCGCCGCCCAGGCGACGCAGGGCCAGATGCCCCGTTTCAGCTTCCTTGCGTCCGATCACCGCGATCACAGGCACCTTGGCGAGGCTGTGCTCGCGAATCTTGTAGTTGATCTTCTCATTACGCAGATCAAGCTCCGCGCGCATACCCAGTTTGGTCAACTTCTCGACGACCTGACGGGCATAATCGTCGGCGTCGGAGGTGATGGTGGCCACGACCACCTGGGTCGGCGCCAGCCACACGGGCAGAGCGCCCGCAAAGTTTTCCAACAGGATGCCGATGAAACGCTCGAAAGACCCCAAGATCGCCCGGTGAAGCATCACGGGACGCTTCTTGGAACCGTCTTCCGAAACGTACTCGGCGTCCAGTCGTTCCGGCAGCACGAAATCAAGCTGCAGCGTGCCGCATTGCCAGACCCGGCCAATGGCGTCCTTCAGCGAGAACTCCAGCTTCGGGCCGTAGAAGGCGCCTTCGCCCTCTTGCAACACCAGGGTCTCGCCGGCCGCCTCGGCGGCTGCGGAGAGCGCCTGCTCGGCCTTGTCCCAGACCTCGTCCGTGCCGGCCCGCAGGTCCGGACGCGTCGAGAACTTGGTGTCGGCCAGCTGCATGCCCAGGTCGTCATAGACGCTGCGCAGCAGCTCGATGAAGCGGGCGCTTTCCTCGGTCACCTGCTCTTCGCGGCAGAAGATGTGGGCGTCGTCCTGGGTGAAGGCCCGCACGCGCATGATGCCGTGCATGGCGCCCGAAGGCTCGTAGCGGTGGCAGGCGCCGAACTCGGCCATGCGCAGCGGCAGCTCGCGATAGCTCTTCTGGCCGACATTGAAGATCTGGATGTGACCCGGGCAGTTCATCGGCTTGACCGCCAGGATCTCGCCCTCGGCGCTCTCGCACATGAACATGGCGTGGCCGAACTTCTCGGCGTGGCCCGACTTCTCCCACAGGCTGCGATCCAGGATCTGCGGGGTCTTCACTTCCTTGTAGCCGGCCGCATCCAGGCGACGGCGCATGTAGTCCTCGAGCACGCGATAGAGCGCCCAGCCCTTGGCGTGCCAGAACACCATGCCCTTGCCCTCTTCCTGGATGTGGAAGAGGTCCATCGAGCGGCCCAGCTTGCGGTGATCGCGCTTCTCGGCTTCCTCGATGCGCTTCAGGTGCGCTTCCAGGTCGGCCTCAGAGGCCCAGCTCGTGCCGTAGATGCGCTGCAGCTGGGCGTTGTTCTGGTCGCCGCGCCAGTAGGCGCCGGCCAGCTTGGTCAGCTTGAAGGCCTTGCCGACATGCTTGGTCGACGGCAGGTGCGGCCCGCGGCACAGGTCCTTCCAGTTGCCCTGGCGATAGACCGTGATGGTGTCGGTGCCCGGCAGGTCACGGATGATCTGGGCCTTGTACTGCTCGCCGATGCCGTCGAAGTGGGCGATGGCCTCCTCGCGGTCCCAGACCTCGCGCGTGATCTTCTCGTCGCGGTCGACGATCTCCTTCATGCGCTTTTCGATCTTTTCCAGATCGTCCAGGCTGAACGGCTCGTCGCGGGCGAAGTCGTAATAGAAGCCGTCCTCGACGTTCGGGCCGATCGTCACCTGGGTGCCAGGGAACAGCTCCTGCACGGCCTCGGCCAGCACGTGGGCCGTGTCGTGGCGGATGGTCTCCAGCGCCTCGGGCGCGTCGCGCGTCAGGATCTCGAACTTGCGCTCGCCGGCCAGCAGGTCAGGCGTCAGGGCGCGGTCCAGGTCCAGCACCTGGCCGTCCAGCTTGATCAGCAGGGCCTTCTTTTCCAGCGACTTGGAGATGGCGGCGGCGACGTCGCGTCCCGTCGAGCCGTCCGGATACTGGCGGGCGGAGCCGTCGGGGAAAACCAGATCGATCATTCTTCACATATCCACTTGCGTGGCGAGCTTCGCGGCGGCGGCGGGTCAAAGCCCGAACCACCAAACGGATTGCAGCGGCAGATCCGTCGCAAAGCCAACCAGGAACCCTTGAGCGGGCCATGATCCTTGAGGGCGGCCGCCGCGTACTCCGAACAGCTCGGCGCGAAGCGGCACTGACGCCCGATGAGAGGCGAGAGCGTCGTCTTGTAGGCCCGAAGGCCCAGGTCGACGGTGCGTTCGTAGAGAGTCATGCCGGCGCGCGACTGTTTGTTGCAGTGCGGTTACACCACCCCGGAGGGGGCAGGATCAAGCCGCGCCGGCGGTGCTAGTTCGCGTTTGAGGCGCCGCTGTGGCCTTACGGACAGCCTCCACCGTCGCTTCGAACGCCAACAGCGTCGAGGCGTGACGGGCGGGATAGTCCTTGACCGGCTCCAGCACGGCGAGCTCCGCAAACCGGCCCGCGGGAGGCGAACCGTTCGACTTCAGCATAGCGCGCAAGGAGTCGCGCGCCAACTCGATGTCGGAAAGCCCGGCCCCGACGACATTGGCGCCCAGAACCGCGGCAGCCGCCTGGCCCAGGGCGCAGGCCGAAACGTCCTGGGCGAAGTCGGCGACCTTGCCGTCGGCGTCCAGCACCACGTCGACCACGATCGTGCTGCCGCACAGCTTGGCGGTCCTTTCGGCGCTGGCGTCAGGCGCGGACAGGCGCCCGGCCCGCGGCATGTTGGCCACGAGGGTGAGGATCTTGGCGCTGTAGAGATCGTCGATCATCGCGGGACTAAGATGGGGTGCTCTGGCGTTCCGACCAGATGGCCTCGGCGCGATCGCGCACCGCCTCGCCCATCTCCGTGAACGCCACGCGCAGCTTGCGACGCTCGTCGCGCGACACGAAGCGCAGCAACAAGCCCATGAACAGCTCGCCGTTCGAGAAGGTAGAGCTGGTCGGCCCCATGTTCTCGACCTCCAGATAGCGGATCGCGGTGACGAAGCCGCCCACCCGCTTGGACCGCCAGTGCAGCTGCTCGTAGGGCACCCAGTCCTGGACGATCGGCGCGATGACGATCGGGGTTTCCCCGGGCAGGTGCTGCTCCAGCGTCAGGGCGGTGCCGATCTTCAGCTGCCCTTCGGCCTTCTTGTAGAGCGGGTTCCACTGATGCCAGGTCTCGAAGTCCGAGACGATCTCCCAGACGATCTCGGCGGGAGCCTGGACCCCGATACGGTGTTCGACGGCGCGTTGCATGGTTCGTACTTAGTCTCTCACCAGCCCGCCATCCACCACCAGGTTCTGGCCGGTCACGGCGCGGCTCCAGGGCGAGGCGAAGAACAGGACGGCGTCGGCGAATTCGGCGGGGGTGGTGACCTGGCGCAGGGGGGTGCTCTGGGCGATCAGGTCGAAGATGGCGTCGGGGGTGGCGGCGCTGGCGTCGGTGACGCGCAGCAGGCCGCCGGAGACCATGTTCACCGTGATCCCCGAGGGGCCGAGGTCGGCGGCGGCCGTGCGGGTCAGCGACAGCAGCGCGGCCTTGGCGGCGGTGTAGTCGTGATAGGGCACCACCGGGTTCTGGAACAGGTTGGTGCCGACATTGACGATGCGGCCATAGCCGGCCGCTTCCATGGCCGGCGCGGCGGCCTGGATCAGGTTCAACGCGCCGCGCAGGGCGACGTCGATCTGGCCGGTGAAGTCGTCCCAGCCGATCGTCTGGATTTTCTCGCGGGCGTCGCCGTTGAAGCTGAAGTCGCCGATGGCGTTGTTGATCACCGTCGTGACGTGATGGCCGAAGTGCTCGGCCGCCGCATTCACCAGGCGGCGGGCCTGGATCGGGTCGGCGACGTCGGCCTGGATGGCGACAGCGCGCTGGCCCAGTTCCTCGACCAGCGCCTTGGCCTTCTCTTCGCTGCGGCGGTAGTTGACCACCACCTGGGCGCCGTTCTCGACGAAGGCCCGGGCGATCGCCGCGCCCAGGCCCCGGCCCGCGCCGGAGACCAGGACGACCTGCTGCTCAAAGGTCATGGCGATCAGTCCTTCATGCGCCAGGTGGCGCCGGCCGGGCCGTCCATGACCACCACGCCCAAGGCGTCGAGCTGGGCGCGGATGGTGTCGGCGGCGGCCCAGTCCTTGGCGGCGCGGGCGGCGACGCGCTTGGCCAGCAGGTCTTCGACCTGGGCCTTCAGCTCGTCGGAGGCGTCGCCCTCGAACCAGGCGTCGGGATCGGCCTGCAGGAAGCCCAGCAGGGCGCCGGCCTCGATGAGGCGAGCCTTGTTGGCGGCGATGGCAGCGGTGTCGCCGGCGGTGACGGCCTTTTCGATCAGGCTCGACACCTCGAACAGGGTCGAGGTCGCCAGCGGCGTGTTGAGGTCGTCCATCAGGGCCGCGATCGTGTCGGCCGGCGCCTCCATCGCCTGGTCCATCGGTACGTCCTTGGCGCGACGCAGGGCGCCGTACAGGCGGTCCAGCGACTTGCGGCTCTGCTCGATCAGCTCGGGCGTCCAGTCCAGCGGCTGGCGGTAGTGGGCCGACAGCAGCGCCCAGCGGATCACCTCGCCCGGCGTGGTCTTCAGCAGCTCGTGCGGGATGATCACATTGCCCAGGCTCTTGGACATCTTCTCCCCGCCCATGTCGAGGAAGCCGTTGTGCAGCCAGTAGTTGGCCAGCACCGGCGCGTCGTGGGCGCAGCGGCTCTGGGCCACCTCGTTCTCGTGGTGCGGGAAGGTCAGGTCGATGCCGCCGGCATGGATGTCGATGGTCTGGCCCAGGGTCTTGTCGATCATGGCCGAGCACTCGATGTGCCAGCCCGGACGGCCCGCGCCCCAGGGGCTTTGCCACTCGGGCTCGTTTTCCTTCGACGGCTTCCACAGCACGAAGTCGGCGGGGTGGCGCTTATAGGGCGCGACCTCGACGCGGGCGCCGGCGATCATCTCGTCCAGGTCGCGGCCCGACAGTTGGCCGTAGTCGGCGAAGCTCTGGGTGTCGAACAGCACGTGGCCCTCGGCGGCGTAGGCCTTGCCGTTGGCGACCAGCTTGCCGATCATCTCGACGATGGCGTCGATATGGTCGGTGGCCTTGGGCTCGAGGTCGGGACGCAGCGCGCCCAGCGCATCGGCGTCCTCGTGATAGGCGGCCAGATAGCGGTCGGTGATGACCTTGATGTCGACGCCTTCGTCGGCGGCCTTCTTGTTGATCTTGTCGTCGACGTCGGTGACGTTGCGAGCATAGACCACCGCGTCCTCGCCATAGAGGTGGCGCAGCACGCGATATAGGACGTCGAACGCCACCACGGGGCGGAAATTGCCGATATGGGCGTAGTTGTAGACCGTGGGTCCGCAGACATACATCGTCACGCGATCGCGGTCGGCGGGGACGAAGTCGCGCTTCTCGCGCGCCATGGTGTCGTGGAGCTTCAGGGTCATGGGGTCGCGGCAACCTGACGTAGGGTAGTGGTTGCTCCGGATGGAGCACGGCCCCATATATCTAGGACGCGCCCGGACGACCATGTCTTGTTTGGTCCCGAATGCGCGACGGGTGGCACGCGTCATTCCGGAGCGACAGGCGCTCCGGCGCAACTCAGCCCGGGAAGAACCCCTCGAAAACATGGACGCACTGACCCGCGAGCGAACCCTGATCGGTACTGAAAACCAGACCGGTCTTGATCTTGAACCCGCCCAGCGCCCCACCAAGGACGAGGCCATGGCCGCGGTGCGGACCCTGCTGGCCTGGGCCGGCGACAATCCCGACCGCGAAGGCCTGCTGGACACCCCCGAACGCGTCGTCGAGGCCTATGGCGAGTGGTTCGCCGGCTACCACGGCGATCCGGCCAAGGAGCTCTCGCGCACATTCGAGGACGTGCAGGGCTATGACGACATGGTCATGCTGCGCGGCATCGACGTGCAGAGCCACTGCGAACACCACATGGCGCCGTTCTTGGGCAAGGCCTGGATCGCGTACATGCCGACCGGCAAGGTCGTGGGCCTGTCGAAGCTGGCCCGCCTGGTCGAGATCTACGCCAAGCGTCTCCAGACCCAGGAGGCCATGACCATGCAGATCACCGCCGCCATCGAGGACCACCTCCGCGCCGCCCGCGTGG
>CAZRPD010000223.1:1342-7696 GCA_964601775.1 uncultured Caulobacter sp. | reverse complement strand
CGGTGGTCCCGGCGGCCCGTGTCCGGTTCGAGCCTCTGGGCCTGGCGAGCCTGGCCTGGATCGCCGATTTTGCGACCCGGCTGCGGGCGCAGCGCGACAGCCTCGACCTGCTGATCAACAACGCCGGGGTGATGACGCCGCCCACCCGCAAGACCACGGCGGATGGTTTCGAACTGCAGTTCGGGACCAACTATCTGGGTCATTTTGCGCTGACCGCCCAGCTGATGCCGCTGTTGCGCACGGCTCGGGGCGCACGGGTCGTCACCCTGTCCAGCGTTGCGGCGCGCGGCGGGACGATCGACTTCAACGACCTGAACGCCGAGCGCGGCTATCGGCCGATGCCGGTCTACGGCCAGTCCAAGCTGGCCTGCCTGATGTTCGCTCTGGACCTGCAGCGGCGCAGCGACGCGGGCGGCTGGGGCGTGACCAGCATCGCGGCCCATCCCGGCATTGCGCGCACCGAACTGCTGCACAATGCGCCCGGACGGGGCAGCTCGGCCAGCCGCACCCGCAACCTGCTGTGGTTCCTGTTCCAGCCCGCCGCCCAGGGCGCGCTGCCGATCCTGTTCGCCGCGACGGCGCCGGACGCGCGGGGCGGCGCCTATTACGGCCCGGACCGTCTGGGCGAAACGCGGGGATATCCGACCCGGGCGAGGTTCCCGACCCAGGCGCTGGACGCCACCGCGGCCGCGCGTCTGTGGGCGATCTCCGAGCAGATGACGGGAGTGCGCTTCGTCTAGCCCTTCAGCATCTCCCGTCCGGCCCAGACGCTGTGGGTGCCGCTGCTCAGCTTGTGAGGCAGGGCGATGCGGCAGACGATCTCGAAGCGCTTTGCGTCGATGATCGCGCACTCCGAGGTTCCGCGGGTCTCGTCGATCAGGAAGCTGATCAGATAGCCGTCGTCCTCGGAGGTCGCCCCGACCCTGGGCGCGAACGGGGCTTCGCTGGCGTAGCGGCCCTCGGGCAGGGTGATCTCCCAGCTGTCGCCGGTCTCGAGGTCGTGCTTGACGAAGCCGTTGAACAGGAACCACCCCGGCTTGCTCGTCGTCGAATAGGCGTAGCGATAGGACTTGCCGGCATATTGCTGGTTGAACATGCCGAACTCCAGATTCCGCGCGTCCAGGTGCTTCTCGGTGGTCTCGCCGGTCGCCAGGTTGAAGCGCCAGCGGTGCAGCTTGGGCTGGAAGCTGTGCTCGTCCAGATAGGCCATCAAGTGGCCGTGGCCATCGGGGGCGTCGGCCAACGGGCGCGGGATCGGGTTTTCCTGGAAGTAGCCGTCCAGCACCACCTCGTCGCCGTCCTCATAGGCATTCAGCCAATGCAGCACATAGGTCGGCGCGGCCTCGAACCAGCGGGGTTCGCCGCCCTGGCGCGGGACCAGGGCGAAGCGGCTGGGCATGCCCTTGTGCAAGCGCACTGCGTGGACGCCCTTGGCCATCAGGTCCTGGTCCCAGAACACCGGCAGGTCGTTGAGGATCGCGTACTTCGACGAGAAGGCCATGTCGTGCGGCAGGCGCGGGCCGGGCAGGGGCACGCCTTGGTAGACGGTGCGCTTGCCGGCCGCGTCGACCACACCGTAGTGCATGTGCGGCCAGGCCTTGGAGTAGTTGAAGAACATCAGCTCGCCCGTGGCCTCGTCGACCTTGGGGTGGGCCGAGACGCCGTCCAGCGGGGCCCAGGCCGCGACGCCCAGGTTCTCCAAGGTCAGCGGATCCAGCCGATAGGCCTCGCCGCATTGGTAGAAGGTGGCGATCGCCTCGCCGTTGTGAACGACGATGTCCGTGCTGGCGGTGTCCTTCAGGGAGCCATGGGCGCCGAAGCCGGGGCGCTTGGAGACGCCGGGGCCGTCCATCAGGCCGCCCCACAGGCCCTCGCCGGCTTCCTGTTCGGCCTCGAAACACCGCGTACGGATGAAGCGGTTGCGATAGGTGGCTTCGCCGCTCTTGAACTCGATCTGGCAGACCATGCCGTCGCCGTCGAACGGATGGTAGCGACCGACGGGGTCGTGGACAGGGTTCTCGGTGTTGCGCAGATAGACGCCGTCCAGGTCGACGGGGATCGCGCCCTCCAGCACTTCCAGGTCCCAGGCGTTGACCTCCTCGTGCAGCGGCGTCCAGGGGCCGGTCATGTACGGGTGGTTGGTCGGCGACAGCGAGGTGCGCACCTTCGGCAGGCGTTCGATCTTCATGGCGGCTCCTCCTCGTTGGAGCGACCCTAAATCCAGTCAGTCTTGTTGTGCAAGTTTCCCCTGGCGTCCCCCCAACAGGATTGGCAGGCAGCACAGGCCCAGGATCGCGCCCAGCACCCAGACCAGACCGGGGAACCAACCGCGGCTGGAGAAGTAGATCTGGGCGATCGCCACGGGCGCTATGACGGTGGCCAAGCCCTGCAGGCTGGCCACCACGCCCTGCAGCTTGCCCTGCTGGTCCTCGCCCACCTGGCGCGAGATCAACGCCTGCAGGGCCGGGTGGCCGATGCCGCCCAGGCAGAACACCGGCAGCAGGGCGAAGGCCATCCAGCCCTTCGTCGCCAACGCCAGGGCGACATAGGCGAAGGCGTCGCTGACAATGCCGATGGCCAGGGCCTTGCGCTCGCCCAGCCGCTCGGCGACAGGGCCGGCCACGAAAGCCTGGGCGATGGCGTGGAACAGGCCAAAGCCGGCCAGCGACAGGCCGATCGTCCAGCCGTCCCAACCGAATTTATCCTCGCCGTACAGCACCCACACCGTGCCGCCGACCTCGCCGACGCAGACGATCAGCACGAAGGCGATCATCAGCGGCGCCAGCACCGGGAAAGCGCTGGCCCAGCGCAGGGCCGCGAAGGGATTGAAGGCCGAGCGGTCGATGGGCGCGCCCCGGCTTTTGTGCGACTCCGGCAGCAGCATCAGCGCCATCAGCAGGTTCAGGCCGTTCAGGCCCGCCGCCGCCAGGAACGGCGCGCGCACCCAGACCTCGCCCAGCAGGCCGCCGATCACGGGACCGGCGATGAAGCCCAGGCCGAACACGGCGCTGAACAGGCCATAGCGCCGGGCGCGCTTATCCTCGGGCGTGATGTCGGCGATATAGGCCTGGGCGACGGCCATGCTGGCCCCGGTCACGCCGGCGATGGCGCGGCCGACGAACAGCCAGGCCAGGGTCGGGGCCAGGGCCATGAACAGATAGTCGATCGCCGCCCCGGCCAGCGACGCCAGCAGCACCGGCCGGCGGCCGACCTTGTCGCTGATCGCGCCCAGCACCGGCGCGCACAGGAACTGCATCAGGGCGTACAGCGCCAGGAACGCCCCGAACCGCCAGCCCAGCTCGCCGGTATGGCCCACCTCGCGCAGCAGGCGCGGGATGATCGGGATCACCAGGCCAATGCCGACCGCGTCCAGGGTCACGGTGGCCAGGATCAGGGGGAAGGCGAACTTGGAATGGGCGCGCATGAAATTTATCGATGATAAAGTTATTTATCGACGATAAAGTCTCTCTGGGCCGCGAGGTCAATCTGATTCACCGTCGGACGCTCATGAAGGTCGATCGCGCGCGCATCGTCGCCACGGCGCTGGAACTGCTGAACGAGGTCGGGGTCGACGGTCTGTCGACGCGGGCCATCGCTCAGCGCCTGGGCGTGCGCCAGCCGGCGCTCTACTGGCACTTCGCCAGCCGCCGCGCCCTGCTGGACGCCCTGAACCTGGAGATCCTGGCGCGCGGCCACACCCGCTCGCAGCCGATCCCGGGAGAGCCCTGGCAGGTGTTCCTGCGCGAGAACGGCAAGAGCTTCCGGCGCGCCCTGCTGTCCTATCGCGACGGCGCGCGCGTTCACGCGGGCACCGAGGCCGACCCGCAGGACCTGGAGGACGTCGAGGCCCAGATCGCCTTCCTGGTCGACGCGGGCTTCCCGGTCGGCCGCGCCATGGAGGTACTGGTGGCGATCAGCCGCTACGTCGTCGGCTGCGTGCTGGAGGAACAGGCCGAACCTCTGGACGGCGAGGCCGAGACCGAGGTTCTGGATGAAGCGGTCCAGGCCTATCCGCTGCTGGCCCAGGCTCTGGCGAGCTATCGCCAGAGCGGCTACGGGACCATGTTCGAGCGGGGCCTGGACCTGATCGTCCGCGGGGCGGAGGTGTCGCTGGCTACTGCGGGCTGACCCGCCACACCACGTTGCCGACATCATCGGCCACCAGCAGCGCGCCGGACTTGTCGACATTGACGCCCACCGGGCGGCCCTGGGCCTTGCCGTCCTTGTTCAGGAAGCCAGTCAGGAAGTCCTGCGGCTGGCCCGAGGGCTTGCCGCCGACGAACGGCACGAACACCACCTTGTAGCCGACCTGCGGTTTGCGGTTCCACGAGCCGTGCTGGCCGATGAACACCCCGCCGCGATAGGCGGCCGGGAAGGTCTGGCCTTCGTAGAAGGTCAGGCCCAGCGAGGCGGTGTGCGAGCCCAGGGCGTAGTCGGGAACGATGGCGCGCTCCACCAGGTCGGGGCGCCTGTCGGCGTCCTTGATCCGCTTGTCGACGGTCTTGCCGAAATAGCTGTAGGGCCAGCCGTAGAAGCCGCCCTCGCGCACCGAGGTCATGTAGTCGGGCACCAGGTCGTTGCCCAGTTCGTCGCGCTCGTTGACCGCGGTCCACAGCTCGCCATTGGCCGGGTTCCAGCCCATGCCGTTGGGATTGCGCAGGCCGCTGGCGAACAGGCGCTTGGACCCCGTGGCCAGATCCACTTCGAGGATCGCGGCGCGGTCGACCTCGTTGTTCAGGCCGTTCTCGCCGACATTGCTGTTGGAGCCGACGGCGGCGTACAGCTTGGTCCCGTCCGGGCTGGCGATGATGTTCTTGGTCCAGTGGTGATTGATCGGCCCGCCGGGCAGGTCGGCGACCTTGCGTGGGGCGGCGGTGATTTTCGTGGCGCCCTCGACATAGGGGAAGGCGACGATGGCGTCGGCGTTGGCGACGTAGAGCGTGTCGCCGACCAGGGCCATGCCGAACGGCGACATCAGGTTGGTCAGGAACGGCGTCTTCAGCTCGGCGATCCCGTCGCCGTCGGCGTCGCGCAGCAGGCTGATGCGGTTGGCGCTCTTCACCTCGGCGCCGGCCTTGGTCATCAGCATCTTCTGCACCGCGCCGCGCAGGCTGGGCTTTTCGTCCTTCTTGGGCGGCTTGTTGCTCTCGGCCACCAGCACGTCGCCATTGGGCAGGACCAGCATCCAGCGGGGGTGATCCAGGCCGGTGGCGAACGGCTGCACCTGGAAGCCGGCCGGCGCCGTGGGAGTGACGTTGGCGGGCCAGCCGACCACTTCGGAGACGCTGACCGTCGGGATCAGCGACTTGGACGGCGCGGGCAACTGCGGATTGGCGCCGTAGCCGACCTTGGAGGTCTCCAGAGGCGCCTGGCCGCAGGCGGCCAAGGTCGTGGCGAGCGCGGCGACCGCGCCGCCGATGATCAAGATTTCGCGAAATCGGCGGGTCATGGGCGCTACTTTCTTCAGGCTGCGTTCAACCAGGGTCAGCTTAGGTGCAGTCAGGAGATTGATACGGTTCAACCATGGCGAAGTTCCAATCCAGCTTTTTCGATCGTCGTTTCATCCTGGCCGGCCTGCTCGGCTTGGCCACGCCGACTCTCGCCGCTCAGCGCCGCCCGCTGACGCCCCCGCCGCCTGTGGTGACCGTGCTGGGCGACTCGATCACCGCCGGCCTGGGCCTGGCGTCCAGCATGGCCATGCCGGCCCGCCTGCAGGCCGCCCTCGACCGGATGGGGACGCCTTCGCGCGTGCAGGGGTTCGGCGTGCTCGGCGACACCACGGCCAACGGCCTCTCCCGCGTTGATCGCGTGCCGGCCGAGACCACCGTCTGCGTCGTCGCCCTGGGCGGCAACGATCTCTTGCTGGGCACGGACCCGTCGCGGACCAAGGGCAACCTGCGGGCCATCATCTCGCGGTTGAAGGAGCGCAATATCCGCGTCGTCCTGGCCGGGGTGAAGGCGCCGGGCCTGCTGGGCGTCGACTACGCCCGCCGCTTCACCCAGATCTATCCGGACCTGGCCCGCGAGCAGGGGGTGTTCTATGCGCCCGACTTCTTCACCGGCGTGATCGGCGTCTCGCGCTACATGCAGCGGGATGGGATCCACCCGAACGCCGAGGGCGCGCGGATCATCGCCGAGCGCCTGGCGCCGGTGGTGGCGCGGGCGTTGAAGGCTTAGCCCTCATCCGCCTTCCCGGCGAAAGCCGGGACCCAGCTTCATCCTGAGCAGCAGATGTGAAAGCGCCCTCCGCAGAGACCTGACGGAGGGCGCTCGTGGGTTCGATCTGGGGCCCGGGCTTCCCCCGGGGGAAGGGACCTTGGGTTTTTTTCGGCGGGCGGGGGGGGGGCCCCCCGA
>CAZRPD010000223.1:0-1332 GCA_964601775.1 uncultured Caulobacter sp. | reverse complement strand
GTGGTGAAGGGCCCCCCCGCGAAGACTTGAGGGGGGCCGCCCGTGGGTTCGATCTGGGCCCCGGCTTTCGCCGGGGAAACGGATCTTAGGTCTTCTTCGGCGCGGCGTGGTGACGCCCGCCGAAGAACCGGTGCATCGCCCGTTCCGACCGCGTCTTCAGGCCGTCCATCAGCACGAAGACCACCGGGATGTAGAGCAGCGACAGCAGGGTCGAGGTGATCAGGCCGCCGATGACCGCGATGGCCATCGGGGCGCGGAACTCGACTTCGGCGCCCAGGCCGATGGCGGTGGGCAGCATGCCCGCGCCCATGGCCACGGTGGTCATCAGGATCGGCCGCGCCCGCTTGTGGGCGGCGTCGATGATCGCGGTGCGCTTGTCCATGCCGTGTTCTTGCATGGCCATGATCGCGTACTCGACGAGCAGGATCGAGTTCTTGGCCGCGATGCCCATCAGCATCAGGATGCCGATCAGCGTGGAAATCGAGAAGCTCGACTTGGCCAGCACCAACAGGCCGAAGGCGCCGCCGATGGCCAGGGGCAGGGCGACCATGATCGTCACCGGATGGGCGAAGCTGCGGAACAGCAGCACCAGCACGACGTACATCAGGAGAATGCCGGTGATCAGCGCGCCCAGGAAGCCGGTGACCATCTCCTGGATGAACTCGGCGTCGCCGGCCGCCACTTCCTTGACGCCCGCGGGCAGGGTCTTGACCGAGGCCAGGGCGTGGACGCGGCGGGCCGCCTCGCCGACGACGATGCCGTCCAGCTCGGCGGTGATGGTGGCCACGCGCGAGCGGTCCTGGCGGCTGATCTGCGAGGGGCCGGCGCCGAAGCGGATGTCGGCCACCGCGTTCAGCGGCACGGCGCCCTGCGCCGTCGGCACGCGCAGGGTCTGCAGCACGGCGATGTCCTCGCGCGCGTCGTCGTTCAGGCGCAGGCGGATCGGCACCTGGCGGTCGCCCAGATTGTACTTGGGCAGGTTCTGGTCGACGTCGCCGATGGTGGCCACGCGGACCGCCTGGCTGATCGCCCCGGCCGAGACGCCTGCGCGGGCGGCCTGGTCGGGCTTGGGCGTCACCACGATCTCGGGACGAGCGATGGCGGCGGTGTTGACCACGTGGGCCAGGCCCGGGACGCCGCGCATCTCGGCCTCGACCTTGCGGGCCGCGGCTTCCAGCTCAGGCCCGTTGTCGCCGACCAGGCTGAGCGTGTAGCTGCCGCCGCTGGACGGGCCGCCGCCGTTGTTGCTGCCCGAGCCGATCCGCGCGCCGGGGATGGCGGCGAACTGGTCGACCATCTGGCGGCTGAGCACCTTCTGGCTGGTGCGTTCCT
>CAZRPD010000222.1:0-7749 GCA_964601775.1 uncultured Caulobacter sp. | reverse complement strand
GGGACCGGCCAGACTCGTCCCTGGGGCCGGCCGGCCCAACGCTCAGCGTCTTGGCTTCCATCTGGAGCCGGGCATGCGCGTCGGCCTGTTCGGCGGCAGCTTCAACCCGGCGCACGAGGGCCACGCCCACGTGGCCGAGACGGCCATGCGCCGTCTGGAGCTGGACCGCGTCATCTGGCTGGTGTCGCCGCAGAACCCGCTGAAGTCCTCGCACGAGACCAAGCCCCTGGCCGAGCGCATCGCCCAGGCCCGCCGCTTCGCCCACGGGTCGGGGATGATCGTCTCCGACGCCGAGACGCGGCTGGGCTCGCAATACACGATCGACACGCTCAGGGTGCTGCGCGCGCGCTATCCCGGCGTGAAGTTCGTCTGGGTGATGGGCGCCGACAGCCTGGCCGGGTTCCATCGCTGGCGGGGCTGGAACCAGATCATGCGCGAAGTGCCGGTGGCGGTGATCTCCCGCCCGTGGATCGCTCTGAAGGCCCGCACGTCGCCCGCCGCCCGCCGTTTCGCCTTCGCCCGCTGGCCCGCCAGCGCCGCGGCCCGACTTCCGGACGCCACGGCGCCGGCCTGGGTGTACCTCACGGGACCGCTGAATTTCGCATCCTCGACTGCGTTACGGTCGAGGCAAAAGACTTGAGCTTGGCCGGCGCCGCGCGGGACGAATCGACGCTTTCTGCGCGCCCTCTCACTTTCCGCCCAATTCCGTGCTATGGGAGATATCCACAGCGACCCCATAAGGAGCAATACGCTGCGTAGCGACCCCGCGCTTAATGCGCACGAAGGCCCGGCCGGCGCCGAGTCCTCGACTGAATCCCCCGGCCTGAGTCTGCCCCTGGACCTCCAGGCGCTGGAGCGCCTGATCCTGGAACGTCTCGACGACGACAAGGCCCAGGACATCGTTCACATCGACCTGGCCGACAAGAGCTCGGTCGCCGACAGCCTGATCGTGGCGTCGGGCCGTTCGCACCGTCACGTCGGGGCTCTGGCCGACCACCTGCTGCGCGCCCTGAAGGAAAACGGCTACGGCAAGGCGCGGGTCGAAGGCCTGCCGCACTGCGACTGGGTGCTGATCGACGCCGGTGACGTCGTGGTCCACCTGTTCCGTCCCGAAGTGCGCAGCTTCTACAACATCGAGAAGATCTGGGCGGTCGACGCCCCGCACCGCACCGCGGCGAACTGATCTTGCGCGCGCGGCGATGACTCAGTCATCGCCGCCGTCGCTTCCAATCTCCAGCACATAGAGATGCGTGTCGTCCTCGCCCTCGTACGCCGTGTCGGCGAGGGTGAAGCCTGCGCGCGTCAGCATCGCCGCCGAGGCGTGGTTGTCGGGATAGATCAGCGCCCGCAGCGACGTCGCGCCACGATCCCGCGCGGCGGCGATCAGGCCCTGCAGGATCTCGCGGCCAAGGCCCCGCCCCTGCCAAGCGCGGGACAGGCCGTAGATCAGCTCCTCGCCGCCTTCGGGCGGCCGCGCCACGCCGGCCCAGCCGACCAGCGTCCCAAGCTCGCGATCCAGCACCGCCGCCGTGCCATAGCCGTGGCGGGCCACGTTCTGGCGCGAGCGGACGATCCATTCCGCCGTCGCCGCCCGGTCCAGGGCCTGACCGTCGCCGACGAAGCGCATCACCGCCGGATCGCTAGCGATGGCGGCCAGAGCGTCGAGATCCTCGAGCAGGAACGGCCGGACGATCAGGCGAGGCGTCTGGAAGGCGGTCATGCTCGGAGCTTTAAGACGCGCTCCGTCCATGGCAAAGGCTGACGCGATGAAGATCACCATCCTCACCGTCGGAAAGCTGGGCCGCATGGTCGAGGCGCAGCTGGCCGTGGACTACGCGGCCCGCGCCACCGCCTCGGGCCGCGCCCTGGCCCTGGGCCCGGTCGATATTCTGGAAGTCGAAGCCCGCAAACCCGGCAAGGCCGCCGAGGCCGAGGTGCTGCGCCCGCACCTGGAGGGCGCCTATGTCGTGGCCTGCGACGAGCATGGGAAGGCCTGGAAAAGCCGCGCCTTCTCCGACCACCTGGCCCGGTTGCGCGACGACGGTAACCGCCGCGTGGTGTTCCTGATCGGCGGCGCCGACGGCTTGGATCCCTCGATCCTGTCGGCGGCCAACGAAACCATGGCCTTCGGCGTCCAGACCTGGCCGCACGCGCTGGCCCGGGCGATGCTGGCCGAACAGATCTATCGCGCCGCCACCATCCTGTCGGGCTCGCCCTATCACCGGGATTAGGGCTAGTAAGAGCGCGATGCTTCGCCGCTCCTCGCGCCTCCTGCTGATCCTGTGCGCCCTCGCCGTCCCGACGGCGGTGGTCGCCTGGCAGCGCGCCGAGAAGGGCGCGCTGGAACAGCGGGCCAAGGATCGCCAGCAGGCCGCCGACACCCGCCGCGAGATCCAGGACCTGCGCGCCGAGCTGGACCGCCTGGACCACGCCCGCATCGCCGCCGGGGCCGATGTCGACGCCAAGCGCGCCCGGCTGGAAACCCTGAACGCCCGCGAGCGCTCGATCCTGGCCGATCTGGGCCGCAACCGGCAGCGGCTGTCGCAGCTGTTGTCGGCGCTGCAGTTTTTCCGCCGCGATCCGCCGCCGGCCCTGCTGGTCTCGCCCGACAACGCTCGCGACGCGGTGCGGGCGGCGATCCTGATCCGCGCCATGACCCCGGACCTGCAGCACCGCGCCGAGGCCTATTCGCGCCAGGCTGTCGCCGTCGGGACCCTGCGCCGCGAGGCCGCCGCCGCCTCGGCCGAGCTATTCACCGCCGAAAGCGTGGTCGCCGACCGTAAGGGCGAGATCGAGCGACTGATCATCGAGAAGACTCAGCTGGAGCGCGCCTTCGCCCAACAGGCCATGGCCGAGGAGAGCGAGTTGCGCACCCTGGGGGCCTTGACCGACGGACTGGGTGGCAAGGTCGAAGCCACCGGTCCGCTGCACCTGCGCACGCCCGCCGCCGGGACCGTCGTCAGCCGCTTCGGTCAAGAGACCCCGGCCGGCGGCAAGTCGCCCGGCCTGACCATCCGCACCGCCAAGGGCCAGGCCGTGACCGCCCCGGCGGGCGGAACCGTCGAATATGCCGGCGCGCTGAACGGCTGGGGGGCGGTGGTCATCCTTCGGTCACAGGGCGCCTACCATCTGATCCTCGGCGGCCTGGACCAGGTCACCGCCGCGCCCGGACAATCTGTCGCGGCCGGCGCCCCGATCGGAAAGATGGCGAACGATGTATCCTCCGATCCGGAGCTCTATATGGAGGTCCGGGAGAACGGCGAACCGGCGGATCCGGAACGCTGGCTCAAACAGGAGTCGCGGTAGTCGGCTCTTTTGGTAAGGTGACTGTCTCGCGACAGCCATGAACCGGGTTGGACGGGGCTAAATTGATTGCGGCGCCGCGCGCCGCGTAGGGAGCCTTCTGGGCCTTAATGCGCAAGTATCTGCTCATCGGTGTTTCGGCTTTCGTCCTCGGCGCAGGCGCGATGGCTTATGTCAGCCCGATCGCCCAGGCGAACATCGCCCCCAAGACCAAGACCTACAAACTGCTGGAGTTGTTCGGCGACGTGCTGGGTACGGTCGAGGACCAGTACGTCACCGAGGTCGACGACAAGAAGCTAATCGAGGCGGCCCTGGACGGCATGCTGACCAGCCTGGACCCGCACTCCGGTTATCTGTCGCCCGACAGCTACGAGGACATGCAGGACACCACCCGCGGTGAATACGGCGGCCTGGGCCTGGAAGTCACCAGCGAGGACGGCGTGGTCAAGGTCGTCTCGCCGATGGACGGCACCCCGGCCGATCGCGCAGGCGTCAAGGCCGGCGACTACATCACCGCCGTCAACAGCCAGAGCGTGCTGGGCCTGACCGTCAACGAGGCGGTCAAGCAGATGCGCGGCGCGCCCGGCGAGCCGGTCACCCTGACCATCGCCCGCGACAAGACCGACCCGTTCGACGTCAAGCTGGTGCGCGAGATCATCAAGCCCAAGGCCGCCATCGCCCGGATGGAAGGCGCGTACGGCTATGTCCGCCTGCCCGGCTTCAACGAGAAGGCCACCGACGCCCTGACAGCGTCGATCACCGAGCTGAAGGCCAAGAACCCGCAGATGAAGGGCCTGATCCTGGACCTGCGCAACAATCCCGGCGGTCTGCTGGACCAGGCGGTCGGCGTGTCCGACATCTTCCTGGACGGCGGCGAGGTGGTCAGCCAGCGCGGCCGCGATCCGCGCAACATCCAGCGCTACAACGCCAAGCCCGGCGACCTGCTGAACGGCATGAAGATGGTCGTGCTGATCAACCAGGGCTCGGCCTCGGCCGCTGAGATCGTTGCGGGCGCCCTGCAGGACCGCCACCGCGCCGAACTCGTCGGCCTGACCAGCTTCGGCAAGGGTTCGGTGCAGACCGTGATCCCGCTGCGCGGCGGAGCCGACGGCGCCCTGAAGCTGACCACGGCCAAGTATTTCACCCCGTCGGGCCGCTCGATCCAGAAGACCGGCATCGCGCCCGATCTCGAGGTCGCCCAGACCCGCGATCAGGCTCAGGACATCGCCAACCGCGTCTGGTTCAGCGAGGCCAGCTTCAAGAACGCGCTCAACGCCGACGAGGGCAAGTCGCGGGTCGCCCCGCACGCCCCGGCCGAGGCGCCGCCGACCGGCTTCGACGACAAGAAGGACGACTTCCAGCTGCAGCGCGCCATCGCCGTGCTGAACGCCGGCTCGGTCGCCGCGACGCCGAAGCTGCCGAAGCCGGCCGCCAAGGTCGCCGACATCACCGCCAAGGCCGCCACCGCTGCGGGCAAGGCGGCGCCGGCCCAGAACAAGTAACGACGGTCCTTCTCGGGATCGCATGGACGCCGCTCCGGGAGACCGGGGCGGCGTTCTTCGTTTCAGGGTCCGCGTCCCCACGCCGCAGCCGCGAAGGCGTTCCTAAGCGTCTCGTTAACCATATGTTCGAAGCTTCCCCGCTAGCGTCCCGGCATGGCCGTCACGTTCTCGCGCAAGCCCGCCTATGCCGCCGCCGCGCCCGCTTCGGGCGGGACGGGCGGCGACCTGCGCGCCAAACTGATGAGCGCCCTGACCAATCCCTATATCGGCGCCGGCGCCGCGGCCTGCCTGTTCCTGGCCTCGGCCGCCGCCCTCATCCTGATCACCAGCGACCCGAAGGCTGGCGCGCCGGTGATTCGCCTGCCGCTGACCGACATCGGCGCCACCAAGAACGCCCCCGAGGGTTGGCGCGAGGCGCTGGGCGCGGGCCAGCGCGAGTCCGGCCTGGCTCCCGGCCAGATGAGCCTGTCCAGCAATCCGTTCGGTCCGGTGACCAGCGAAGCGGGCGAGCCCGCCGCGGTCATGGGCGAGCCGGCCCTGCCGCCCGTCCAGCAAGGTCCCGGCCTGCCCCAGGCCCCGCTGGCCGGCCTCAGCACGCCCGGCCCCAGCGGCGGCCTCCTGCCGATCATCGCCGCCGACGGCCGCAGCGCCGCCGACGCCTATGCCCGCCCCTTCACGCCCAACGGCCGCCCCAAGGTGTCGGTCGTCATCGGCGGCCTGGGCCTGAACGCCCAGACGACCCGCGCGGCCATCGAGACGCTGCCGGGCGAGATCACTCTGTCGTTCGCGCCCTACGCCGAGGGCCTGCAGGGCTGGATCGACCTGGCGCGCGCCCACGGCCACGAGGTGCTGCTGGAGACCCCGATGGAGCCGGCCGACTATCCGGCCAACGACCCGGGCCCCTACACCCTGATCGCCGCCAACCGCCCCGAGGACACCGTCCGCAAGCTGGAGTGGCTGATGTCGCGCGCCACCGGCTATTTCGGCCTGTCGAACTATCTTGGCGCCCGCTTCGTCGACAACGACCAGGCGATGAACACCTTCAACGCCACGCTGAAGGCCCGCGGCCTGGCGTTCGTGGACGACGGCCTGGCCGCCCGCCGCGGCGGCCCGATCCCGCGCGCCTCGGCCGACCGGGTGATCGACGACGAGCTGGCCGCCGGGGCGATCGACGCCCAGCTGCGGGCGCTGGAGAACGGCGCCAACGGCCGCGGCCAGGCCCTGGGCTCGGGCTTCGCCTATCCGGTGACGATCAACCAGGTGCGCGCCTGGGCCGCTGGTCTGCCGGCCCGCGGCCTGCAACTTGCCCCTGCGTCAGCCCTAGCGCACCGCTAGCCCATCTCTAGCTCTGGCGTACCGGCGTTTCTCCTGATCTAACGCTTGCATGAGCGAGCGTGAGTATCCCAAGCATCGTCCCAATGTCGGCGTGGTCCTGTTCCACCCCGACGGCCGCGTGTGGCTGGGACGGCGCTATCGGCAGGCCCCGCCCTATAACTGGCAGTTCCCGCAAGGCGGCGTCGACGACGGCGAGGACCTGGAGGTCGCCGCCCGTCGCGAACTGGCCGAGGAGACCGGGGTCACCTCCGCAGACCTGCTGGGACGAACCGAGGGCTGGATCACCTACGACTTCCCGCCCGAGATCCTGGCCGACCCGAAGTTCTCGCGCGGCTGGCTGGGGCAGAAGCAGGTGTGGTTCGCCTATCGCTTCACCGGCGAGGAGTCCGAGATCGACCTCGAGGCCGACGAACACATCGAGTTCGACGCCTGGAAGTGGGGCAGGCTCGACGAAACGCCCGAACTGATCGTACCTTTCAAGCGTGGCGTCTACGAAGCCGTAGTCGCCGCATTCCAGGGATTTGCGCGCGGCGCCTGATCGCGCGGGTCGCGCTGGGGAGAACGGTATGGCGGGTACGGTTCTATTGATCCACGGCTACGGGTGCGGCGGCGACGTCTGGGCGCCGGTGGCCGCGCGCCTGAAGGCCGAGGGCTATCGCGTCGTTGCGCCGACCATCCGTTCGGCGGTGCGCACCGTCGAGGGCCCTCGCGCCGGGCTGGCGGGCCTGACCCTGGCCGACGACGTCGCCGAGATGAGCGCTCTGGCCCAGAGCTTGGCCAAGGAGACCGGCGAGAAGCCGATCGTCTTTGGCCACTCGATGGGCGGGCTGATCGCCCAGAAGATCGCCGAGGCCGGCCACGCGGCCGCCATCGTGCTGTTCGCCACCGCCTCGCCGGCCGATGCGCGCGGCAAGCCCAAACTCTCCCCGGTCTTCACCTTCCTGAACCTGGCCCTGTCGTCCAAGCCCGAGACCAAGGCGGGCAAGATGTGGAAGCCGGGCTTCAAGTTCGGCGTGGCCAACGCCGTGCCGGCCGAGCGCCACGATGCGCTCTACGCCAAGCTGGTCCATGACAGCGGACAGGTGCTGGCCGACTTGGCCTGGCCGCACAAGGACCCCCACAAGACCGCATACGTCGACGCCGCCAAGGTGACCGTGCCCGTCCTGGTGCTGGCCGGCGCCCAGGATCGCACGACGCCCGTCGAGGACGTGCGCCGCGTCGGCAAGAAGTACGCCGGCGCCGACTACCGCGAATATCCCAACAACGCCCATTACCTGATAGACGAGCCCAACACGATGAGCATCCTCGACGACGTGATCGCCTGGCTGACTGGTAAGCCGAAGGCCCAAACGCCTGAAGCCAAGGCCCCCGAACCCGCTAAGGCCGAAGCGCCCAAGCCTGCCGCGCCCGCCCCGGCTCCGACGCCTGCGCCCGAGCCGGTGAAGACGCCGGAACCCGCTCCGGTCGCCGCCGCGCCTGAGCCGGCGCCAACCCCCGCGGCCGCGCCGAAGGCGGCTCCGGCCCCGAAGGCGGCCGCCAAGCCCAAGGCTGAAGCCAAGCCGAAGGCCGCTGCGCCCGCCGCCAAGGCCGCGCCGAAGGCCAAGGCGCC
>CAZRPD010000221.1:0-7770 GCA_964601775.1 uncultured Caulobacter sp. | reverse complement strand
GGCCAGAGCTCAGGCTGAATCTGGGTCCCGGCCTTCGCCGGGAAGATCGGAGTGAGGGCTGTCATCCCCTCGCCTCCGGCGTCCGCTTGGCCAGCAGCGCCTGGATCGCGATGGCGATGAAGGTCAGGTACATCAGAACGAAGGACATGGCCGCGCCGGACGGCCAGTCGTTGGCGCGCTTGAACTGACGCTCGATGACATTGGCGATCATCTGGCTGTCGGGACCGCCCAGCAGGTCGGGCGTGAGGTACGCCCCCAGGGCCGGGATGAAGGTGATCAGCACGCCCGAGGCGATGCCCGGCAAGGCCAGGGGCACGACCACCTTGAACAGGGTCCGCAGGTGCCCGGCGCCGAGGTCCAGGCTGGCCTCCAGCAGCGACTTGTCCAGCCGATCCAGCGCCGAATAGAGCGGCAGCACCATGAACGGCAGGTGGACGTAGACGAGGCCCAGGATCACCGCGAAATTGTTGTGCAGCAGCGCCAGCGGCTGGAACTCGCCCAGCGGCGCAATGAGGCTCGCCAGGTTCCACAGCCATTCCAGGCCCTGGTTGACATAGCCCTCGGTGCGCAGCACGGCGATCAGGGCGTAGGTGCGGATCAGCAGGTTCGTCCAGAACGGCAGCATGACCAGCAGCAGCAGCCAGGTCTTGGCTTTGTCGGAGGCGAAGGTGATGGCCAGGGCGACCGGGAAGCCGACCACCAGGCACAGGCCCGTGGTCAGGGCCGCGACCCATGCCGACTTCAGGAAGATCTTCAGGTACAGCGGCTCGATCGCCCGGGCGTAGTTGCCGAACGTGCCGCTGATGGCGATCTCCGTCAGGCCGACATTGTGGCCGAAGCTGTAGGCCCAGACGATCGCCAACGGCGCCAGGAAGAACAGCGCCAGCCACACCAGCGGCGGCCCCAGCGCCGCAGCGAAGACGGCTTTCGCCTGTTTCCAGGATTGCTCCATGTCCCCCGTCTCCCAAGATCCTCCCCCGCGTTGCGGGGGAGGTGGCCCAGAGGGCCGGAGGGGGCTAGCTGGACACCCGCCGCATTAGCCCCCTCAGTCGCTTCGCGACAGCTCCCCCGCATCGCGGGGGAGCATCTGCGTCAGCCCGCCCTAAGCCGCCCGCACCCGGGTGATCAGCTCTTCGTACACGCTGGCCTTCTCGGCCCCCTCGAACGCCCCGTACTCGCACTTGGCCATCGCCTCGGGCGGCGGGAAGATCACGGGGTTGTTCTTGTAGTCGTCCGGCATCAGCGCCTTGGCCGCCGCATTGGGGGTCGGGTAGAGGATCGTCTCGCTGATCTCGGCCCCGGCCTTGGCGTCCAGCAGGTAGTTGATGAAGGCGTGGGCGTTGTTCGGTCGTGGCGCGCCCTTCGGGATGCACAGGCAGTCGGCGTTGATCAGCGACCCTTCCTTGGGGATCACGAAGCCGATGTCCGGATCCTCCTTCATCACCTGGGCGATGTCGCCGCTGTACTCCAGCACCAGGTCGACCTCGCCCGACAGCAGCAGATCCTGGCCGTTGTCGTCGTGGAAGGCCTTCACGTTCGGCTTCTGCCTGATCAGCATCTGCTCGATCTTCGGCAGCATGTCGGGCGGGATGTCGTTGAGGCTATGGCCCAGATACTTGGCCGACAGCCGCACCAGGTCGGCGCTTTCCGACAGCAGGGCGATGCGGCCCTTGTACTTGTCGCTGTCCAGCAGCCACTTCCAGCTGTCGGGCACGCCTTGGACCTTGCTCTTGCGATAGCCGATGCCCAGCACCAGCCAAGTATAGGGCATCGAGAACTTGCGGCCCGGGTCGAAGTCCGGATTGAGGAACGCCGGGTCGATATTCTTCAGGTTCGGGATCTTGGCGTGGTCCAGCGGCTCCAGCATGTCGGCCTGGACCATGCGGGCGACGAACTCGTTGGACGGCACGATGACGTCGAAGCCCGGATTGCCGGCCTTCAGCTTGGCGAACATCTCGTCGTTGGTCGCCACCAGGCTCATATTGACGTCGATGCCGGTCGCCTTCTTGAAGTCGCCCAGCGTCGTCTCGCCGATATAGGTGTCCCAGTTGTAGAAGTTCAGCTTGGCTTCCTCACCGCCCGGCGTCGCCTTGGGCTTCTCGCCGCAGGCGGTGAAGGTGATGCCGATGGCGGCCGCGCCAAGGGCCGAGAGAACCGAGCGCCGCGAGGCCCCGTGCTGAAAGCTGCTCATCCGAAACTCCCTCCTGTTTCGTCTTAGTTTTTGTCAGGCGTTGCGCAGGTACCAGTCGAAATCGAGCTCGGTGACGACCTCGAAGAACCGCGCCTGTTCCGTACGCTTCACCGCCACGAACATGTCCACGAAGCGGTCGCCCAGGTAATCGCGCAGGATGTCCGAGCGCTCGAACAGGTCTACCGCCGCGAACCAGTGGGTCGGCAGGCGGATGTTCTCCTTGGCCGCCGCGGCATAGCCGTCGCCGACCACCGCCGGGCCGGGATCCAGCTTACTGGCGATGCCGTGGTGGGCGCTGGCCAGCAGCACGGCCATCACCAGGTACGGATTGGCGTCGGCCCCGGCCACGCGGTGCTCGACGTGACGGGTCTTCGGCGGACCGGCCGGCACGCGCAGCGATACGGTGCGGTTGTTGACGCCCCAGGTCGGAGCGACCGGCGCGTAGGAATTGGCCTTGAAGCGGCGATAGCTGTTGGCGTTCGGCGCCAGGATCGCCATGCCCTCACCCAGCAGCACCTTCATGCCGGCGATCGCCTGCTTCAGCAGGGCCGAGCCCTCCAGGTCCTCGGCGGCGCACAGGTTCTCGCCGTCCGCGTCATTGACGCTGAGATGGACGTGGAAGCCGTTGCCGCCCCGGTCGCCCCACGGCTTGGCCGTAAAGCTCGCCCCGATGCCGTGACGCAGGGCCACGCCCTTGGCGGCGCGCTTGTACAGAACCGCATCGTCGGCGGCCCGCAAGGCGTCGGGCTTGTGCTTCAGGGTCAACTCGACCTGGCCCGGGGCGAACTCCGAGATCGCGCCCTCAAGCGGCACGCCCAGGACGTCGGCGGTGTCCCACAGCTCGCGCAGGAACGGCGCGTGGGCCTCCAGCTCGGGCAGGCCATAGACCTGGATGCCGCTGGGACGCTGGCCGGTCTGCATCGACTTGGCCGGCTGCAGCTCGCCCTGCGGGCCGCGCTCCAGATCGACGAGGTAGTATTCCAATTCGCAGGCCGCGACGGGGGTGAGGCCATCAGCGGCGTAGCGGTCCAACACCCGCTGGAGGACGTGGCGGGGGTCGAGGTCGTTGGGCGTCCCGTCCAGCTCGTACATCGACAGCATGACCTGGGCGACGTCGGGACCCAACCACGGGGCCAGGGTCAACGTCCCCGGCACAGGCCGCGCGCGGCGGTCGGCGTCGCCGTCTTCCCAGACCAGGCCCGTCTCCTCGCAGTCGGCCCCCAGGGTGTCGACCACCAGCACCGAGCCCGGCAGGAAGCGGCCGTATTCGTAGATCGCCTCCAGCTCGTGCACCCGCAGCCGCTTGCCGCGCGGCACGCCGGTCATGCTGGTGAAGAACACCTCGACGAAGCGGACTTGGGGATTGGCGGCCAGGAAATCACGGCATTCCTGGATATCGGCTACAGCGCTCATGCGTCCCTCATCGCGATCGCGAAGCCATCCACGGCCGCGACCAGCCGGTCGATCGCCGCGTCGTCGGTGACGGGCGAGACCAGCATCATGTTGTGGAAGGGCGCGATCAGCACACCCCGGTTGATCAACCACAGATGCAGCGCTTCCACGCGGTCATGGTCCAGCACTTTTCGCATCGCGGCGGCGGTCTTCGGTGGATGGCTCGCGAACACCAGCTCGACCCGCGCACCCACCTGGACCACGGCCCAGGGCAGGCCCCGCGCGGCGATGACGCCTTCCAGGCCCGCCACCAGCCGCGCGGCGCCGGCCAACATCCTGGCGTAGGCGGCATCGGTCATCACCTCGGACAGCATGGCCCGCATGGCGGCCATGGCCAGCGCATTGCCCGACAGCGTGGTGCCGATCCCCGACTGGCCCGGCCCGATCCTTAGCTGGGCTTCGTCCATCCGCGCCGACAACTCGGCCGTGACGCCCCAGACGGCGGCCGGCACGCCGCCGGCGACGGCCTTGCCCAGAACGAAGACGTCGGGCTCCAGACCGTGGGCTTTCGTATAACCGCCTGGACCGGTCGAGATCGTGTGGGTCTCGTCGATGACCAGCAACGTCCCGGCGTCGCGGGTCAGCCGGCGCAGGGCGTCGTGGAAGCCGGGCTCGGGCAGGATCATGCCGCAGTTGGTCATCACCGGCTCGGCCAGCACGGCGGCGACGTCGCCGGGCGCCAGGGCGGCCTTCAGCGCGTCGAGATCGTTGAACGGGACCACGCGGGTCGTCGCCGTCAGGTCGTGGACCTGGCCCAGCAGGCCCGGCTTCATCATCGCCTGCCCGCCGTCCAGCACCACGAACGCGTCCTCGACCATGCCGTGGTAGCAGCCGTCGAACACCAGGATCACCGGCCGCTGCGTCACCGCCCGCGCCCAGCGGATCGCCGCGCGGTTGGCGTCGCTGGCCGTCGTCGCCGTCTGCCACAGCGGCAGACCGAACCGCTCGGCCAGCAGCTTCCCGACGACCCCCGCCGAGGCGGTCGGCAGCATGACCCCCGCCCCACGCTTGGCCTGGTCGGCGACGGCGGCCGCCACCGACGCGTCGCCATGCCCGAACATCGCCGGCGTGTCGCCCAGGCAGAAGTCGTCATAGAGCTTGCCGTCAACATCGGTGATCTGCGCACCCACGCCCTGCGCGGCGAGGATGGGGCTGGGCCCCGCCCAATCGTTCACCCAATGCATCGGCGCCCCGCGGCGCCAGACGGCGCCGGCCGCCTTGGCCATGGCGACCGAGCGAGGATGCTCGGCGGAGAAGCGGGCGCGTTCGGCGGCGAGGAGGTTGGCGATCATGCGGCCCCTCCCCCGACTGTCATCCCGGGCGGAGCGAAGCGGAGACCCGGGACCGCGGCAAGCTCGGCGCTTCCTGCGGTCCCGGATCGGCGCGCTGCGCGCTTGTCCGGGATGACAGGAAAAGGAACGGATAGGCCGCTCATCCCACCCCGCCGAAGCACAGGTACTTGGTCTCCAGGTACTCGTCCAAGCCCTCGGACGCGCCCTCGCGGCCCAGGCCCGACTCCTTCACGCCGCCAAACGGCGCGACTTCCGTCGAGATCAGGCCCTCGTTGATCCCGACCATGCCCGCCTCGATCGCCTCGGCCACGCGCCAGCAGCGGCCGACGTCGCGGCTGTAGAAATAGGCCGCCAGGCCGAACGGCGTGGCGTTGGCCAGTTCGATCGCCTGATCCTCGGTGGCGAACTTCACGATCGGGGCGACCGGGCCGAAGATCTCTTCCTGAAACAGGCGCATGTCCGGCGTCGCGCCGCTGAGCACCGTGGGCTGGTAGAACAGCCCGCCCAGGTCGTGACGCGCGCCGCCGGTGACCACCTTGGCCCCGCCCTCGACCGCCTCGCGCACCAGAGCCTCGACCTTGGCGATGGCTTTGTCGTTGATCAGCGGACCGATGACCACGCCCTCGCCGGTCCCGGGGCCGACCTTCATCGCCGCCACCTTCTCGGCCAAGCGCGCGACGAAGGCGTCGTGGATGCCGGCCTGGACGATCAGGCGGTTGGCGCAGACGCAGGTCTGGCCGGTGTTGCGGTACTTGCTGGCGATCGCGCCGTCGACGGCGGCCTCGAGGTCGGCGTCGTCGAAGACGATGAAGGGCGCGTTGCCGCCCAGCTCGAGGCTGAGCTTCTTCATCGTGCCGGCGCATTGCTCGTAGAGGATCTTGCCGACCGGCGTGGAGCCCGTGAACGACAGCTTGCGCACCCGGCTGTCGTCGCACAGCGCCTTGCCGATCGCGGCGCTGTCCTTGCCAGTGACGACGTTGAGCACCCCCGCCGGCACGCCCGCCTCGATCGCCAGCCGCGCGATGGCCAGGGCGCACAGCGGCGTCTCGGCGGCGGGCTTGACCACCACCGTGCAGCCGGCGGCCAGGGCCGGGCCGACCTTGCGGGTGATCATGGCGATCGGAAAATTCCACGGCGCGATCGCGGCGCAGACGCCGACCGGCTGCTTGATCGAGGCCAGCCGCTTGCCGGGCATCGGGGTCGGGATGGTGTGACCGTAGGCGCGTTTGGCCTCGTCGGCGAACCAGTCGATGAACGCCGCGCCATACGCCACCTCGCCCTTCGACTCCGCCAGCGGCTTGCCCTGCTCGGCGGTCATCAGCCGGGCCAGGTCGTCGGCGTGGGCGAGCATCAGGTCGCTCCACCTGCGCAGGATCGCGCCGCGCTCCTTGGCCGTCTTCGCCGCCCAGGTCGGCAAGGCCCGGTGCGCGGCCCCGATCGCCACCCGTGTCTCGCTAGCCCCCAGATCGGCGACCTGGGCGATCACCGCGCCGTCGGCCGGATCGGTCACGTCGAAGGTGTCGTCGCCCTCGATCCACAGGCCGTCGATGAAGGCGGCGGTCTCGACAAGGCTTAAGGCTTTGGAGTTGGGGGCTTTGGCGGTCATGGCGGGCTCACTTCAAGGTCAGATGCTGACGACAACGCGCACAAAGCTTCTGGAGCCCACCCCAAGATTTCTCCACTCCGACGCTAGGGTTTCGCCGCGACGGACGGCGAAGAGCCCTTTACGAGAGGGGCGCAACTGCAGTCACAATGCAAGGCGCTGTAAGGAAATTCGCGACATGTCCGACCTGCTCGCCAACGATCTCGACGCCTACTGGATGCCGTTCACCGCCAACCGGCGGTTCAAGGCCAATCCACGCCTCCTGGCCAGCGCCAGCGGCATGGTCTACCGCACGCCCGAGGGCCGCGAGATCCTGGACGGCACGGCGGGGCTGTGGTGCGTCAACGCCGGCCACGATCGCCCGAAGATCCGCGAGGCGATCCAGAAACAGGCCGCGACCATGGACTTCGCGCCCAGCTTCAACCTGGGCCACCCGCTGGCCTTCCAGTTCGCCTCGCGCCTGGCCCAGATCACGCCGCAAGGCCTGGACCGGATCTTCTTCACCAACAGCGGGTCGGAGTCGGTCGACACGGCGCTGAAGATCGCGCTGGCCTATCACCGGGCGCGCGGCAAGGGGACCAAGACCCGGCTGATCGGCCGCGAGCGCGGCTATCATGGCGTCGGCTTTGGCGGCATCTCGGTGGGCGGCATCCCGACCAATCGCAAGTATTTCGGCAGCTTGCTCACCGGCGTCGATCACCTGCCCCACACCCATGGCCAGCCAGGCAACGTCTTCGCCAAGGGCCTGCCCGAGCATGGCGCGCACCTGGCCGACGAGCTGGAGCGCATCGTCGCCCTGCACGACGCCTCGAACATCGCCGCGGTGATCGTCGAGCCGGTGTCGGGCTCGGCCGGGGTGCTGGTGCCGCCGAAAGACTACCTGCAGCGCCTGCGGGCCATTTGCGACAAGCACGACATCCTGCTGATCTTCGATGAGGTGATCACCGGCTTCGGACGTCTGGCCGCGCCGTTCGCGGCCGATCGCTTTGGCGTGACGCCCGACCTGATGTGCCTGGCCAAGGGTCTGACCAACGCCGCCGTCCCGGCCGGCGCGGTCGCGGCCTCGCGGACCATCTACGACGCCATGCTGGAGGGCGCCGACGCCGCGATCGAGCTCTTCCACGGCTATACCTATTCGGCCCACCCGCTGGCCTGCGCGGCCGGCCTGGCGACGCTGGAGGCCTACCAGGAAGACGACCTCTTCGCCCCCGCCGCTGACACCGAGCCCTACT
>CAZRPD010000220.1:4041-7789 GCA_964601775.1 uncultured Caulobacter sp. | reverse complement strand
GCTCATAACCTGAAGGTCACAGGTTCAAATCCTGTCCCCGCACCCAAGGGTCTACACAAAAAGCCACCGCAAGGTGGCTTTTTGCGTTTCAGGACCTTGGTTCAGGAGCGCTTGGCGCCGATCTCGTCGAGATAGTTGTAGATCGTGAACTTGGTCACCCCCAGGCGAGCGGCCACGCGCTCGACCGAGCCGCGGATCACGAACAGGCCGCGCTCATGCATGATCGACACGGCGTCCTTCTTCTCGGCCTTCGACATGCGGTCGACCGATACGCCGGCGCCGTCGAGGGCCGAGGCGATGATTTCCTCGATGAGGTCCTCGATATTGGTCTCGGCGCGTGGGGCGGGCAGAGGCGGCAGAGCCATCGGGATCAGGGCGCTCTGGATCTCGCGCTGGATACGGTCGATCGCGCCCATGTCGACGTTCATGCACAGGGCCGCGGCCGGCGTTCCCTCCGCGTCGAACAGCACCACTGACGACGAGCGTAGCGCGCGGCCGTCGCTGGCCTTGGACGTGTAGTTGGCCACGACGCGCACCTCGTTAGGCTGGGCGGCGGCCTTGCTGGCGACCAGGGTGTCGAAGGCCTTGTCCTCGGCCGGGCCGGCGATGATCGCCGATCCCACGTGGCGGCCGCTGACATGGCCGTTGACGATTTCGATGATCGAGGATTCCGGCTGGCGTAGATTATGAACCACCACCTCGGTGTGCTGGTTGACGGTGCATTCCAGAGCCTTGGCCACGGCCTGAAGGACGCCCAGCAGGGCCTGTTCGTCTTGCACGGAGGCTGGATCTTTCATCGAGAGAAACTTCAACGATCCGTTGATATCGCGACTGTCGCCGGCGGTAAACATGGTCTCGCTTGTCCGCGCCTGAGGGGCGGCTTGCTCGGCATTTGGACAGCAAGCGCTCGAATTGCATGCGAAAACTGGAGTGATTCAACGTTTCATTGCCAATTTCAACAAACTGTTGAAGCCGTCTTCGATCTGTAGCAAAGCTTTTGGCGAACATTGATCTCGGTCGAGCGGCAAAAGCCGCCGCCGCGCCTTAAGGGGGTTTGCGATGCGCAACGGTTTGAAGGCTTTCCTGCTGGCGGGTTCGGGCGGCGTGTGCCTGCTGGCCGGCTCGGTTGTCCACGCTCAGGAGGCGGACGGTTCGGTGATGAGCGAGATCGTCGTCACGGCCCAGAAGAAGTCCGAGCGTCTGCTGGACGTGCCGGTTTCGGTGGCGGCGGTGTCGAGCGACAGCCTGGTGCAGCAGAACCTGGTTCAATTTCGCGACTTCTATAACCGCGTGCCCAGCGTCTCGCTGAGCGGCGGCGGCACCGAGCAGCGCGCCAACGGCGTGGCTATCCGCGGCGTCACCACCGGCGGCGGCACGGCGGCCACCGTGGCCTTCGCCCTGGACGACACCCCCCTGACCTCCGGCGCGGCGTCCGCCCAGTCGCCGCTGATCGATATCGACCCGTCGGACCTGCAGCGCGTCGAAGTGCTGCGCGGCCCGCAGGGCACCCTCTATGGCGCGTCCAGCCTGGGCGGTCTGGTCAAATACGTGACCATCGCTCCGGACGCTCGTGACTTCAGCGGTCGTGTCGAGGTCGGCGGCAACACCGTCGCCGAAGGCGGGGAGGGCTATTCGGTGCGGGGCTCGGTGAACGTGCCGATCGTCCGCGACAAGGTCGCCCTGCGCGTCAGCGGCTTTACGCGCCGCGACCCGGCCTATCTGGACAATATCAACGCGACCGCCGAGCGGGGCGACATCAACAAGAACAAGGTCAAGGGCGGCCGCGCCGCGCTGCTGATCAAGCCGACCGACGGCCTCAGCATCGACCTGTCGGCCATGCGCCAGAAGTCGAACTTCTACGGCAGCCCGCAGATCCGCGTCTGCCCCTCGTGCGGCACGGGCGCGTTTCAGGGAGCGCCGACCTTCGCGCCGTTCTTCGGCGACCTGAAGCTCAACATCGCTCCGACCCAACGCGAAGTGGACTTCAAGCTCTATCAGGGCCGGGTCAACCTGGACCTGGGCTTTGCTGACCTGACTTCGGTCAGCGCCTGGAACGAGGTGAAGTCCGCGTCCGATCTCGATCAGACCAATACCTTCCGCTTCCTGCTCTCGGCCTTTGCGGCCCCGACCGGCAGCGTCTCGCTGATCAATGCCGACAAGACCGAGAAATTCAGCCAGGAAGTCCGCCTGGCCTCGAAGTCGGACGGCGCCCTGGAATGGTTGGTCGGCGGCTTCTACACCGACGAGAAGATCGGCGTAGACCAGATCCTGACCGTGCGGCCGGCCGGGACGATCGCCTACACGTCGATCGCGCCCGCAAAGTTCAAGGAGACGGCGGTGTTCGCCGACGTCACCTACCACTTTACGCCGCAGTTCGACGTACAGGTGGGCGGGCGCTATTCGTCCAACGACCAGCAGAGCAGCGGCGTGACGACGGTCGCCACGCCGGCTCAGCGCTTCTTCGGTCCGGGGTCGTCGGAGCCGGTGGCCAAGTCGTCGGACAACGCCTTCACCTGGCTGGTGACGCCCCGCTACAAGATCTCGCCCGACACCATGGCCTATCTGCGCATCGCCACCGGCTATCGTCCTGGCGGCCCCAACAGCTCGGGCGTGGCGGGCATTCCGCTGTCGTTCAAGTCCGACAGCGTGACCAGCTACGAGGCCGGCCTGAAGGGCGCTGTGCCCGGGCTGAACGCCACCTATGAGGCGGCCTTGTTCCAGATCGACTGGGACGACATCCAGCTGCTGACGACCGACGTCGTTTCGCAGTTCACCTACTACACCAATGGCTCGACCGCCCGCAGCCGCGGCTTCGAGCTGTCGGGTCGCTGGTCGCCGGTGCGCGGCCTCGCCATCGACGCGGCCGGGACCTATCTGGACGCCAAGCTAAGCGACCCGCTGCGTTCGCCCGCCGGCGCTTCGCCGATCTATGGCGCGAAGGGCGATCGTCTGCCGGGCTCGGCCAAGCTCTCGGGCAGCCTGTCGGCCGAATACAATTGGGCGATTGGCGAGGTCTATTCGGCCTATATCGGCGGCGGCCTGGCCTATGTCGGCAATCGCTACGCCGAGTTCTCCAACATCCTGCCGACGGCGACGGCCAACACCGCCTATGGTTCGCGCGTGAAGCTGCCATCGTACACGACCGTCGACCTGCGGGCGGGTATCTACAGCGACGACTGGCGCTTTGCGGCCTACATCAAGAACCTGGGCGACAAGCGCGGCGTCGTGGAGGCCACCACCCGAGGCGGGACCAGTTCGCCCCAGGCCATCTTCCTGCAGCCGCGCACCATGGGCGTCACCGTGACCCGCAGCTTCTAGGCATGGTGTTTCTCGACGAAGCCACGGTTCTGCAGCGTCTCGATCTGGACGGCTGCAGGACCGCGGTGCGGCGGGCGATGATCGCCCTGTCCGCTGGCGAGACCCGGCAGCTCCCGCGCGCGATCATCCCGATCGGCGCGGGAGGGCTGTTTGGCCAGATGCCGGGGGCTCTGCTGGCCGACGGCTATTTCGGGGCCAAGCTGGTCAGCGTCTTTGGCGATCCCGACCAGCCGGGGCGTAGCGCCCACATGGGCGTGGTCGTGCTGTTCGACGCGGCAAGCGGCCAGGCGATCTGCGTCGCCGACGCCAGCGCTATCACCCTGATCCGCACCGCCGCCGCCACCGCGGCGGGGACCGCCGTTCTGGGGGCGCCGCCCGCCCAGCGGGGGACGGTCCTCGGGTATGGGCATCAGGGCGGGGCTCATTATCG
>CAZRPD010000220.1:0-4031 GCA_964601775.1 uncultured Caulobacter sp. | reverse complement strand
GCCCCCCCCCCCCCCCCCCCCCCCCCCGCCCCCCCGGGGGCGTACGACCGACGTTCTGGCGATGCCCGACGCCGAGCGGCTGACGATCCTGGGTTATGGCCATCAGGCCGGGGCTCATATCGAGGCGCTGGCCCTCGTGCGTCCGCTGCGCGAGGTCAGGGTTTGGGGCCGCTCGCTGGAGCGGGTCCAGGCCTTTTGCGCGGCGACGAGCGAGAAGACGGGTCTTTACGTCACGGCCGTCGCCGACGCCCGCGAGGCGGTGGCGGACGCCCAGATCGTCTGCACCGTCACGGGCGCGGTCGAGCCGGTCCTGTTCGCGGATTGGCTGTCGCCAGGGACCCATGTGAACCTGGTCGGGGCCAGCGTGGCCTCTGCCGCCGAGGCCGAGGCCAGAGTGGTTTCGGTGGGGCGTTACGTCGTCGAGAGCCGGGAGTCTGCTCGCGCCGGCGCCGGAGAGTTCCTGCGCGCCATCGCCGCCGGTCTGGTCGACGACGACTGCATCGCCGCCGAGATTGGGGAGGTGTTCGCCGGAACCGCGCCGGGGCGGCAGTCGCCCTCGGACATCACCGTGTACAAGTCGATCGGCCACGCCGTGCAGGACCTTGCGGCGGCGGCCTATCTTTATGAGCAGGTGCGATGATTGCTTCGATCCGTCTGGCGAGCCTGGCCGCCGCCTTCGCCCTGACCGCGCCCGCAGCGCTGGCCCAGCCATCGCTGTCGGTGCTGTTGTCGCCCGGCCGCATGGACGAGGCCAAGGGGCAGGGGAGCCTCGCCGTCGAGCTGCGCTTTTCCGAGCTTCCCGCGGCGGCCGGCGGGCCGCTGCTGACCCTGCCGCTGGTCATCGCCAACACCGTCACGGTGGCCGACACCCTGACCGGCCTGACGGCGAACGATGACGCCGGCCCGATCCCGCTGGTGGTCAAGGACGATCCGGCCACCGGTCTGGTCTGGTCGCGCCACTGGCTGGCGGGGCGGGCGACGCGTGGGCCGGTCGTGGTGCGCTATCTCGCCCCGGTCGACAACACCCCGCCGACGCGCGGCTCGGGTCCGCCCTATGCCCTGCGCACCGAGGGCGGCGGCGTCTCGGGCGTGGGCAACACCTTCGTCCTGCTGCCGGAAGAAAAGACGGCGCGGAAGATCTCCCTGCGCTGGGACCTGAGCGCCTTGCCCAAGGGCTCGACCGCCACCTCCAGCTTCGGCGAGGGCGACGTCGCCTTGCCGGATGGTCCCGTCAGCCAACTGGCCTCGACCGTGTTCATGGCCGGGCCGATGAAGCGCGAGCCAGCCCTCGTCTCCGAGACCGGTTTCTCGTCGGCCTGGATGGGGACGCCGCCGTTCGATCCCGCGCCGCTGATGGCCTGGACCAATCGGCTGCATGGCTGGATGAGCGGCTTCTTCCAGGACAAAACCGTTCCTCCGTATCGCGTCTTCCTACGCTACAACCCGATCAACGCCGGCGGCGGCACGGCCCTGACCCGCTCGTTCCTGACCACCTATGGTGCGGACACGAAGGGCGAGAGCCTGAAGGGCACCCTGTCGCACGAGATGGTCCACACCTGGACCGACTCCGACGCCGGTCAGTGGTACGGCGAGGGGATCGCGGTGCACTACCAGGGTCTGCTGCCGTTCCGCGCCGGTCTGATCTCGGCGCAGGAATTCCTGGACGACCTGAACGAGACCGCGCGCCGCTACTACGCCAACCCTTTGAACGATACGCCCGATGCCGAGATCGCGCCGCGTTTCTGGGAAGACACTCGCATCCGCGTGCTGCCCTATGACCGGGGTGGGCTCTATTTCGCGGTGTTGGATGGCCGCATCCGTCGCGCGACGGGCGGCAAGCGTTCGGTCGACGATCTGGTGCTGGAGATGAACCATCGCTTCGCCACGGGCCAGAAGACCGATGACGCCGCCTGGATCGAGCTGGTCGTGCGCGAGCTGGGCGAGGACGGTCGCAAACTGCACGCGGGCATGATGGCTGGCGCGCTGATGCTGCCGCAGGCCGACGACTTTGGTCCCTGTTTCACCCGCACGACCGCCAAGGTCCGCCGTTTCGAGCTGGGTTTCGAGCCCAAGTCGCTGGTTGGGACGACCAAGACCATCCGTGGGCTGATGGCAGGCACGGAAGCCGCCAAGGCTGGGCTGAAGGATGGCGACGTCGTCACCTATGCCGTGGCCATGGACGCCGTGCAGGGCGACCCGGACCAGACCCTGACCCTGAAGGTCACGCGCGACGGCAAGACCTTCCCGCTGACCTATCTGCCGCGCGGCGAGGTGGCCGAGGTGTATCAATGGGCGCGCAAGCCCGGGACGGAGAGCCAGAAATGCGTCTACTGATCGCCGCCCTGCTGGCCGCTTCGGTGGCCGGCTCTGCCGCCGCCCAGGCGCCGGCCAGCGTCAAGAACGGCTTCGCCCTGGCCGTGACCGGCGACCTGATCGGTCCCGAGAAGCCGATCACCGCCTATGGCGATCCGGGGACCCGGCGGATCGTCAAGCTGCTGTCCGGCGCGGATGCCGCCTTCGGCAACCAGGAAGGCTCGATTTTCGATCTCGACAAGTTTCCGAGCTGGCCGGCGGCCCAGAACGGCGGCGGCACGCCGATCAACGACGCCGTCGTCGCCTTCGACCTCAAGGCCATGGGCTTCAAGCTGATGTCGCTGGCCAACAACCACGCCACCGACTTCGGCGTGGAGGGCCTGGTCGAGACGCACCGATCGCTGGACGCGGCCGGTGTCGTCCATGCCGGCACGGGCGAGAGCCTGACCGCTGCGCGCCAGCCAGCCTATGTGACGACGCCGCGCGGGACCGTGGGTCTGGTCTCGTTCGCCGGCACCTACACCGACCTGTCGATCGCCGCCGACGCCAATCCGGGCCGAGGCTTCCGCGCCCGGCCGGGCCTGGCCCCGCTGCGCTCGCGCGAGCTGCAGCTGGTCACGCCCGAGCAGATGCAGACCCTGCGAGCGATCGCGGCTCGTTCGGAAACGCCTGATGCCGCCAAGAACCCCGAGGTGTTCAGCGCCGCCAAGACCGGCGAAGAACTGACCATCGGCAAGACCACCTTCCGCGTCGCCGAGCGGGCAGGGCTGTCCTACGACCTCAATGCCGACGACCGCGCCGCGGCTCTCGCCAGCGTCAAGGAAGCGCGGGGCAAGGCCGATCTGGTGATGTTCTCGATCCACGCTCACGAGACCGCCTCGTCGGATCCGGAGGACGTGCGCCCGGCCGACTACATGCGGCCGCTGTTCCACGAGCTGATCGACGCCGGCGCCGACGCCATCGTGCGGCATGGCCCGCACGCCCTGCTGGGCGTGGAGATCTATAAGGGCCGGCCGATCTTCTACGGCATGGGCAGCCTGATGTTCCAGGTCGGCGACAAGAACCGCCAGTTCCGCGGCTTCACCCTGCCGGCGGAATGGTACGACGGGGCCGTGGCGGTCAGCGAGTACAAGGACGGCCGCGTGGCGGCGATCCGCATTCATCCCTTCGTCCAGAACCTGGAGGACGACCGCCTGGTCGGTACGCCGCGCTCGCCGACGCACGACGAGGCGCAGCGGGTGCTGAAGCGCATTCAGGCCGCCTCCGTCCAGTTCGGCACCCGCATCGAGATCGAAGGTGATGTCGGAGTCATCCGCATCGCGGGACGCTGAGATGAGGCTGGCGCGACGGCAGGCGTTGGCGGGCCTGGGCGCCTTCGCTCTCCTGCCAGGCATGGCCCGCGCCGCCGCGCCGGACCTGGCGCTTTATGCGGCGATCCGCGAGGAGGGACTGAAACGCGGCCAGGCGATGACCTACGCCGCCAGCCTTGTCGATGGCGTGGGACCTCGGCTGATGGGCTCGCCCGGTATGCGGCGGGCCTATGACTGGTCGCTGGCGCGGTTGCGCGAACTGGGGTTGAGCGACCCCAGGCTCGAGCCGATCGGCCCGTTCGGACTGTCCTGGCGACAGATCCGGGCTTGGGCCCGAACGACCGCGCCGGACGGCGCCCCGTTCGTCGCCCACGCTGCCCCCTGGTCCGCGGCGTCGAACGGGGTGAT
>CAZRPD010000219.1:0-7801 GCA_964601775.1 uncultured Caulobacter sp. | reverse complement strand
TCGTCATCGAGGCGCCGGTGCCGGTGCTGGTCGGCCTGCCGGGCGGGGAGGGCGTGTTCGTCGCCTGCGAGGACGCCACCACCATCAACGACATTCAGGCCGCGCCCTTCGCCGGCGACGACGGCCTGGCCGCCTGGCCGGGTCTGCGCCAGCGCCTGTGCGGCACGGCCCAGCAACTGCGGGTCCTGCTGCTGGACAGCGGCGTGGGCTTCCAGCCGGGCTGGGGCATGAGCTGGATCTCGGCCACTTGCGCTCTCTCGCTGCCCACCGACGACGCCGGCGCTGTCGCCTGGAAGCTGCAGGGCGCGGGCATCCAGGCCAGTTGCGCGGTCCGCGACCGCTCGCTGGCCACTGACGACACCCCGACGGCCGACCATCTGGCCGCCTCGACGGTGGTGATCACCCTGGACCCCAACCTCGACATCGAAGCCCTGGATCGCCTGTGCGACGCGCTGCGCGACGCGGTGGGCTAGAGCCCGTCCGCGACTTGGCCTAATCATCGGGCCATGGCTGAGTTACATCACGAGGGTCTGTCGCTGGACTGGGGTTTCACCCTGCCGGACGAGGTGTGGGCGATCCCCGAGGACCAGCGCGACGCCCAAGCGCGCTACAGCGACGATCTGTGCCAGTGGGGCGACCGCTTCTTCATCCGCTGCATTCTGCCGGTGCCGTTGAAGGGCGAAGACGACTATTTTGGCTGGGGCGCGTGGGCCGAGGTCGAGGCCGAGGTCTTCGAGCGCTATCTCGACCTCTATGACGCCGATGGTCGTGAGGAGCCGCCGCTGCCGGCCAAGCTGGCCAACCGGCTGGCGCCCTATCCCGGAACCACGCTGGGCACCCGTCTGCTGATCCAGTTCCAGGACCCGGACGAGCGCCCGATCCTGACCCTGGCGGAGGGCGACAAGAGCCGCCTGGCCCAGGAGCAGCGCGACGGCATCGACGCCGCGCGCCACCATGAGATCCTGGGTGTCCTCGACGCGTCCTAGTTCGCGGCCGCGTAGGCCTCGACCTGCGCCACGCGCTCGGCCTTCTCGGCCTCGCTGAGGAACGAGCCCGTGAAGCTGTTCTTGGCCAGAGTGACGATCTCGTCGCGGGTCAGGCCCACAGCGCTGGCGGTGGCCAGGTAGTTCTCCAGCAGATAACCGCCGAAATAGGCCGGGTCGTCGGAATTGACGGTGGCCTTCAGGCCCAGGGCCAGCATCGTCTTCAGCGGGTGGACGTCCAGGCTGGGCACGCCGCACAGCTTCAGGTTCGACAGCGGGCAGACGGTCAGGGTGATGCCCTCGTCCACCAGGCGCTGGGTCAGGGCCTCGTCTTCCAGGGCGCGGTTGCCGTGGTCGATGCGGTCCACCTTCACCAGGTCGAGGGCTTCCCAGACGTATTCCGGCGGGCCTTCCTCGCCGGCGTGGGCCACGACCTTGAGGCCCAGATCACGGGCGGCCCGCATGACGCGGGCGAACTTGGCGGGCGGGTGGCCGACCTCCGAGCTGTCCAGGCCGACGCCGGCCAGCGAACCCAGCCAGGGCTTGGCCTGTTCCAGGGTCGCAAAAGCGCTCTCTTCCGACAGGTGGCGCAGGAAGCAGAGGATCAGCTTGCTGGTGACGCCGTAGGTCGTCTCGGCCTCGGCCATGCCGGCCAGCAGGCCCTTGATCGCCGTGTCGAAGGCGACACCGCGATCGGTGTGGGTCTGGGGGTCGTAGAAGATCTCGGCGTGCGTACCGCCGTCGTCGGCCAGGCGCTTGAAATAGGCCAGGGCCAGGTCCTTGAAGTCGGCCTGCGTGATCAACACCCCGGCGCCCTGGTAATAGATGTCCAGGAAGTCCTGCAGGTTCGAGAAGTCGTAGGCGGCCCGGATCTCGTCGACCGACTTGAAGGGCAGGGCGACGCCATTGCGCGCGGCCAGCTCGAACATCAGCTCGGGCTCGAGGCTGCCCTCGATGTGCATGTGCAGCTCGGCCTTGGGCAGGCCGCGGACGAAGTTGGCGAAAGCGGTGTCGGTCATGGGGGCTTTATGAGCCCGTGGACCAGAGCCTTTCAACCGTCATCCCGCGCTTTATGCGCGGGACCCAGGGTTCCGCCGCAAGTGCGGAGCGGAAGGGCGCCTTCACGTGAAAGCTGAACCATGGGTCCCGCGGACAAGCCGCGGGATGACGGGGATATGGAGCCTATATCAGTGCGCCGCGTCTTGCGCCTTCTTGGCGGCGTCCTGCGCCTTGTCGCCGGCCTTCTCGGCGGCTTCACCGGCAGCGGCGGCCGCATCGCCCGCGGTTTCCTTGCCGGCTTCGGTCGTCGCCGTGGCGGCGCTGGCCGAGGCGTCCGACGCGGCCTGGGCGGCCGAGGCGGCAGCGGCGGCTTCGCTGGCGGCGTTGCTGCTTTCGGCGGTGGCTTCCTGGGCCTTCTCGGCCTTGTTCTCGCAGGCCATGACCGTCAGGCCCAAAGCGGCAACCGCCGCGATCGTCACGATACGCATGGACATCTCCTCCAAGCCCGGCCTTGAGCGCCGGGTCTGGAGGATAATCCGGATACGGGCGATCGGTTGCGCTTGATCCTTACAGAGGCTGCGGCGGCTTGGGGGCTTCGGGCAAGGGGATGAACTCGTCGTGGTCCAGGTCGGGCAGCTTCATGCGGCCGGCTTTCCAGTCGGCCTTGGCCTGCTCGATGCGCTCCTTGGACGAGGACACGAAGTTCCACTCCATGAAGCGCGGGCCGATCGGCTCGCCGCCCAGCAGCATGACGGTCGAGCGCTCCAGGGCCTTGAACACCACGGTGTCGCCCGGCGCGAACACGGCCATCTGCAGGGCCGACAGCTCGCGGCCGTCGACCTCGACCCGGCCCTCGGCGACGTAAGCGGCGCGCTCAGCATATTCGGCGGGCAGGGCGGCGGTGGTCCCCGGCTCCAGCTCCCAGTGGACATAGAACAGCGGGGAGAAGATCGGCACATTGGCCTTGGCGCCGAACGCCTCGCCGGCGATCAGCCGCGCCTTCAGGCCGCGCTCCTCATAGGTCGGCAGGTCGGCGTCGCCCTCGATGTGGACGAAGCCGGGGTCGGTTTCCTCGTGCTCCTGGGGCAGGGCGATCCAGGCCTGCATGCCGTCCATGCGGCCGCCCTGGCGACGTAGCGTCTCGAAGCGTTCGGAGTGGGTGATGCCCGAGCCGGCGGTCATCCAGTTGACCTCGCCCGGCTTGATCACGGTCTCGGAGCCGACGCTGTCGCGGTGGGTGATCTCGCCCTGGAACAGGTAGGACAGGGTGGACAGGCCGATGTGCGGATGCGGGCGGACGTCGGCGCTCTTGGGGAAGCCCGGCGCGAACTCGGCCGGCCCCATGTGGTCCAGGAAGGTGAACGGGCCGACCATGCGGCGGGCGTGGAAGGGCAGCACGCGGCCGACCTCGAAGTTTCCGATGTCGTGGCGGCGGGCTTCGATGACGAGATCGATCATGGGGCGGCTCCGGGAAGATGTAAGCTCAACCTAACCGGGGCGCCCCATGTCGTCTTGCGCAAAGACTGCAACACATCGTTCGCGTTTTTGCGCCTCTAGAGCGCGTCCGGCGTCTTCTTCAGCGGCCACAGCGCCACCAGGCTGATCAGGCCCGCGCCGGCCAGATAGAGGCCGACGAAGCCCAGGCCGCCGTGGCTGGCCAGGTACTGGGCGGCCACGGGGGCCAGGCCGCCGCCGATGATGCCGCCGACATTGAAGGCGATCGAGGCGCCGGTGTAGCGCACCCGGGCCGGGAACAGGCTGGGCAGCCAGGCGCCCAGCGGTCCGTAGACCAGGCCCATGACCAGCAGCGACAAGGACAGGAACCCGCCGACCAGCCACAGCGAGCCGCCGCCCAGCATCGGGGCCAGCAGAGCGCCGACCGCAATGGTCAGGGCCGAGCCGGCCATCAGCACGCGGCGCGGCGTCGTGGCGTCCGACCAGTAGCCGGCCCAGACGATGCCGCCGGCCATGAACAGGATGGCGAACAGCAGGACACTGAGGAACGTCTGGCGGTCATAGCCGAGGGTGGTGGTGCCGTAACCCAGCGCGAAGGCCGTGGTTAGATAGAACAGGGCGAAACACGCGACGACGGCGAAGATGCCGCTGATCGTCTCGCGGCCGTGGGTGCGGAACAGTTCGGCGACCGGCACGTGCGGCGGCGGAGCCTCGGCCGCGGCGGCGGCGAAGGCGGGGGTCTCCGTCAGCTTCAGGCGGATCCAAAGGCCCACGCCCACCAGCAGGATGCTGCCCAGGAACGGCAGGCGCCAGCCCCAGGCCTGGAACTGTTCGGGCGTCAGCAGCGCGCCCAGGATCAGGAACAGGCCATTGGCGGCGATGAAGCCCACCGGCGCCCCCAACTGTGGGAACATGCCAAAACGCGCGCGCCAGCCGGGCGGAGCGTTCTCGACCGCCAGCAAGGCCGCGCCGCCCCACTCGCCGCCCAGGCCGAAGCCCTGGCCGAAGCGGAGCAGACACAGCATGAACGGCGCGATCCAGCCAGCCTGCTGGTAGGTCGGCAGGAAGGCCACCAGCAACGTCGAGCCGCCCATGATGATCAGCGAGGCCACCAGGGTCGACTTGCGGCCGATGCGGTCGCCGAAGTGGCCGAACACGATCGAGCCCAGCGGCCGGGCGATGAACGCCACGCTGAGGCTGGCGTATGAGGCCAGCAGCTGCATGGCCGGCGAGCTGGACGGGAAGAACAGCGGCCCGAACACCAGCGACGCGGCGGTGGCGTAGATGTAGAAGTCGTAGAACTCGACCGCGGTGCCGATCAGGCTGGCGGCCAGCACCCGTCGCGACGAGGCGCCGGTAGCGCTCGATTGGGCCATGACGGCCTCCTCAGAATGTCAGGATAGTCCGGAGCGGCTCCCCAGCACGCTCCGGTACGCGTCTTTAGCCCAGGGGGCTCACATAAGGACTGACCAGGCCCAGCGGCACGGCGGTCGAGTTCTTGACGCCGCGGATGACGATGCGGCTCTCGATGTTGGACACCAGGCCCAGCGACAGCAGTTTTTCGCGCAGGAACTCGTCGAAGGCGTGCATGTCGCGGGTGACGATGCGCATCTCGTAGTCGGCCGCGCCGGTCACGGTGGCGCACTGCACGACCTCGGCCCACTTGGCGACGGCCTGCTCGAACGTGTCCAGGTTTTCCTTGGTCGGCAGCGACAGCTTGACGGTGCAATAGACTTCGAAGCCCAGGCCCAGCTTCTCGCGGTCCAGAATGGTCACGCGACGCTGGATGACTCCGGCGTCTTCAAGGCGCTTGATCCGGCGCCAGCAGGGGCTGGACGACAGGCCGACGCGTTCGGCGATCTCGGCGACGGACAGTCCGGCGTCGTGTTGGATGAGATCGAGGATCTTGGCATCCACGGCGTCGAGTTGTTCGGACAAGAAATTCCTCCCCCCAGAGGGCGTTGACGCTCCAATTTTGCGCAAAACCGCCACGAACCGGGCACGCCTTGGGCAAAACTTTTCCGCGCTTCTATAAGATATTGCGTGACGGGCGGAAAGACCCGGGAGGAAAATTTTTGCTATGCGGCACTCCGAAGTCACGCTCGACGACAAATATGTGCTCGAAGATGGTCGTGCATTCATCACTGGCGTGCAGGCGCTGCTGCGGGTGCTGCTGGATCGCAAGCGCCTCGATCGCCTCGCCGGACTGAACACGGCGGGCTTTCTTTCCGGCTATCGCGGCTCGCCGCTGGGCGGTCTCGACCAGCAGGCCGCGCGCATCAACAAGCTGCTGACCGCGCACGACGTCGTCTTCAAGGAAGGCGTCAACGAGGACCTGGCCGCCACCGCCGTGTGGGGCAGCCAGCAGGCAAACCTTTTCCCCGGCGCGCTTTATGATGGCGTCTATGGGATGTGGTACGGCAAGGCGCCTGGCGTCGACCGCACTGGCGACGTCTTCAAGCACGCCAATTTCGCCGGGACCTTCCCGACCGGCGGTGTGCTGGCGGTGGCCGGCGACGACCACGGCTGCAAGAGCTCGACCCTGCCGTCGCAGTCGGAATTCGCCTTCCAGGACTTCGAGATGCCGGTGCTGTCGCCGGCCGACGTCCAGGAAGTGCTAGACTACGGCCTTCTCGGCATCGCGATGTCGCGGTTCAGCGGCCTGTGGACGGGCATGATCGCCCTGGCCGACACCATGGATAGCGGCGTGACCATCGACGTCTCGCTGGGCCGCCACAAGGCGGTGATCCCGGACTTCCCGTTCCCGCCCGGCGGTCTCGGCATCCGGCTGAAGGATCAGCCAATGGAGAAGGAACGGCGGATGAGGCTGCACAAGCTGCCCGCCGCCCTGGCCTTCGCCCGCGCCAACCAGATCGACCGCGTGGTGCTGGGCGCTCAATATGTGCGCTCCGGCAAGGCGCGTCTGGGCATCGTCTGCCAGGGTCAGGCCTATAAGGACGTGCTGGAGGCCTTCACGGCCATGGGCATGACCCTGCAGGAGGCCGCCGACCTGGGCGTGTCGATCTACAAGGTCGGCATGCCCTGGCCGCTGGAGCCGCTGGGCCTGCGCGCCTTCGCCGCCGGCCTCGAGACCCTGATGGTCATCGAGCACAAGCGCGGCCTGATCGAGCCCCAGGCCCGGGCGGCGCTCTACGACCTGCCCGCCCAGGCCCGCCCGCGCATCATCGGCAAGATCGACGAGCGCGGCGCGCCGCTGCTGTCGGAGCTGGGCGCTCTGTCGGTGGCCGAGATCGCCCTGGCCATCTACGACCGCCTGCCCGACGGGCCGCATATGGAGCGGGCCCGAGCCTATCTGAACCGCGTCTCGGCCGCCGGCGTCGCCGCCGTCAGCCTGGCCGCCGACCAGGCCCGCAAGCCGTTCTTCTGCTCGGGCTGCCCGCACAACACCTCGACCAAGCTGCCGGAAGGCTCGCGCGCCCTCGCGGGCATCGGCTGCCACTACATGGCTGGGTTCAACGACCCGCAGACCGACCTCAACACCCACATGGGCGGCGAGGGCCTGACCTGGGTCGGCGCCTCGCCGTTCACCAGCGAAAAGCACGTCTTCCAGAACCTGGGCGACGGCACCTACAACCACTCCGGCTCGCTGGCCATTCGCGGCGCGATCGCGGCCGGGACCACCATCACCTACAAGCTGCTCTATAACGACGCCGTGGCCATGACCGGCGGCCAGCGGGCCGAGAGCGGCTTCACCCCCGCCCAGATCACCCGCCAGCTGGCGGCCGAGGGCGTCAAGAAGACCGTCATCGTCGTCGATGACCTCAAGCGCTACGAAGGCGTCACCGACCTCGCGCCCGGCGTCGAGATCTTCCCGCGCTCGGACCTGATGCGCGTGCAGGAGATGCTGCGCGAGACGCCCGGGACCAGCGTGCTGCTGTATGACCAGACCTGCGCCACCGAAAAGCGCCGCCGCCGCAAGCGCGGCTCGATGCCCAAGGCGACCCAGCGGGTGTTCATCAATCCGCTGGTCTGCGAAGGCTGCGGCGACTGCTCGGTGAAGTCCAACTGCGTCTCGGTCGAGCCGCTGGCCACCGAGTTTGGCCGCAAGCGCAAGATCAACCAATCCAGCTGTAACCAGGACTACAGCTGCGTCGAGGGCTTCTGCCCGTCGTTCATCACGCTGGAAGGGGCCGAGAGCGCCCAGGCCAAGAAGGCCCCGGCGCCGCTGACCGCCGACGCGACGCCGCTGCCGGAGTTCGAGGCTTTCACCGGCGTGCGCCGCATCCTGTTCACCGGCGTGGGCGGCACCGGCGTGACCACCGTGGCCTCGATCCTGGCCATGGCCGCCCATATCGACGGCCGCGCCGGCAGCGTGGTGGACATGGCCGGCTTGGCCCAGAAGG
>CAZRPD010000218.1:0-7873 GCA_964601775.1 uncultured Caulobacter sp. | reverse complement strand
CTCGGCATAGCGGTTGACGCCGGTTTCCAGCGTGACGGCGCGCAGCTGGTCGGGGGCGCGTTCGGACGGACGCATGGGAAACTCCGGTATGATTTGAATTCGCTGGGTGGCCGCTTATCCTATTGAAGACCGAACTTGAAAGAGGCCGACCGCTTTTGTTCGCCGACCGGGTCAGAAACGACACGCCCATATGACGCATCTCTTCCCGGGGCCGATCGTCCGCACGCCGGGCCTGACCGAGCTGGACAGCCGCGCCCGCGACATCTTCCGCCGGGTCGTCGAGTCGTATCTGGAGACCGGCGAGCCCGTGGGTTCGCGCACCCTGTCGCGCGCCGGCCTGGCGCTGTCGCCGGCCTCGATCCGCAACACCATGCAGGACCTGGCGCAGCTGGGCCTGCTGGACGCGCCGCACACCAGCGCCGGCCGCCTGCCGACCCATGCGGGCCTGCGGATGTTCGTCGACGGCCTGCTGGAGGTCGGCGACGTCGCCGAGGACGACAAGCGCGCCATCGAGGCGCGGCTGGCGGTGCGCGGGCGCTCGTTCGAGGAAGCCCTGGCCGAGGCCTCATCCGTGCTGTCGGGCCTGGCCGGCGGGGCCGGCATCGTCGTGACGCCCGTCCGCGAGGGCGGGGTCAAGCATGTGGAGTTCGTGCCGCTGGGCGGCGGCCAGGTGCTGGCTGTCATGGTGTTCGAGGACGGCCAGGTCGAGAACCGGTTGATGCGCCAGGCCCCCGGCGTCACGCCCTCGGCCCTGCAGGAGGCCAGCAACTTCCTCAACGCCCGCTTGCGCGGGCGCACCCTGTCGGAAGCCCGCAGCGAGATGGACCACGAGCTGGGCGCGGCCCGGCGTCAGCTGGACGAGACCGCCGCCCGCCTGGTCGAGGACGGACTGGCCGCCTGGAGCGGCGGCGAGGGTGACGCCCGTTCGCTGATCGTGCGCGGGCAGGCCAATCTCTTGGCCGACGCCCGGGCCCGCGAGGACATCGACCGCGTGCGCCAGCTGTTCGACGACCTGGAGCAGAAGGGCCAGCTGATCGGCCTGCTCGACGACGTCCGTGACGCCGAGGGCGTGCGCATCTATATCGGGGCGGAAACGCGGCTCTTTTCGCTTTCGGGTTCCTCGGTGATCGCGGCGCCCTATATGACGGGCCGACAGAAGGTGCTGGGCGCGATCGGCGTGATCGGGCCCGCGCGCTTGAACTACGCCCGTGTCATTCCGTTGGTGGACTATACCGCCCGGGTGCTCGGGCGGATGATGGATGGATAAGGACTGTACGAGATGACCGACGAGCAAACGCCGGCTGAAGACGCGGCCTTCGACGGCGCGGAAGACTTTGGCGACGCCTCGCAAGAGATCGCGGCGCTGCAGCTGGAAGTCGCCGCTCTGAAAGAGCAGGCGCTGCGCTACGCCGCCGAGGCCGAGAACACCAAGCGCCGCGCCGAGCGCGAGATGAACGACGCGCGCGCCTATGCGATCCAGAAGTTCGCCCGCGACCTGCTGGGCGTCGCCGACAACCTGTCGCGCGCCACGGCCCACAGCCCCAAGGACTCGACCGACGCTTCGGTGAAGAACTTCATCGTCGGCGTCGAGATGACCGAGAAGGAACTGCAGGGCGCCTTCGAGCGCAACGGCCTGAAGATCATCGCCCCGACCCAGGGCGAGAAGTTCGACCCGCACCTGCACCAGGCGGTGATGGAGCAGCCTTCGACGGAAGTCGCCGCCGGCGGCGTGATCACCGTGCTGCAGGCCGGCTACGAGCTGATGGGCCGCCTGGTCCGTCCAGCCATGGTCGCCGTGGCGGCCAAGGGCTCGACCGCTCCGGGCGAGTCGGCGGCCGGCGCCAACCCCTATGCGGGCGCGGCTTCGGACGGCGACAATTCGGGCGGTTCGTTCGATACGAAGGCCTGATCCGACTGACGGTCGCGCGCCTTTTTGTCGGCGCGCGACCACAGCCGTTCGTGGATGTTGAAGGCCACGGTCTGGACCATCGGCTCGACGATCCCGACCGCCAGGGCGATGCGCCAGTCGCGGGTCAGGGCGTAGGCGACGGCGATCGCCACGGTCAGGTGCATAGACGCGTAGGTGGCGGTCTTGAGGTAGAGGCGCATCGTTCGCGCTCCTAATTGATAATCATTCTCAATATTGGCGCCGATTTCCCCTTGTGCAAGGGGTCCCGCCCCCTTCCCCACGCGCGCGATTTCGCTAATGTCGGCGGTCCATTCTCAACGGGGCCGTGCAGGACGATTCTCCTGGGCGGTCAGGGCGTCGGACCGGATTATGAAGCTTACGATCGAACGGGCGGCGCTCCTGAAGGCGCTGGGGCACGTGCAGAGCGTCGTCGAGCGCCGCAACACCATCCCGATCCTGTCGAACATCCTGCTGTCGGCGGAAGGCAGCACGCTGTCGTTCTCGGCGACCGACCTGGACATGGAGATCATCGACGAGGGCCTGGCCCAGATCGACGTGCCCGGCCAGATCACCGCCCCGGCCCACACCCTGTACGAGATCGTGCGCAAGCTGCCCGACGGCGCCGACGTCTCGCTCAGCTTCAGCGGCGATGATCCGCGCCTGGTGATCCAGGCGGGCCGTTCGCGCTTCAACCTGCCGGTGCTGCCGGCCGGCGACTTCCCGGTGATGAGCAGCGACGGCCTGTCGGGCCGCATCGCGGTCGACACCAACGAGCTGATGCGGCTGATCGACAAGACCCGCTTTGCGATCTCAACCGAAGAGACCCGCTACTATCTGAACGGCCTGTACATCCATACCGTGGTCGAGGGCGACGAGACCAAGCTGCGCGCCGTGGCCACCGACGGCCATCGCCTGGCCCTGGCCGAAATGCCGGCGCCGGAAGGCTCGGCCGGCCTGGCCGGCGTGATCGTGCCGCGCAAGACCATCGCCGAAGCCCGCCGCCTGATGGAATCGGCCGGCGAGACCGTCGACGTCCAGCTGTCGCCGCAGAAGGTCCGCTTCGAGTTCGGCGCGGCCGCCCTGACCTCCAAGGTCATCGACGGCGCCTTCCCCGACTATCTGCGCGTCATCCCGCGCGACAACGCCAAGATCCTGACCCTGGACAACGACCTGTTCGCCAAGGCCGTCGACCGCGTGGCCACCATCTCGGCCGAGAAGAGCCGTTCGGTGAAGCTGGCCATCGAGCCGGGCCGCATCACCCTGACCGTCCGCAACATGGAGGCCGGCCAGGCCGTCGAAGAGGTCGAGGTCGATTACGACGGCGAGCCCTTCGAAATCGGCTTCAACGCCCGCTATCTGCTGGACGTCTGCGGGCAGATCGCCGGCCCGCAGGCCGAGTTCCGCTTCGCCGACCCGGCCAGCCCGACCCTGGTGGTCGATCCGGTCGACCCAGGCGTGAAGTACGTGCTGATGCCGCTGCGGGTCTGATCCCGTCGTGCGGTTCTGAGAAACATTGGGCGGGCGCTTTCGGGCGCCCGTTCTGCTGTCGGGAGTTCTCCTATGAAAAAGCTGCTCGCCGCCTCGGCCGCCGTCCTGGCCCTCGCCGCCGCCGTTCCCGCCCTTGCGCAACAGGTCGAGCGCCGGGAGATGGGCAACCAGATCCTGGAGAACGTGCCGGTCGCCGCGCCGTCGATCCGCGAGGGACTGGCCAAGTATCAGAACGCCCGTTCGGCCTACTTCGGCGACTGGCTTTCGGATGGCGGCATGCTGATCGCCACGCGCTTTGGCAACACCAACCAGCTGCACACCGTGGCCGCGCCCGGCGCCGACCGCAGCCAGATCACCTTCTTCGAGGAGCCGGTCGCTTCGCCCCACACCCTGCCCGGCGGCCAGATCCTGTCCACCAAGGACACAGGCGGCGACGAGTGGTTGCAGCTGTTCCTGCTGGGCCCCGACGGCAAGACCATCCAGCTGACCGAAGCGGGCACCCGCAACCAGTCGCCGGCCTGGTCGAAGGATGGCTCGGTGATCGTCTGGTCGCGAGCGACCAAGGGCTCGGCCGACTACGACGTTCTGCTGCGCGACGCTGTGGGCGCCACGAAGGTTATCTACAAGGGCCAGGGTCAGGTTGCGCCGCTGGCGGTGTCGCCCGACGGCAAGACGGTGCTGCTGGGCCGCTACTTCTCGATCTCGGAATCCAAGCGCTGGCTGCTGGACGTGGCCACCGGCCAGCTGACCGAACTGAACGCCGGCAAGGCCAAGATCGCCTATAGCGGCGGCAGCTTCACGCCGGACGGCCGCTCGGTGCTGCTGCTGTCGGACGAGGGCTCGGATTTCCAGCGCCTGGTCCAGATCGATCTGAAGACCGGCGCGAAGGTCACCCTTTCGGGTGAGCTTTCCTGGGATGTCGAGGACTACGCCCTCTCCGACGACGGCCGCATCCTGGCCTATGTCGTCAACGAGGACGGCTATTCGAAGCTGGTCGTGCGTGACTTCCGCACGCGCCGCGCCCTGCCGCAGCCCGAGCTGCCGGCCGGCGTGGTCTCGAACCTGGTGTTCTCGCCGGACGCTTCGAAGCTAGGCTTCACCCTGGCCACCCCGACCGCGGTCAGCGACGCCTGGAGCTGGGGCGTCACCGACGCCAAGCTGGAACGCTGGACCGCCTCGGAACTGGGCGGCCTGGATCCCAAGGCTCTGGCGACGCCGGCGCTGATCCGCTTCCCGTCGTTCGACAAGCGCTCGATCCCGGCCTTCGTCTACAAGCCCAAGCTGTCGGCCGGCGCCAAGGCCCCGGTGATCATCGACATTCACGGCGGCCCGGAAGGCCAGTCGCGGCCGACCTTCAGCCCGATCCACCAGCACCTGGTCGGCGAGTTGGGCGCGGCGGTGATCGTCACCAACGTCCGCGGCTCGTCGGGCTACGGCAAGACCTATCTGAACCTCGACAACGCCGAGAAGCGCGAGGACTCGGTCAAGGACATCGGCGCGTTGTTGGACTGGATCAAGACCCAGCCGGACCTGGATCCGGCCCGGGTCGTCGTCTACGGCCAGTCCTACGGCGGTTACATGTCGCTTGCCGTGATGACTCACTATTCCGACCGCCTGGCCGGCGGGGTCGAGCGCTACGGCATCAGCGATTTCGTCTCGTTCTTGAAGAACACCGAGGCCTATCGCCGCGACCTGCGCCGGGCCGAATATGGCGACGAGCGCGATCCCAAGATGCTGAAGGTCTTCCAGCAGATTTCGCCGATGAACAATGTCGGCAAGATCGGCAAGCCGATGCTGGTCATGCAGGGCTGGAACGACCCGCGGGTGCCGAAGTCGGAGTCCGACCAGGTGGTGGCCAAGCTGCGCGCCCAGGGCGTCGAGACCTGGTACGTCCAGTTCAAGGACGAGGGCCACGGCTTCGCCAAGAAGATCAACAACGACCGCCGCCGCGAGGTCGAGACCCAGTTCCTGCAGAAGGTTCTGGGCCTGCCCGAAGCGAAGTAGGCGACAGACGGTCAAGGTTTCGGCATACTAAGTCCCGTGGCTGAGCATGCTGAAATCCTTGACGATGTCTTCCAGGCGCTGGCCGATCCAACGCGTCGGGCGATCCTGAGCCGTTTGGCTGAGGGGCCCGCCAGCGTCGGCGAACTGGCCGCGCCGTTCGACATGGCCCTGACCTCGTTCATGAAGCACCTGAAGGTGCTGGAACGATCCGGATGGATCGTCACCGGCAAGTCTGGACGCGTGCGCACCTGCACGATCGTCACCGACCGCTTCGCCGATGTCGGGGCCTGGGTCTACGGCTACCGGGCGCTGCTGCAGCGCTGAGGCTTATTGCCAATCGTCATAAGGCCGCTAAGGTCCGTTTCATAAGAAAACGGGAGGTGGCTCATGGCCAAGATCAATTATGTGACGGTCGGTTCGAACGACCTGGAGAAGGCCAAGACCTTCTATGACGGCCTGCTGGGCTCGATCGGCATGAAGCCGCTGTACGAGCACCCGTCGGGCGGCCGGCTCTATCGCGGCGACGGCTTCATGTTCGGGGTGCTGGGCCCCTATGACGGCAATCCGGCCTGCGTCGGCAACGGCATGATGGGCGGCTTCGCCTTCGACACCGTCGAGGAGGTCGACGCCTTCCACGCCAAGGCCCTGGAGTTGGGCGGCTCGGACGAGGGCGCGCCGGGCGCGCGGATGCCCAAGGTCTATTTCGCCTATTTCCGCGATCTCGATGGCAACAAGCTCTGCGGCTACAAGATGGGCTGAAGCGCCTCACCGTCATCCCGCGCTTTATGCGCGGGACCCATCGTTCAGCTTCCACGTGAGCGTTCTATTTCGCGTCTCACTTGCGGCGGACAAATGGGTCCCGCGAACAAGTCGCGGGATGACGATTGTATTGGCGTAGCCCCCGGAGCCGACACCGCTTAAGAACGCCGGATGGCGTCGGCCGCACTGCTTTCCCTGACCCTGACGGACTTCCGCTCCTACGAGCGCGCGCGCCTCGAGACCGGCGGGCGCAGCGTCTACCTGTTCGGGGCCAATGGCGCGGGCAAGACCAATCTCCTCGAAGCAATCAGCCTGCTGACGCCTGGCAAGGGCCTGCGCGGATCCAGCATGGCCGAGGTCGGTCGGCGCCTGCCGGGCGAGGCCGTCGGCCGGGCCTGGGCCGTGGCCGCCGAGGTCGAGAGCGGCGAGGATGCGCCGATCCGCATCGGCACCGGGGTGGAACAGGGCGGGGCCTCGCGCCGAACCGTCCGCCTTGAGGGCGAGACCGTCCCGCCAGGCCGCCTGGCTGACCATGTTCGGCCGATCTGGCTGACGCCGGCCCAGGACCGCTTGTTCCTGGAGGCCGCCTCCGAGCGCCGCCGGTTCTTCGACCGACTGGTGTTCGCCGGCGAGCCGGCCCACGCCGCCAACGCCAACGCCTATGACAAGGCGCAGCGCGAGCGCATGCGCCTGCTGACCGATGCGTCCGACGCTGGGACAACGCCGGACGCCACCTGGCTCAATGCCCTGGAGGCCCGGCTCGCCGAGGCCGGCGCCCTGATGTCCCAGGCCCGCGCCCGCACGCTTCAGGCCCTGCAGGCCGAGATCGACGGGCGCGGCGACCGGCCCTTCCCGCAAGCGCGCCTTGCCCTGACCGGCGAGTGGGAGAAGCTGGCGCTGGACGGCGTTCCGTTCGCCCAGATCGAGGAACGGTTAGCTGCAGCGCTTACTGTTGCGAGGGCTCGTGATGGGGCCGCGGGACGGGCCCTGACCGGCCCCCATCGGGGCGATCTGGCCATCTTCCACGTCGAGAAGGACCGTCCGGCGGCGGAATGCTCGACCGGAGAGCAGAAGGCGCTGATTCTGAACCTCGTTCTGGCCCAGGCCGCGCGACTTTCGCGTGCGGAATCTGCGCCGAATCCTGTAATACTACTGGACGAAGTCGCCGCGCATCTCGACCTGACCCGTCGGGCCGCGCTGGCCGACGAACTGACGGCGCTCAAGCTCCAGGCCTTCCTCACCGGCACGGACGAGTCGCTGTTCGACCATCTCAAGGGTCGGGCGCTAGGCGTTCGCGTGTGCGACGCCGGCCTGACTACTCTGGAAGACGAATGACCGAGAACACCGAAGACCAAGTTCCCGAACTGGCCCCGGAAATGACCACCGAGGAAGCCGCCGCCCAGTACGGCGCGGACTCGATCAAGGTGCTGAAGGGCCTCGACGCCGTCCGCAAGCGCCCCGGCATGTATATCGGCGACACCGACGATGGTTCGGGCCTGCACCACATGGTCTACGAGGTGGTCGACAACGCCATCGACGAGGCTCTGGCCGGTCACGCCACCAAGGTCCAGGTGATCCTGAACGCAGACGGCTCGGTGACGGTCACCGACGATGGTCGCGGCATTCCCGTCGACATGCACGAGGGCGAGGGCGTCTCGGCGGCCCAGGGGCACGAGGCCCAGCGGCAGGCCGGCGGGGAGTTCCGCCCGCACC
>CAZRPD010000217.1:3519-7943 GCA_964601775.1 uncultured Caulobacter sp. | reverse complement strand
CCTTCGGCGCCGCCCAGCGTGGTGGTGGCCGCGACCGGCGTCCGCAGCCCGGGGTGGCGCAGGTCGTCCAGCGAGACGACGGCCTTGGCCGCGCCCACCGCCGACAGAGCGCCCACAAAAGCGATCGCCGCGAACTTCAACATCGAAGACACCTTGCCATACAGGCGCGATGACCGCTTCTGCGGCCGTTGTGTAGATGACTAGCAGGCAGGTGTTTGCAAGGCGTGAATCGGCAGGGCGGATTTCACGTGATGGTTACCAATATCATAACCTGTATGTGTGAAGTCTTTTCGATGGTCTCATTACGTTGATTTAATCTCGAATATTACTTCCGTGTAATGCTTATCATGTCCTCGAATTAACTTCAGGAAGCTTCGAGGCGGCGTTATCTCTCCCGACATCGAATTCAAATGGCTCGATTGAGGGAAAACGCCATGAAGACGCTGATCATCGCGACGCTTGCCGCCGCCTCGTTGGCGGGCGCTGCGCACGCCGGCTCCGTGACCAACCTGCAGTTCCTGGACGCCGCGCGCTGCCGTGGCCTGGCGGGTTCGGAAAACCTGGGCAAGCTGGACACCGCTGCGCTGGACACCTTCCTGCGCACCGAAGGCAGCGCCCGCGACCTGGCCGTGCGCACCTCGGCCAAGAACAAGATCGAGGCCGCCCGCAAGGAAGCCGACGCCGCCGAGGGCGACAAGAAGGCCAAGCTGATCGCCCAGCGCGACGGCGACTGCGCCGTCTACATCAACGCGAAGTAGGGCTTCAGCCCCGCCCGGCGGCCGCCATCAGGGCGACCATCGGGTCGGGGCGATCGGGGAGGGCGGCCATGATCGCCACGCGTTCCTCGTCGCTCAATCGGGCCCAGCCGGCGATCTCCGGCAGGGTCCGCCGACAGCCCAGGCAATAGCCCGTGGCGCCATCGACCGCGCAAACCTTGACGCAAGGCGTGGCGATGGGGCGGGGCGGCTTGTCGGGTGTCATTCCGAAATTCTGGGCGTCCGAACGCCCGAGCGCAAGGCTCGGGGCGACGGCCGCCTCATGTCCTGAAGCACGATCTGTGAGGATAGACCCCATGCGCAAGTTCATCACCCTGGCTCTGACCGCCGCCGCCCTGTCGGCCGCCGCGGCGCCGACCTTCGCCCAGACCGCCCGCTGGAGCGACACCAAGTACCTGCAAGCCCAGCGTTGCCTGGGTCTGGCCCAGTCCGAAAGCCTTGGCGTGGTCGACGCCCAGGCTTTGGCCGCGGTGATCGAAGACCAGGGTTCCAGCCGAGACCGCGAGATGCGTGAACGCGGCGACAACGCCCGCCGCGACGCCATCCGCGCCGGCCGCGGCCGCAGCGAGGTGGTCAAGGCCAAGCTGCTGGCCGAGCGCGACGGCGCCTGCAAGGCGCACCTTTCGGCCCAGGTCGCCGCCAACTAAAAACGGCCTGCTCGTCTGGCGATCGACGCCTCAAGGCTTGCTTTGGGCGCGGACGGGTTTAAGTCCGCGCCCATGACCTCTTCGCCTTTCGCCGACATCCGCCAGCTCGCCCCCCCGCCCCGCGCCGGGCCCCGGCCCCGCGGGGCGGAGGGGGGCGCCCGCGTGGCCGAAGCCTCGGCCTGGCTGACGGCGTGGAGCGGCAAGAGCCCGCCGGCCGTCAATCGCCCGGTCGTGGCCCTGTATGCCGGGGCGCGCCACGGCGTGGGGCCGCGCGGCTACGCCCGCGACCGCCTGGAGGCCATCGCTTCGGGCGGGGCGACGGTCTCGCGCATCGCCGGCGTGCAGGGCGCGGGCCTTGAAGCCTTCGACCTGGCCATCGACCGTCCCTCGCCCGACTCGGTCGAGAAGCCCTCTATGAGCGAGAAGGAAGCCGCCGCCACCATGGCCTTTGGCATGGAGGCTCTGGCCAAGCAGCCCGACCTGCTGATCCCGGGCGTCATCGTCGCCGAGCCGGCCCGCACCGCCGCCGCCGTCTGCCTGGCGCTGTTTGGCGGCGAGGCTTCCGACTGGTCGGACGATCCCGAGCCCGTGGCCGCCGCCGTCGCCCGCGCCAAGGCCGAGGGCATGGGCGAGGATCCGCTGGAGATCCTGCGCCAGCTGGGCGGCCGCGAGACCGCCGCCGTCGTCGGCGCGATCCTGGCCGCGCGAACCCAGAAGATTCCGGTGCTGCTGGACGGTTATGCCGCCTGCGCCGCCGCCGCCGTGGTCCGCGCCGTCGAGCCGGCCGCCATCGATCACTGCCTGGCCGCTCACGTCAGCCCGGCCAAGGGCCACGCCCGCCTGCTTGAGATCCTCGACAAGCGGCCGCTGCTGGCGCTGGATACGACGGATGAGGAGGGGGTCGGCGGCGCCTCGGCCCTGGCGCTGGTCAAACTGGCCTGCGAGGTCCGCTAGGGTCTGGCGACGCTGCTCAACTGAACGCGGATCATGTTCGCTTCCGTTGACGCTAACGTCATCTTTCCAAACGCTCGTTCGACCGATAACGTGACTCCCGAAACGCCATAACGGCCTCCCTGAAGAGGGGCCGATTGAACGGGAGCCCGCCATGAATCTGGACTTCTCGCCCGAGGACCTCGCCTTCCGCGACGAGGTTCGCGCCTTCATTGCGCAGAACTATCCGGAGGGCCTGCGCGAGAAGCAGGAAGAGGGCGAAGAGATGGCCAAGGAGGACTTCCTCTCCTGGCACCGCACCCTCGCCAACAAGGGCTGGGTCGCCCCGGCCTGGCCGGAAAAGTACGGCGGTCCGGGCTGGACTTCGGTGCAGCGCTACATCTGGTCGGAAGAGACCGCCCGCGCCGACTGCGTGCCGATCCTGCCCTTTGGCATCAACATGGTTGGCCCGGTCATCTACACCTTCGGCACGCCGGAGCAGAAAGAGCGCTTCCTGCCGCCGACCTTGTCGGGCGACATCTGGTGGAGCCAAGGCTACAGCGAGCCGGGCGCCGGTTCGGATCTGGCCAGCCTGAAGACCAAGGCCGAGCGCTTCACCGGCGACGACGGCAAGGAATACTACCTGGTCAACGGCCAGAAGACCTGGACCACCCTGGCCCAGCACGGGGACTGGATCTTCTGCCTGGTCCGCACCGACCCGACCGCCAAGATCCAGGAAGGCATCTCGTTCCTGCTGATCGACATGAAATCGCCGGGCGTCACCGTCCGTCCGATCATCACCCTGGGCGGCGAGCACGAGGTCAACGAGGTCTGGCTTGAGAACGTCAAGGTGCCGGTCGAGAACCGCATCTTCGACGAGAACAAGGGTTGGACCTGCGCCAAGTTCCTGCTGGCCCACGAGCGCAGCGGCATCGCCGGCGTGGCGCGGTCCAAGCGCGGCATCGAGCGCATCCGCCAGATGGCCTCGACCGAGCTCAGCGACGACGGCGAGGCCCTGATCAAGGATCCGATGTTCAAGCGCAAGGTCGCCGAACTGGAGATCGACCTGACGGCGCTGGAATATACCGAGCTGCGCACCCTGGCCGGCGAAGCGGCCGGCAAGGGGCCCGGTCCGGAGTCGAGCCTCCTGAAGATCAAGGGCACCGAGATCCAGCAGCGGATCACCGAACTGGTGCTGGAAGCGGCCGGCCACTATGGCGCGCCGTACTTCCGCGGTTTCCCGAAGGACGGCGACAACGCCCACCCGATCGGCCCCGACTTCGCCCACCGCGCCGCGCCGACCTATTTCAACGTCCGCAAGACGTCGATCTACGGCGGCTCCAACGAGATCCAGCGCAACATCATCGCCAAGATGGTGCTGGGGCTCTAGCGCGGGCTGTCATCCCGGACGCGCCGGAGGCGTGATCCGGGACCGCCCAACTCACAGTCTTTGACGGTCCCGGCTCTCCGCTACGCTACGGCCGGGATGACAATCAAAAAGAACGGAAACCCAGGGATGGATTTCAACTTCACCGAAGAGCAGTCGATGGTCCGCGACACGGTCGCGAGCTTCCTGCAGGACAAGTACGACTTCGAGACCCGCCGCAAGATCGTCGGCTCGGACGCCGGCTGGCGCGCTGACTACTGGAAGGCCTTCGCCGAGGAGCTGGGCATTCTGGGCGCCTCGTTCAGCGAGGAGCTGGGCGGCCTGGGCGGCGGCGCCATCGACAACATGATCATCATGGAAGAGTTCGGCAAAGCGCTGGTCATCGAGCCCTATCTGGGCACGGTGGTGATCGGCGGCGGCTTCCTCAAGCACTCGGGACACGCCGACGCCGCCTCGGTGATCGAGGGGATCATCGGCGGGACCACCACCATCGCCTTCGCCTATGCCGAGCCCCAGGCCCGCTACACCTGGCAGGACCTGAAGACCACGGCCAAGAAGGACGGCGCGGGCTATGTGCTGAACGGCCACAAGGCCGTCGTGGTCGGCGCGCCGTTCGCCACGCATCTGATCGTCACCGCCCGCACGGGCGGTCCCCAGCGGGGCCGCGCCGGGGTCCCCGCGCTC
>CAZRPD010000217.1:2718-3509 GCA_964601775.1 uncultured Caulobacter sp. | reverse complement strand
GGCCGGGCGGGGGTTTGGTCCAGACCGCCCAAAGGCCCGTCGGGGCCGCCGCGCCCTCCCCCCCGCCTCTCCCCCCCCCCCCCCGCCGGGGCGCCGCCCAGCGCGACAGCGGCGGCGTCTCGGTGTTCCTGGTCGACAAGAGCCTGCCGGGCATCGTCACCCGCGACTATCCCACCGTCGACGGCGGCCGCGCCTCGGAAGTCTATTTCGAGAACGTCTCGATCCCGGCCGAAGCCCTGATCGGCCAGGAGGGCAATGGCTTGCCGCTGGTGAACAAGGTGATCGACGAGGCCACCGCCGCCGTCGGCGCCGAGGCCGTCGGCGTGCTGCGCAAGCTGCATGAGGGCACGCTGGACTACGCCAAACAGCGCAAGCAGTTCGGCACCTCGATCGCCAACTTCCAGGTGCTGCAGCACCGGATGGTCGACATGTTCATCGAGGTCGAGCAGTCGGTGTCTATGACCTACATGGCGACCATCAAGCTGGATGAAAGCGATGCCGAGCGCGCCAAGGCCGTCTCGGCCATGAAGGTGCGCATCGGCCGCGCCTGCAAGTTCGTGGGTCAGAACGCCATCCAGATCCACGGCGGCATGGGCATGACCGACGAACTGGCCATCGGCCACTACTTCAAGCGCGCCAGCCTGATCGAGGGCCTGTTCGGCTCGGTCGACCACCACCTGAAGCGCTACGAGGGCCTGTCGTTCGACGCGGCGGCCTGACGCCGCCCACGGGCTGGCGGTCTGAAATACCGGAGGACGCGCGCCCCCTCCACCAGCGGCCGGCGGTGTGTT
>CAZRPD010000217.1:0-2708 GCA_964601775.1 uncultured Caulobacter sp. | reverse complement strand
TCGGTGGGGTGCGTCGTTCTCACGGGGCGGGGTCGCGCCTTCCGCGCGGGCGCCCGCCCCCCCCCCGGGGCTTGGGGCTCAAAAATCCGGACGCCCCCCGCGCCTGGCCGCCGCGGGCGGCTTTTTCCTGTGGGAAGGGTCGCCGAGGGGCGTGGGCGCCGTCGAAGGCGCGCGAAGCCTTGCTGTGCGCCGGATTGCGGAATTCGCATCGTGTACGGAGTTTATGGCTGGGCGATCCAGGCAGCTTGAAATCGGATCGTCCGCACGCTGATATCATCCTTATACGGAATATTATTGCTTGCGAGAGCGGCCAAAGCGCGCATTTTCAGACCTGACGCGCTGACGACTAGGAGGGGGAGAGCCCCTGTAAGCCGCGCGCGTCTCCTGGTCCTAACGGCTCACCTGGAGACGCCGCCATGAACATATCGAAGATGAACCACGCCATGCTGTCGTTCGGCCTGATGGGCGGCATGCTGGTCGGCGACAGTCCCGCGCCGCGGCGGCCGTTCTGGCGGCGGTGGTTCAAATAGACGACGGCGCAGCGCCGGCCGTCCTGCGCCAAGTTATGGGCTTGACCCTGTAGCGGCTACAGCCTGCAGCTTGGCCGGCGCCGCTTGTTCCGCGGCGCCGACGAGTCGATCCGCCATGCGCCCCGTAAAGTCTGCTTCCCCTCGTTCACGCCTCATCGCCGCCGGTGCGATGGTCGGAGCGGCGCTCGCCTCGGGTGCTCACGCACAGGATCATGGCGCGCACGACGGCGATGAGGTCGAGGCGCTGATCGTCCAGTCGACCCGCTCGGGCCGCCGCGTGCAGGACGAGGCCATCCGCGTCGAGGTGATCAGCCAGGAGGAGGTCGAGGAGAAGGTCCTCATGACCCCGGGCAACATCGCCATGATGGTCGCCGAGACCGGGGGTGTCCGGGTGCAGGTGACCTCGCCAACCCTTGGCGCGGCCAGCATCCGCATGCAGGGTTTGCGCGGCCGCTACACCCAGCTGCTGGCCGACGGCCTGCCGCTGTATGGCGGCCAGGCTCTGGGCGTCCTGCAGATTCCGCCGTCGGATCTGGGCCAGGTCGAGGTGATCAAGGGCGCGGCCTCGGCGCTTTATGGTCCGGCGGCGCTGGGCGGAGTGATCAACCTGATCTCACGCCGTCCCGAGCCCGAACCCTTGGCCGAGGTGTTGCTGAACGCCACCACCCGTGATGGCCAGGACGCCACGGTCTACGCCGCCGCGCCCTTGTCCGAAGGCTGGAGCGCGTCGGTCATGGGCGGCCTGCATCGCCAGTCGCGGCAGGACCTGGACGGCGACGGCTGGATCGACATGCCGGGCTATGAGCGCTGGACGCTGCGGCCGCGCCTTTTCTGGGAAGGCGACGGCGGCGGCCGCGCCTATTTCACGCTTGGCGCCATGGGCGAGGACCGCGAGGGCGGCACGGCGTCCGGCCGCATCACGCCCGACGGTCGTCCGTTTCCCCAGACCCAGGACAGCCGTCGTCTGGACGCCGGCTTCACGTCGCAGACCCCGGTGGAGGATGTGGGCGTGGTTCATCTGCGCGCCTCGGCCGTGAACCAGAAACACACGCACCGCTATGGCGACGATGTCGAGAACGACCGTCACCGCACGCTCTTCGCCGAAGCCTCGCTCGCGGCCGGCTCGGATGAGGCGACGACCTGGCTGGTCGGGGCGGCGATCCAGAGCGACGCCTATCGCAACAAGACCCTCCGCGCCTTCGACTACACCTTCACCACCCCGGCGCTGTTCGCGCAGGCCGAGCGCAAGCTGGGGCCGGGCCTTACCCTGGCCGGCAGCGCCCGCTGGGACGATCATAGCGAATACGGCTCGCACCTCAGCCCGCGGGTCTCGTTGCTTTACCGCCCGGGCCGCTGGACGATGCGGGCTTCGGTGGGGCGCGGCTTCCATGCGCCGACGCCGTTCGTGGAGGAGATCGAGGCCGCCGGCCTGTCGCGCCTGCAACCCTTGAAGGCCCTGAAGGCCGAGACCGCCGACACCGGGTCGCTGGAGGCGGGCTACGCCACGGGACCTTGGGAGGCCAATCTGACCCTGTTCGGGTCCAGGATCGACAACGCCGTCCAGTTGCGGACCGCAGGCGTCGATCGGGTGGCGCTGGTCAATGCCTCGGGCGCGACGCGGACGGCGGGCCTGGAGGCGCTGCTGCGCTATCGGGCGGGCGCGTTCACGGTCACCGGCAGCTATGTCCATGTCGACGCCACCGAGCCGAAACCGGACGGTCCCGGCCGCCGCGTCGTTCCCACCACGCCTCGCCACACCGCCGGTCTCGTCGGCATGTGGGAGGAGGAAGGCAAGGGGCGGCTGGGCGTCGAGGCCTACTACACCGGCCGCCAGGACCTGGAGGACAATCCCTATCGCTCCAGGGGCAAGCCCTATCTGGAGATCGGCCTGTTGGGCGAGGTGGTCGTCAAGGAGAACGTTCGCCTGTTCCTGAATCTGGAGAACCTTCTGAACGTGCGCCAGACAAAGTACGACCCGCTGGTGCTGCCGCGCCGCGGCGTGGCGGGCGAATGGACCGTCGACGCCTGGGCGCCTACCGATGGCCGGGTCGTCAACGGCGGCGTCAGAATCCGCTTCGGCGGCGGTTGACGCGGTGAACGTAAAAAGGGACCACCCCGGGGACCCGCGGGGGGCTTCTTCTTAGCGCCAACGGCGCCTTGCGGTCGTCGAGCCGGGTT
>CAZRPD010000216.1:0-8000 GCA_964601775.1 uncultured Caulobacter sp. | reverse complement strand
CGCGCCGGCGGCGCGAGGGGAGGCCCCCGGGCCCCCCCCCCGCGACGCAAGCGTGGCCGTGCCTTGGGGCCACCGCGACGCGAGCGTCCCGGCAAGCATCAGAACCTCATCGAGGCCCCGACATAGAGGCGCATGCCCAGCGCGTCATAGGTGGTCGGATAGGTGTTGGCCCGCGGGTTGGCGACGATCGGCGGATCGCTGTCCAGCAGGTTGTCGATCCCGCCCGACAGGCGCAGCGACTTGTTGACGTCCCAGGCGCCCGATAGGTCGAGATAGCCGCGGGCCTTCAGCACCGGATTGGTCAGGTCGGCCAGGTCCGGCGTCGGCAGGCCCGAGCGGCTGGGCAGGACGTAGGTGTCGACCGTGACCTTGCCGATGTAGCGGCCGCGCAAGGACAGGGTCACCGGGCCGCTGCTCCAGGTCAGGCGGGTGACGCCCTTCAGACGCGGAACCGGCTCGCCGCAGGTGGTGCCATAGGCGCCGGCGCAGTTGTTCTGCACATTCGGGAAGGCCTGCACCGGGGTCGAGACCAGCTCCTTGGTCCAGGTCCAGTTGCTGGCCACCTCGAAGCGGCTCCCCCCCTGCAAGCCCGGGCCCATGCCGAAGCGATGGCGGGCGGCGCCGTCGACGCCCGAGGTCTTCAGCGCGCCGGTATTGGCCGAGCGGATCTGCACATAATAGGGATTGCTGATCTCGCCGGTCAGCGGGTTGCGGGCGATGGCCTGGCAGAACTCGCTGCTCTGGCTCTGCACGATGTTGTAGCAGAGGTTCAGGGTGTTGTTCAGGCCGCCGCCCAGGGGCGCGATGGCGCCCTTCAGGTCGATGTCGAAATAGTCGACGCTGACCGCCAGGTTCGGGACGATGCGCGGGGTGAGCACCACGCCGAAGGTCTTGGTGTCCGACTCCTCGACGCCCACTTGGTCGCTGCCGCCATAGACGGCGGTGATGGTCTCGTTGGGCTGGACGCCGGCGCCGAACACCTGGCTTTCCGGCACGCCCATGGCGATGCAGAGGGCGCGAACCGCCGCCGTGCGCGAGGCGAGCGGCTGGCGGTTGGAGCACGGGTCGACGGCGGCGCTGCTGCTGGTCGACAGGCCGGCATAGAGCTCGCCGACATTGGGGGCGCGGACGGCGCGCTGGAACTGGCCGCGCAGGGCCAGGTCCGGGTTCACGCGCCATTCCAGGCCGCCCAGATAGGTCCAGACCCCGCCAATGCCCTTCAGGCTATAGTCCGAATAGCGAAAGGCGGCGTTGGCGGTCAGGCTCTGGACCAGCGGCAGGTCGGCCAGCAGCGGGGCGCGCACCTCGCCGAAGATCTCCTTGGCGGTGATCGAGCCGCTGGACGGCAGGCCGGGGTTGAAGCCCACGACGTCGCCATTGACCAGGTTGGCGTCGGGCGAGACGCCGGCGAACGACTTGCGCCACTCCGCGCCCAGCGAGAAGCCGACCGGGCCGGCCGGCAGGCGGAAGGCCTCACCCGACAGGTTGGCGGCGGCCACCTGCTGGCGAGTTTCGACCTCGTTGGTGGTCGAGGCGATGATGATCGAGTCGACGCCCGCCTTGGACAGGTTCTGGCCGAAGATGTTCAGCAGCGGCGCAGCGCCGTTGGCCGACAGCAGGCCCGCCTGGAAGCGGCTGCGCGAGACGTTGCCGGCTTGCGTGTCGGTCTGCTGGGTGTCGGCGTAGCTGTAGTAGAGGTCGTAGGACAGGTTGGTCAGGAACGAGGCCGAGGCGTCGGGCAGGTCGCCCTTCACGCCGACCACGCCGCGAAAGACGTCGCGCTTGGTCATGTTGCGACGCACGCCGACTTCCAGCAGGCGCCGCGCGATGCTCAGCGCCGCCAGGCCGTCACCCGGCCGGTTGACCATCGAGGTCGGACCGGTGACGACCGTGGTCGCACCCGTCTCCTTCAGGTCCAGCTGGCGCAGGACCTCGCGCATCGCCGGCGCCAGGTTCGGGTTGTTGATGTTGAACAGGAACGGCCCGCTGATGCTGGACGGCGCCAGCTGCTGGTCGACCTTGTTGCGGCTGAAATGGACCTCGCCATAGACGGTGGCCCGTTCGTTCAGGTCGTAGTGGGCGAAGCTGTTGAACATCACCCGCTGCTGCGGAACGATCAGGTAGTTGTCCGGCTGCAGGTTGTAGTCGTCCTGCGGCGTCAGGGCCGGGCGCACCGCGCTGCCGGCGTCGTTGAAGGTGAAGCCGCGCGAGCCCAGCCCGCCCAGGCCGGCCGCCGTCAGCGCCGCGTTCAGCGCCGCGTTCGAGGCCGTGGAGCCGGGCAGCGGCACGCCGGTGAAGCGGCCATTGGGGATGTCGCCGCTGCCGCTGGCGATCAGGCCCGGCAGGCCGCCGGCGGCGCGGCAGTTGGAGCCCGCGGGAACGGTGAGCGGCGTGCCCACCCCGTCCTTTTGCCAGCTGGCGGCGGTGACGCAGCCATTGACCATCCACTGCGGGGCGAACTGGCCGCGCTCGGCGCGGGTCATGGCCCCGCGGTCCAGATAGTTCAGCGAGGCGATGATCTGGCCACGCCCGCCGGCGAACTTGCGGCCGCCCGACAGGTCGATGTTGTAGGTCGGGGTCTGGGTCGGGCTGTCGATGCTGGCCTGGGCGTTCAGCTCCAGACCGTCGATGTCGTCGCGGATGATGAAGTTGACCACGCCGGTGATGGCGTCGGAGCCGTAGACCGCCGACGAGCCGCCGGTGACGATCTCGGTCCGCTTGATCAGCGAGGACGGGATCGTGTTGATGTCGGTGACCAGCTCGGGTCCGTTGACCGTGAAGCGGCGGCCATTGACCAGCACCAGGTTCCGCGACGCGCCGAAGCCGCGCAGGTTCAGATCGGCCGAGCCGCCCGGCACCACATTGCCATAGGCCCCGCCATTGGTGGACGGCACGAACTGCGGCGAGTCGTTCAGCAGTTCTTCGACATTGGTCGTGCCCGAGAGGCGAAAGTCCTCGGCGCTGAGCACGCTGACCGGTGTCGAGGCGTCAAAGCCGGTGCGGGCGATGCGCGAGCCGGTGACCACCACCGCGTCCAGCATCTCGGGCTCGGCGGCGGCGCGAACCGCGCCCTCCTCGGCCACGACGGCGAAGGTGCGGGCGTCGATCATCCGCGTCGTCAGGCCGGCGCCGGACAACAGGCGCTGCAGGCCGGACTGCACGGTGAAGGTTCCCGTGACGGCGTTCGTCCGGCGGCCTTCGGCGTCGCGGGCCGAGATGATCAGCTGGATGTCGGCTTGCTTGGCGAAGGCGGCGACGCCCGAGGCGGCGGGTTGGGCCGCCACGGGGAAGCGGACGTCCTGCGGGAGGGGGGGCGTCGCCGCCATGAAGGCGACGATGGCGACCGGCGCAGCGCCGGCCATGAAGAACGATTTCACGAAAGATCCCCTGTTGGTCGGCGCTTCCGTCCAGGCGCCTGATCCAAGGATGTCCGGCCCTCGATTTTCCTTACGCGGGCCGCGAAGTTTTTTCAGAAGGTCAGCGGGAGATGGCGATTTCGTCGGGCGAAGGCCGCTGGACCGAGGCCCGCAGGCTGACCTGGGCCGCCCGTGCGAAGCCTTCCGGATCGTCGACGCTGAAGACGCCGTACAGCCGCTCGCCGGCCAGGGCGTCGCCGGCCACCCGCAGCTGAAGACGGTTGTAGCGATTGAACTCGGCGGCGGCGAAGCCCAGCGTCTCGCCGTCCAGCTCGATGCGCCCGTCACGCCAGGCCAGCTTGCGCCGCACCTCGCCGGCGTCGTCCAGGATGCTGGCCTTGTCCGGCGTCGGCGCGGCAATGGCCACGAACAGGCTCTGCCCTGCCCTCAGCGCGACCTTGCGGCCGGGCGCACCCAGGGTCCAGACATCGACCGAGCCCTCGGTGACCAGGACATCGACGCCGTTCTCGGCCCGGCGCACCGCGAAGGCCGTGCCGGTGGCCTGGACGGCCACGTCGCCGGCCCCGACCGTGAACGGCCGGGCCTTGTCGTGGGCGACCTTGAACCAGGCCTCGCCATCCTTCAGCCGGATCACGCGACGCTCGCGGGTCAGGGCCACGCTGAGCGCGCTCTGGGTGTTGATGCGGATGGTCGAGCCGTCCTCCAGCGGCATGGCCCGCTGCTCGCCCGTCTCGGTGCGATAGACCTGCGGGCGCAGCGCCAGACCGACGCCGACGGCCAGCCCTGCCGCCAAGCCGCCGCCGCCCAGCAAGGCCGTACGCCGGTCGATCCCGCGCCTGACCTTGCGCGCCGCCGCCGGAAACAGCGGCGTCACCTCGGCCTGCGGGTTCAGCCCGTCCATCGTCGCCCACATCGCCTGGGCCTTCAGGAAGGCGCCCTGACGGCGCGTGTCACCGGCCAGCCAGGCGTCCAGCCGCCGCTGCGAACGAGCGTCGTTGCTGCGATCCAAGGCCATCACCCAGTCCAGGGCGTCGGCCTCGATCTCCTGCGCGGTCTGCCGCTTCACCCTAGTCTCTAGCCTGCCTGCGCCACTGGATCTCGGGCGCGTCCTCGCCGTGTTTGTCGCGAAGGGCCTTGGCGATCAACCGCAAACCCTTCGCGCCCTCGTTTTCGACGACGCTTTCGCTGACGTCGATCCGGCGGGCGATCTCGCGCTGCGACAGGCCCTCGATCTTGCGCATCTCCAGGATCCTTCGGCAGCGCTCGGGCAAGGCGGTCATGGCTTCGCGCACCAGGGCTAGGTAGCGGCGGTAGCTGGTCTCCTCCTCCGGACTGGGCCGTTGATCGGCATGAGCCAGCAGGTCCATGGCGTTGACGAAGTCGATCCGCACGATCCGCCGGCGGCGAATCTGCGCGTTCAGAACATTGCGGACGGTGCGGAAGAGATAGCCTTCCGGGTTCTCCACGTGCTCGACCGAACGCAGGGAACACAGGCGGCAATAGGCCTCCTGCAGCAGGTCGTCGATGTCCGCCTGCGGCACCCGCGCCCGCGCCAGGGCGACGCGCACCTTGGCCTCGTGCGGCAACACATGCCGCCCGACCCAGGCGATCACCTCGGGATCGGCCCGCAAGCTCATGCGGTCCGCGGCCCGGCGATCGGAGAAATGGAGGCGGGCTCTGACATGGGCCTGAGGGAAGCGCCGCGCGCGGCGGCCGAGGAAGCGTGGCGGCGCTTCTAGGGGGCGTTCGTGTCAGATTTTCCGTCTCTCAAGGGTGAGACCGGAGACGATCGGTGTCAAAGCCATGTCCAGGCCGGGAGCTCGACGGCTCCAGACCTGGACATGCTCGCGCCTTGGCGGCGCCTTGGCCTCAAACCACGCTGAGAACTTCGGACAGCGGCCGGCGCGGCTTCTGCGGCCAGTTCTCCGGCGTCCCGTAGCCCACGGCGACCAGCATGGCGGGGATCTCGTTGTCGGCCAGGCCGAACGCGCGCGCCACCGCGTCCTGGTCAAAACCGATCATCGGACCCGCGCCCAGGCCCATGGCGTGCGCGGCCAGGATCAGGGTCATCGCGCCGAAGGTGGCCGAGCGCACCGCCTCGTCCCGCTGGCGCCACGGCTGACCGGCATAGAGGCTGCCGGCGCCGCCGATCCAGCCGTCGACCATCGGCGCGGGCATGATTCCCGCCGCGACGGATGGCGCCAGGCGGTCGCGCAGGGTCTGCTCGTCGGCCAGCTGTCCCACGATCAGGAAGGTCACCGGCGCTTCGGTGATCTTGGCCTGGTCCCAGGCGATCGCGCGCAGCCGCGTCTTGGCCTCGGCGCTGCGCACGGCGATGAAACGCCAGTTCTGAAGGTTGAACGAAGTTGGCGCCTTGGTGGCCAGGCGCACCAGTTCGGCGACCTGGTCGTCGCTGATGTCGCGCGACGTGTCGAACAGGACGGTCGTTCGGCGCTCTTCGATCGCGGTGATGATCGGATGGGTCATGCGGAAGTCCTTGTCGTAAGGCGGGAGGAAGAAGTCTCCGGACCGCGAGCGCAGCTATGTTCATGCTGATCGCCTCGGCCGCAGGACCGAGATGTGGCGCAGGCCGATCGAAAGATAATCCGCCCTGTCGCGAAACGACCTTTCGAGAAGCTCGAACGATCACCCGTCAGCGCACGCCTTAGCGCAGGGTTTCTGCTAGAAACTCGATCAGCGCCGCCACCCGACGGCTCGGCGCGCCCGCCGGAGCGACGGCGTAGAGATCCACAGGTCCGGCGCTGAAATCCTCGAGCGCGGCCTCCAGCGCTCCGGCCGCCAGGTCCTCACGGATGTCCCAGACATTCTTGGCGACCACCCCGCGTCCCTCAAGCGCCCAGTGGCGCATGAGGTCGCCGTCGCTGGCCTGACGGTCGCCGGCGACCTTCACCGTGAAACTTCTGTCCCCATCGCGAAAGGCCCAGGCCGCAAGCGGCGCGCCGGGACGCGCCAGCACGATGCAGTTGTGATCCGCCAGATCCTCCGGGCGCGCGGGCTTGCCTCGCCTTGCCCAGTAGGCGGGAGACGCGCAGACCAGCCTTGGCCCGCGGATCAGCAGCCGAGCGCGAAGGCTCGAGTTCGGCAGGGGGCCGCTCCTCAGCGCCAGGTCGATCCGTTCCTCGACCAGGTCTTGGGTCGTGTCGCTGAGCAGCAATGTGATGTGAACGCCAGGATGGCGGTCCTGGAACACGTCCAGCAGCGGACGCAGGAACCGGCGACCAAAGTCATTGGTCGCCGTCACGCGGATAGGGCCCGACAGCGGGCCGTCCTCGCGCAGGCCGTTGAGGGCCGCGTCCCAGTCGCCGACGATGCGGCGCGCATCCGCCAGCAAGGCGTTCCCCGCGTCGGTAAGCACCAGCTTGCGCGTCGAGCGGACGATCAGGCGCGCGCCGAGTTCGGCTTCAAGCTGGCTGACGGCGAGCCCTACGGTGGACGTCGCGATCACCCGCTGCCGGGCTACCCGCGAGAAGCTGCCGGCCTCGGCGACATCGAGATACAGGCGAAGCGCGTCGATACGGTCCATCGGGCTATTAGTGGCTGGCGATCGCGGCCAGCGCCAGGCCGCCGGTCAGGGCCAGATGCTCAAGCGCCACCTGGAAGTGAGGCATGCGCTCGGCCGGCGGCAGGCGCCAGAACGGATGGGCGATCGGGATGCACAGCAGCGTGAACACCCCCAGCGCGCCCGCGCCCAGCCAGGCCAGTCCGCCGACATCCGTGATCAGCAAGGCCGATCCGATCAGCTGCGTGGCGACCGTGGCCACCGCGAACACCTTGGGCGCGGGCAGCGACGCCTCGCGCATCTCGGCGACGATGACGCTGAACTTGAAGACACCGAACAGGCCGGCGACCAGGAAGAAGGACGAAATCACCAGGCGGGCGAGGATCAGCGTCGCGCCGCTGGAGAGAAGGCTGTCGATCAGGTCTGACATGGGAATCTCTACTGGGTTTGAAGGACGTTGGAGTCGGTGACGGGCGCGGAAGACTCCCAGCCGCCGCCCAACGCGCGGAAGACGCCGACCCGCGCCGAGGCGAGCTGGCGGTCGGCGTCCGTGCGCGAGAGGCGCGTGGCCAGCAGATCGCCCTGGGCCACGATGACGTCGACATAGGCGATCGAGCCGGACCGATGGCGCAGGCTGGCCATGTCGAAGGCCTGTCCCGCCCTCGCTTCGGCCTCGACCAGTTCGGCGCGCCGCCGGGTCGCTGCGCCATAGGCGTCCAGCGCCTGCTCGGTTTCCTTGAGCGCGTTGAGAACCACGCCGTCGAAGGAGGCCAACGCGACCTGCGCACGCCCCTCCGCCTGGCGAACGCGCGCCCGCGCCACGCCCAGGTTCGGGAACGAGAACGACAGCAGCGGACCGATCCCGTAGCCGAAGCCGCGGTCGCCGCGGATGTCCTCGCCGCCGGCCTGGGTCACCGAGGCGGCGATGCTGACCCGTGGATAGAGATCGGCGGTCGCCACCCCGACCCGGGCGGTGGCGGCGGCCAGCCGGCGCTCGGCCTCGGCGAAGGGGGGCGGCCCCGCCAGCCCGGGGGGGGGGGGGGGGCAGGGGGGGGGGGGGGGGGGGGGGGCCGGGGGGGGGGGGCGGGGGGGGGGGGGGGGTG
>CAZRPD010000215.1:0-8179 GCA_964601775.1 uncultured Caulobacter sp. | reverse complement strand
GTCTGCCCCCTCCGGGGGCGGACGACCGCGAAGCGGTCAGGTGGGGGCAAGTGAGGTCAGGTCACCGGATCCCCGGCACGTGCAGCGCCGCTTCCTTCTCGGCCTTCTGCTTGAACACCAGATCCCCGTACTTGCCGTATTCCATCCGCGCGATCGTGCGCTGGTGCACCTCGTCCGGGCCGTCGGCCAGGCGCAGGGTGCGGATGCCGGCATAGGCTTTCGCGAGCCCGAATTCGGTGGTCCCGCCGCCGCCGCCGTGGGCCTGGATGGCGTCGTCGATGATCTTCAGGGCCAGGCGCGGAGCCGCGACCTTGATCATGGCGATCTCCAGACGGGCCGACTTGTTGCCGGCCTTGTCCATCATGTCGGCGGCCTTCAGGCACAGCAGGCGGCACATCTCGATGTCGATGCGGGCGTCGGCGACGCGCTCTTCCCACACCGAGTGATCCGAGACGTACTTGCCGAACGCCTTCCGGCTCATCAGGCGCTTGCACATCTTTTCCAGCGCGACTTCCGCCGTGCCGATGGTGCGCATGCAGTGGTGAATACGGCCGGGGCCGAGGCGACCCTGGGCGATCTCGAAGCCGCGGCCTTCGCCCAGCAGCAGGGCGTCCTCGATCGGCACGCGCACGTCCTTGAGGATCACCTCGGCGTGGCCGTGCGGGGCGTCGTCATAGCCGAACACCGGCAGCATGCGGACGATCTCGATGCCCGGCGCGTCCAGTGGCACCAGGACCTGGCTCTGCTGCTGGTGGCGGCTGGCGTTGTCGGGATCGGTCTTGCCCATGACGATGGCGACCTTGCAGCGCGGATCGCCCACGCCCGAGGACCACCACTTGCGACCGTTGATCACATAGTGGTCGCCGTCGCGCTCGATCCGGGTCTCGATATTGGTGGCGTCCGAGCTGGCCACGGCCGGTTCGGTCATCAGGAAGGCCGAGCGGATCTCGCCGTTCATCAGCGGGCGCAGCCACTTTTCCTTCTGCGCCAACGTGCCGTAGCGCATCAGCACTTCCATGTTGCCGGTGTCGGGCGCCGAGCAGTTGAAGACTTCCGAAGCGAAGCCGACCTTGCCCAGCTGTTCGGCGATCAGGCTGTATTCCAGGTTGGTCAGCTGCACGCCTTCGAACTGGAAGGTGTCGTCGACGTGGACCTGGCCGCTGTGCGGCGGCATGAAGAAGTTCCACAGGCCGGCGGCCTTGGCTTTCGCCTTCAGCTCCTCGACGACCTGGACGACCTTCCAGCGCTCGGCGCCGAGGACGTTCATCTCGGCCTCGTAGACCGGGATCGCCGGAACGATGTGCTCGTCCATGAACGCGGTGACGCGGTCCAGGAAGGCGCGCTGCTTGGGGGAGATGTCGAAGTCCATGGTCGTTCCCTCTTCCCGCTTTCTTTGTCTCAAACAGTTGTTTGAAGTGGTTGTAACACCGCCCTGACGCGCGGGGCAAGCGGGCAGCTTGGCGATTGCAGCGCAAATCGGACCAGAGCGGGTTGCCACCGCTCAACTCCTGTTCGAAAAGACCTCATGCTGACCCTGACCGTTGAAGCCCTGCAAGGCCGCTACGTGCGGCTGGAACCCATCACCATCGATCACCGCGACGAGCTGAAAGCTGCCGTCGACTGCGATCCCGACAGCTGGGAGATCATGTCGGTCAACGGCTGCGGCGAAGGCTTCGACGACTTCTGGGGCGCGCTGCAGGGCGAGACCGATCGCGGCGAGCGCATCGGCTTCGTGATCCGCCGCCTGTCGGACGGCAAGGTGGTTGGCACCTCCAGCTATCTGAATATCCGTCGCCTGCACGGCGGGCTGGAGGTCGGCTCGACCTTCCTGAACCCCGAGGCGCGCTCGGGCCCGGTCAATCCGGAGAGTAAGCGTCTCTTGCTGGGCCATGCCTTCGACAAGGCTGGCGCCATCCGGGTCGAGTTCGCCATCGACGTGCGCAACGCCCGCAGCCAGGCCGCCGTCCAGAAGCTGGGCGCGACCAAGGAAGGCGTGCTGCGCAATCACAAGGTCACCTGGACCGGCCACATCCGCGACACGGCGGTGTTCTCGATCACCGACTACGACTGGCCCGCGGTGCGCGAGCGGCTGGAATTCCGCCTCAGCGAGACCTTCGTCTGACGCCCATTCGACCTAAGGCTGAAACCGACGTTTGAAAAATAATGTCGCAGTCCCGACGGTTGTAAGGTTTCGCCAATCATGGACCTGTAGTTTCAGGCCTCATGACCGCCATTGCGTGCCTGCGTATCCTGTTCAACGCCGACGGCGAGAGCCAGCCGGGTGAAGTCCCGCGCGACAAGGCTCAGACCGTCGCCGACGCGTTCCTGAAGGCCCACTGGCCGCCGCCGCGCAAATGCGGCGCCGTGGCCCCCCTGGCTTTCGTCCTCGCCGACAATCGGGTCGAAAGCCTCGACCCGGCCGAGATGCAGGCCCTGGCGGCCGAGCTGGAGGGCGTCCTGTTCCCCGGCCGCAAGAGCGGCCAGATCTGCCTGATGACCTTCGAGGGTGATGAGCGGGCGGTCCTGAAATTCGCCAGCCTGACCCAGGACGAGCTGGCGGGCCTGATCGCCGGCGACGGCTATGGCGGGGCCGCCGGCCGCGTCCACGTGATCACCGCCGAAGCCATCCACGCCGTCCCCAGCACCCACGAGGAAGCCCGCGCCCAGAAGGCGGCCGCGGCCGCCGTCGCGCCACGTCCGCCGGTCGCCAAGGCCGCGCCGCCGCCGCCGCCCCCCCCGCCGCCGCCGTCCCAGACCGGCTGGTGGGGTGTCCATGATCTGATCCAGGGCGCCTTCGTCGGCTCGGCCATCGGCTTGCGCGCCGACCTGCACGAACCGCCGCCGGAAGACGACGACAAGCTGCTCAAGCGCGACCTGCTGTGCCTGACCGACACCCAGGGCCTCTTGAAGACCTCGCCGTTCGGCGAAGTCCACGTGCCGTTCGGGTTCTGGAACCTCAACACGCCTAGCGCCCAGGACGCCTACAAGAGCCGGCTGTCGCGCTATCCGATGGACCAGCGCGAGCGCCTGTGCGCCACGATCTACGGCACGCCGCGCGAGGCCTCGATCGGCATGCTGCAGCAGATGCGGATGTTCCTGAAGGGCAGCTTCGCCCTGATGGACCTGCAGGTCACCGACCCGACCTTCCCGATCCACGGCCTGCCGCACGAACTGCTGGACAGCGTCACCCTGGTGCTGACCGGCGAGACCGACCGCGATCGCCTGTCGCAGATCCTCAAGTTCGTCGAGCGCAAGGGCGCCTATGCCGGCAAGGGCGTGGTCCAGGCGGTGGCTGGGGTCGGCTCGGCCATCGAACTGGAAGCGTGCCGCGCCGGCGGCGTCGCCCGCGTCTCGGGCCCGGCCGTCACGAGTCTGCTGGAGAAACCGGTCGCCGCCGCCGAGGGCGCGCCGGTGGCTCTGGCCCACGAAGCGGCTTAGCGCCCCCTCCGTCACGGCGCGTATCCGCGCCGCGCCACCTCCCCCGTTCCACGGGGGAGGATGAAAACCTTCCTCCCCTGCGAAGCGGGGGAGGTGGATCGCTGCGGATACGCAGCGAGACGGAGGGGGCGCTTACGCGCTACCGCCGGCCGAACAGCTTCTCGATATCCGACAGCTTCAGCTCGACATAGGTCGGGCGGCCGTGGTTGCACTGGCCTGAGTGGGGCGTGGCTTCCATCTCGCGGAGCAGGGCGTTCATCTCCGCGCCGTTCAGGCGGCGGCCGGCGCGGACGCTGCCGTGGCAGGCCATGGTCGAGCAGACCTCTTCCAGCCGTTCCTTCAAGGCCAGGGCCTGACCGTTCTCGGCCAGGTCGTCGGCGATGTCGCGGATCAGGGCGCCGGCGTCGGTCTTTCCCAGCAGGGCCGGCGTTTCGCGCACCAGCACCGCGCCGGGGCCGAAGCTCTCGATGACCAAGCCGAAGCTGGCCAGCTCTTCGGACTTGGCGATGACGCGTTCGGCCTCGGCGGGGTCCAGGTCGACCACTTCGGGCAGCAGCAGGGTCTGGCGGGCGACGCCGCCAGCCGCCATCTCGCCCTTCATCCGCTCGTAGACGAGACGCTCGTGGGCGGCGTGCTGGTCGACGATGACCATGCCGTCGCGGGTCTGGGAGACGATATAGGTCTCGTGCACCTGGGCCCGGGCCGCGCCCAGCGGGAAGTCGACCGGGTCGAACGGTGCGGCCTGGGCGTAGTCGGGGCTGGGACGCTCCTCGAAGGCGACGGAGGTGTAGGCCTCGCGCACGACCTCGGCCAGTTCGCCGCCAAAGGCAGGTTCGACGCGGGCCGAGACGGCCGACAGCCCGGGCAGGTCCATCGGCCGCTGGGTTGGCGGCGTCCAGCCGCCGTCACGCCAGGCCGAGAAGCCAGCCGGAGACGGACCGGGCTGATAGCCCGGGAACGGGCTCTGCTGGGCGCGGATGCTGTCCAGGGCCTGGTTGGCGACGGTGGTCGAGGCGCGGTGGCCGGCCCCGGCCAGGGCGTGGCGCAGGGCCCCGACGATCAGGCCGCGCACCAGGGCCGGGTCGCGGAAGCGCACCTCGGCCTTGGCCGGGTGGACGTTGACGTCGACCTCGGTCGGCTCAAGCGTCACGTAAAGGGCCGCGGTCGGGTGGCGGTCGCGGGCCAGGAAATCGGCATAGGCCGCGCGCAGGGCGCCGGTCAGCAGCCGGTCGCGCACCGGGCGGCCGTTGACGAACAGGTACTGGTGGGCGGCGTTGCCGCGGTTGTAGGTGGGCAGGCCGGCGAAGCCCGACAGCCGCACGCCGTCGCGGGTCTGATCGATCTCCAGCGCATTGTCCTGGAAGTCGCGGCCCAGCACGGCGGCCAGGCGCGCCAGCCGCCCTTGCGGTCCCGGATGCTCGGCCGGCAGGCGCAGGATCTTGCGGCCGTCGATGTCCAGCGAGAAGCCGACGCTCTCATTGGCCATGGCCTGGCGCTTGATCTCCTCGGTGATCGCCAGGGCCTCGGCGCGCTCGGACTTCATGAACTTCAGGCGCGCGGGCGTGGCGTAGAACAGGTCGCGGACCTCGATCCGCGCCCCGTGCGGGCCGGGGAAGGCGGCGGGGGCGACATCGCCGACCTGGCCGCCCTCGACCAGGATCGAGAAGGCGTCCTTGATCCCCTTGGCGCGCGAGCTGATCTGCAGCCGCGCCACCGAGCCGATCGACGGCAGGGCCTCGCCCCGGAAGCCCATAGTGTGGATGCGCAGCAGGTCCCACAGGCCGTCCTCGTCGGGCGCCAGCTTCGAGGTCGCGTGGCGCTCGATGGCCACCGGCAGTTCCTCGGCCGACAGGCCCGTGCCGTCATCGGCGACCAGGATGCGGGTCAGGCCGCCGCCGTGGGCCTCGACCTCGATCCGCGTGGCGCCGGCGTCGATGGCGTTGTCGACCAGCTCCTTGATGGCGCTGGCCGGGCGCTCGACCACCTCGCCGGCGGCGATGCGGTTGACGGTCTCGGGCGGCAGGCGGCGGATGGGCATCAGAAGCGGACTTTCACGAGGCAGGCCGAAGCCGGGGCCTCAGCATTGCAACTCCTTAAGTTGACCGGGCGAACCGCGATCGGCCAACGACAAGGGGAGAACCATTCTAGCTCGATTCCACCGTCGTTCGAGGAAGACACATAGTGACGCCGATCCGTTTCGCCGCCGCCGGCCTGGCGCTTTCGTTGCTGCTGGCGGGAGCGGCCCGGGCCCAGGCGCCGATCGCGCTGACCCGCGTCGACCCCAACGCCAACCTCGTCGAGGAACTGATCGTCAACGCCCGCCTGCCGGGGCCAGCCTGGTGGAGGGTCAGCGACGCCGACACCACCGTCTATGTCCTGGGCGTGCCGGCCATGGTTCCGTCAAGCACCAGGGCCGACGAGTCGGTGCTGCGCCGCCGCCTGGACGGGGCCAATGTCCTGATCATGGGCCAGGAGGCCGACGCCAATGTGCTGCGCCTGGTCGCCTTGGCCATGGGCGGCCGCAAGCTGTTCGTCTCGGAGCGGCCGATGCGCGAGACGCTTTCGCCGGACCTGCGCCAACGCCTCGAGGCGCGGCTGAAGGCCATGAAGGAAAGGCCGGAGGCTATGGACGACGTCAAACCCGCCTTCGCGGGGTTCCTGGTCGCCCACAGCGAGGGCGGCGACATCTCGATCAGCGTCGGCGGCGTCACCGATCGCATCCGCCAGATCGCCCGGAGCAAGGACCTCAAACAGCGCCCTCGCATCCAGAACCTATCCGACTACAGCCTGGTCGAGGCCATCAAGGCCGTGGGCGCCGCGCCCAAGCCGCTGCAGGACCTGTGCCTGGACGCGGGCCTGCGCCAGGCCGAGAGCGGCGAGGGCGGGATCAAGGCGACCGCCCAGCGCTGGACGCAAGGCCAGGTGCGCGAGGTGGTGGCGGCCGACCGCGGCTTCCAACGCTGCCTGGACTCGACGCCATCGATCGCCAAGGAACTGCGCGCGGGCCGCGACGACGCGGTGGCGGCGATCGCCAAGGCGCTACAGACCCCAGGCAAGGCCGTGGCGGTGATCGAGCTGCGGTCGCTGTTGGCGGAAGACGGCGTGCTGGAGCGATTGAAGGGCCAGGGCTTCACGGTGACGGCGCCGGAGTAGGGGAGGCGTTAACGCCCGCCCCCAACGCAAACGGCCCGGAAGCATCGCCTCCGGGCCGTTCGATCGTCTTGGCGGCGTGTCGAGCCTTACAGGCCCGGCAGCTTGATGCCGGTCTTCTTGTCGCGGCTGATCACCACGCCGCCCGTGCCCACCAGCTTCTTCAAGCGGGCTTCCTCGGCGGCGGCGTCGACTTCCAGCGGGGCGTTGGCGCCGGCCTGGGCGGCGGCGGCCACGTCGGTCTTGGCGCCACCCTTCTTCCAGAACATCACCTTGCTGGCGAAGCTCTCGTCCTTGTGGGCCAGATCGCCGTTCTCGTCGTCGACAACGAAGCGGATCAGCGGGTCGGCGCGCTCGGCGCCGGCGCGGGCCACCAGGACCTTTTCGCCTTCCGAGCGGCCGGCGGCGTTGCTCTGGCCGATCAGGGCGGCGCGAGCGGCGCTTTCAGGCTGCAGCTCCTGCGGACGCGGCTGGCCGGGCGCCGGCGGGCGCAGGGCGTAGTCGGGCGGAACCGACAACGGGGCCTTGCTGACGACGCGGAATTCGTCGGGCACGACCTTGTTCATGCCCAGGGCCTTTTTGGTCGAGGTGCAGCCCGCCAGGCCGATCGCGGCCACGACGGTCAGGGCGCTCACGGTCGCGACCCGATTGAAACTCATGAAACCATGCTCCAGCAGGCCGACCCCCGGCCCAGAAATTCGGACGCTCTCGATACGACATCATCGCGCGGGCGCCAATGTCTCACGCGATTACGGCGTCAATCGGCCCTAAGTCACTCGACTTGATGCGACAGTTTCTTCTCTTCCGACAGGAAACTGTCGGCCAGAAGCAGGGCCACGCCGATCGAGATACCGGAATCGGCGACGTTGAACACCCAAGGGAAATAGAGCCGCGACACGTCGATGAAGTCGACGACGTAGCCGTATTGCACCCGGTCGATCAGATTGTTGCCGATCGCCCCGCCGATGATCATGCCGATGCCCAAGGCCGGCAGCAGCTTGGTCGCCTTGCGCGCCCAGATCGCCAGACCGATGACCACGAGAATCGAAAAGCCGATCAGCAGCCAGCGGCCCCAGTCGCTGTTCTTCAGCAGGCCGAAGCTCATGCCGTAGTTATGCACCATGGTCAGGTGCAACGGGCCCAGCAGCGGCAGGCTTGAGCCCTGCTCGCGGCTCAGCACCGACAGCACCCAGAGCTTGGAGATCTGGTCCAGCACCACGGTGGCGACGGCGACGGCGTAGGCGGTCCAGCCCAGGCGAGTGATCGACTTCATCTGCTTAGCTCAACCGTCCTACGCTTCTGATCGCTAACCGCGCTGCGCGTCCCAGTATGCCACAGCTTCGGCGTCGCGAAGGCTAAGCTCCGGATAGCGGGGATCGGTTCCCACTTCCGGCAGGATCCGCCACGAGCGAGCGCAGCGGGCGCCTTCGGCCAGTTTCGGATCCACCGACACGCCCTTGACCTCGTCGGTCTGGAACGCGCCTGCATCGCCGGCGACAAGGGTGGTAGGCGGCGGGGGGGGGACCTCGCCGCCCCCCACGGCGGGGGGGGAGCCCCCCGCGGGGGCGGGGGGGCCCACGGCGCCCCCCCC
>CAZRPD010000214.1:0-8193 GCA_964601775.1 uncultured Caulobacter sp. | reverse complement strand
CCGCTTGCCCAGCATCAAGTTGTCAGTGGAGTGCCACGCCACCGCCCGCGCCCAATCCGCCCCCCCCAGCGGCAAATACCAGGCGGCCCCGCAGCAGCTCGCGGTTTTGGCGACCCAAGCGGCCCCGGCCGTCGCCGCATCGGAGGCCGCCTTCCTGATGGCCGCGCCCAGCGCCCAGCGCGTGACCACCGCCTCGGCCAAGGCCGTGGCCGGCGAGGCCGCGGGCGAGGGCGCAGCGATCGCCCACGCTGTTTTCGGCGCCATTGGCTTCACCCATGAACACAGCCTGCACTTCCTGACGCGCCGCCTGTGGGCTTGGCGCGCCGAATATGGGTCCGACGCCTTCTGGACCGACCAACTGGGACGCATCCTCGCGGCGCGAGGCGACGAGGGCCTTTGGCCGCTCGTGACCGCGGCCTTTTGCGGAGACCACTGATGACCGATTTCCTGCTGAAGTCCCGCGAGGGCCCCGTGGCTATCTGGACCCTCAATCGGCCCGAGGCGCGTAACGCCTTCAGCAAGCCCGAGGACATGTTCGAGATCGAGGACGCCTGCGAGGAGGTTCGCGGCGATCCTTCGGTTCGCGTCGTCGTGCTGACCGGCGCGGGCGCGTCCTTCTGCGCTGGCGGCGACATCAAGGCGATGCGCGACCGCACCGGCATCTTCGAAGGCTCGCCTTACCGCCTGCGCAATCGCTATCGCGACGGCATCCAGCGCATCCCGATGGCGCTGTACGAACTCGAGACGCCGGTCATCGCGGCCGTCAACGGACACGCGATCGGCGCGGGGCTCGATCTGGCCTGCATGTGCGATATCCGCATCGCCTCGCAGACGGCGACCTTCGCCGAGAGCTTCGTCAAACTGGGCATTGTCCCGGGAGACGGCGGCGCCTGGCTCTTGCCCCGGATCGTGGGCATGCCGCGCGCCAGCCATATGGCCTTGACCGGTGACGCGCTGAGCGCTCAGACCGCTCTGGATTGGACGCTGGTGACCCAGCTGACCGAGCCGGAGGCGCTCCTCTCCACGGCGCTGGCGCTGGCCCATCGAGTCGCCAGCAGCCCTGGCCACGCGCTTCGCCTCACCAAACGCCTTCTGCGTGAAGGTCAACATATGCGCTTGGGTTCGCTGCTAGAATTGTCATCGGCCTATCAGGCGCTGGCCCATCATACGTCGGACCATGCCGAGGCGGTCGCGGCGATGATCGAAAAGCGTCCCGCCGCCTATACGGACAACTGACGAGTCATGACCATGCGCAAGGTGTTCCGCGACGACCACGAAATGTTCCGCGATCAGGTCCGGCGGTTCGTCGAGACCGAGATCGTTCCACATCACGCTCAGTGGGAACGCGATGGCATCGTGCCCCAATCGTTGTGGCTTCGAGCCGGCGAGCAGGGTCTGCTGTGCGTCACCGCGCCCGAAGAATACGGCGGCCCCGGCGGTGACTTTGGCCACAGTGCGGTCCTGATCGAAGAGCTGGCGCGGGTCAACGCCACGGCCGTCGGCTTTACCACCCACTCCGACATCGCCGTGCCCTATCTGGTCAACTACGGCACCGACGCGCAGAAGGCGCGCTGGCTGCCGCGCCTGATCAGCGGCGACCTGATCGCGGTCATCGCCATGTCCGAACCGCAGATCGGCAGCGACTTGCGCGGCATGAAGACCAAGGCCGTCCGGGACGGCGACCACTACATCCTGTCGGGCCAGAAGACCTTCATCACCAACGGTATCAATTCGGGCTTGGCGATCGTCGCGGCGAAGGTCGAGGGCCAAGCCAACCCAAAGGACATCACCCTGTTCTGCGTCGAGGCGGGAACGCCCGGCTTCGACAAGGGCAAGAAGCTGGAGAAGGTCGGTCTTCGCGGCCAGGACACCTCGGAGCTGTTCTTCTCGGAAGTGCGGGTGCCGGTCGAAAACCGCTTGGGCGAGGAAAGCAAGGGCTTCGGCTGTCTGATGACCGAGCTGGCCAAGGAGCGGCTGATCATCGGCATCCGCGCCGCCGCCTCGGTGGAGTCGATGCTCGACAAGACCATCGCCTACACCAAGGACCGCATCGTCTTCGGTAAGCCGCTGTTCGAGTTCCAGAACACGCGGTTCAAGCTGGCCGAAGTGAGAGCGCGGAGCCAGATGCTGCGCGTCTTCATCGACGACTGCCTGCAGAAGCTGTTCGACGGCCAGCTGACGGCCGAGACCGCCGCCATGGCCAAACTGACCAGCGCCGAACTGCACGGCCAGTTGCTGGATGAACTCCTCCAGCTTCACGGCGGTTACGGCTATATGAGCGAATACGACGTGGGACGCGCCTGGGTGGATGCGCGCGTTGCCCGCATCTACGCCGGCACGTCCGAGATCATGAAGGAAATCATCGCCCGCACGCTCTGAGGGCGATCTGGAGCACGCCCATGGACCTTGGCATCGCCGGAAAGCGCGCGCTCGTCTGCGCCTCGTCGTCGGGCCTTGGAAAGGCCTGCGCCATCTCGTTGAGCGTCGAAGGCGTCGAGGTGTGGATCAACGGCCGGGACGCCGATCGCCTGGAGGCGGCGGCCCTCGAGATCGAGACCCTGACCGGGCGGCGGCCGCATACGATCCTCGCCGACATCGACACAGCGCAAGGACGGACGACGGCGCTGATCGCCTGCCCCGAGCCCGACATCCTGGTCTGCAACAGCGGCGGCCCCAAGCCTGGCCGACTGGCGGACTGGACCGAGGCGGCCTGGAGCGATGTCGTCGCGGCCAAGATGATCTCGCCGATCCTGTTGATCCAGGCGGTGATCGGCGGCATGCGCCAGAGGGGGTTTGGCCGCGTGGTCGCCATCACCTCGGCCATGGTCAAGACCCCGAAATTCCCGATGGCCCTGTCCACCGGACCCCGCGCGGGACTGACCGCGTTCTGCAAGGCCCTCGCCGGCGAGGCCGCCAGCGACGGCGTCACCGTCAACTGCATCCTACCCGAAAAGATCGAGACCGATCGACTGGCGCAAATGACCCGATCCCTGGCCCGCGCGCGCCAGGTCGACGAGGCCGCGGCCCGCGCCGAAATGATCGGCGCGATCCCCGCTGGCCGGTTCGGGCGCCCCTCGGAGGTGGGTGACGCCTGCGCCTTCCTGTGCTCGGATCGCGCGGGCTATATCACCGGCCAGAACCTGCAACTGGACGGCGGGGCCTATGGCGGCCTGGTCTAGGCGGGCCTGACAATCCGATTGCGCAGCACGCCGATCCCTTCGACGTCCAATTCGACCTCGTCGCCCGGCTTCAGGAACCGCTGGGCCTCCAGGCCGCAGCCGTTGCCGATCGTGCCCGATCCCAGGAACTCGCCCGGATACAGCGTCTCCGACCGCGAGATATAGGCGATCAGATCCTCGAACTTCCAATGCATCGTACTGGTGTTACCCCGACCCCATTCCTCGCCATTGACCCGCGCGATCATGGTCAGGTCGTAGGGGTTGGGCATTTCGTCGGCTGTGACCAGGCAGGGCCCCATCGCGTTGCCGGTGTCGAAATCCTTGCCCTTGGCCGGCCCCAGCTGACCGATCATTTCAACGGATTGCGCGTCGCGGGCGCTAAAATCGTTGTAGATCGTGTAACCGAAGATGTAGTCGCCGGCCTTCTCCGCCGGAACGTCCTTGGCCAGCTTCTTGATGTAGCAGCCATACTCGAGCTCGAAATCCATACTGCGCGAATAGGAGGGCCAGATCACCGCCTCCTCGGAGCCGACTACCGAGAAGCGGTTGGCCTTGTAATAGATCGGCTGTTTGGCGAAGAGGTCGAGAATCCGTTGTTCGGCTGGCGAGGGCCCGGTGTCTGCGATCACCTCGACGCCCTTGGCCTTGGCCCGCATCTCGCGCGCGGCCGAATAGCATTGGCGCAGGTGCAGCTCAAAGCAACTGCAGTCGCGCATTTGGGGCGGTGGCTGGATGGGCGCCCTCAGCTTGACGTCCGCACGGGCCAGGATCGCCGTCTCCGGCGCGGACTTGACCGCTTCCATCGCCTTGTCGAGCGCGTCGTCTCCCCCTTCGATCAACGCCAGGATATCAGCCAGTTCAGCCGCATGGTCTCCATGCCGCTGCTGATGCGCGGCGGCCAAGTCGACGATCCGGCTATCGCCTTCGATGAAGGCCCCCGCCCGGCGACGGCCCTGGGATTCAAATGTGACCAAACGCATCGGCTTCACCCTCCGTTGGCCTCATTCGGCCGGTTCTAGACGCCTGCGCGGTCCGGCCTGCAAGCCGAACCGCGGCGTGTTCTCCTGCCGCGGGACGGCGCGGCCAGTCCTTTCAGAACGGTCGGACGGTCAGTTGCAGCATGATCTCGCGACCGCGATTGACGTTGCCGCTCAGGTCGGCGAGCCCCCCGGTCAGGGCCGACCCCGTTCGGGTAGAGATCCCGGTCTGGGGCACGTTGGAAGCGACGTCGACCCGATATTTTTCCGTCAAGTTGCGCCCCACCAGCGCCAGCTCCCACCGATGGTCGCTGCGGAACACGCGAACGCCAGCGTTCAGGAAGACCACCCCATCCTGCAGGGCGCCAGGATGAAGTTCAGGATGAGGATTGTATTGGGACTTGTAGAGGCCGTCGACGTTCATGCCCCATTCGATTCCCTTGAAACCGCTCTGGCCGGTGTAGGCCGCGCCCAACGACCCGGTCCACTTGGGCGCGTTCACCATGCGCTGGCCCGCCAATTGTTGGCCTGTGTAGCGCCCAGTGGTCGGGTTGATCAGCAGGTTGCACCCTTCGGCGATGGTCTGGCCGATGTAGCAGGTCGCCAGGAAGTCAGTGTACTTGGCGTCGTTGTAGTTGGCCGCGCCGCGGATCGTCAGACCCGGCGCGCCTGCCGGCCTCCAGGTGAAGTCGCTCTCCACACCCTTTACGGTCGCCGCACCGGCGTTGTTTACGCGGATCACCGGCACGCCGCTAGAGTTGTCGAGGGAGTTCACCTGCAGGTTGGTATAGTCGTAGTCGTATGCGGCGGTGTTGACGCGCAACGCCCCGTCAAACAGAAGCGCCTTAACGCCGCCTTCGACCCCTTCGGCCGATTCCGGCAGATAGAGCGCGTTCAGCGGCGTCGTGAAGGCGGCGCCGGTATTGGTGGCCGCAGCGAAGCCGCCCGACTTGAAGCCCTGCTTGTAGGCCCCGTAGAGGGTGAGCCGTGTGGTCGGCCGCCAGGTCAAGGTCACTTCGGGCGAGGTGTTCTTGAAATCCGCCGAGGCGGGCGACACCGGCTGCGGCGCCCCGTCCCGGGTCACCGCGAAATCCTTGGTCTCCTTGCTCCAGCGCAGACCGCCGGCCAGCTCAAGCTTGCCCGTGATGTCCCAGATCGCCTGGCCGAACACCGATCGGGTCTTGCCGTCGATGTCGTGCAGGAAGAGCGGCGCGCCCGCCAGCACGTTGCGGGTGTAGGTCTGCAGATCGGAGTCCTCGTAGAAGGCTCCGACCAGGAAGTTGACCGGCCCGGACAGGTCCGTGGCCAGACGCGCCTCCTGGGTGAACTGAGTGTAGCCGGTATTGCCGGTGAAGTCGTTGGCCGCCACCGCGTCGGAAGGCGCGACAGCGTAGGTGTCGGCGCGGAAATCCTTGTTCTTGGCCCAGCCGGTGACGGATGTCAGGGTTACCCGATCGCTCGGCCGATAGTTCATTTCCAACGAATAGAGTTGCTGGCTGTAGTCGCCAGCGCCGTCCGGATCCGTGAACCCTTCGGGCGAGCCGACCAGAAAGGCCGGGTTGATGTTGCCATTGGCGTAGGTCGCGTCGGCGCGGCAGTTGTCGACCGACAACGCTGCGGCCAAGGCCGGGTTGGCCGCGCCGCCATTCAGGGCCGTGGCCTGCGGCGCCAGTTGGGGCGCGCCATTGGGGCAGTAGATCCGCTGGAACCCGCCCGCTTGATTGTAGCCGATCCCCTTGTTGTCGGCGTAGCTGAGCTTGAGCCGCGCGTCGAAGGCCTCGGTCGGCCGCCACTTCAGGGTGGCGCGCGTGAAGAAGAATTTTTGCTGCGGTCCTCGGTTCGTCGAGCCGGTCACCGAGCCCGACCGGATCGCGTTCGCAGCGGTGGCGGCGCTGTCGGCAATATTGGTGCGCCAGCCGTCCATATCCGCGCCGTAGACGACCAAGCGCGCGCCGAGCGTGCTGGTCAACGGTCCAGAGATCATCGCCTCAAGCTGACGCTCCCGAGCGTTGAACTCATAGCCGCCGCGCACCTCGGCGTCCAACGTCGAGGTCGGGTCGGCCGTGGTGATCGAGATGACGCCGGCCGGGCTGTTCTTGCCGAAGAACAGCGCCTGCGGTCCCCGAAGAACCTCGATCTTCTCCATGTCGATCTGGCCAATGCGCACCGCCCCGCCGCGCGAGAGCTGGATGCCGTCGACATTGACCGCCACCGTCTGCTCGAAGGTCGGGTTTGATCCCGCCGTCGTGCCGACACCGCGCAACGCCACCGTTCCGCCGACGCCCCCCGACACCTCCCCTACGGTGATGCCGGGCGTCACCGCGCGCAGGTCCTGCAGACTGTCAACAGCGAGAGCTTTGAGCTGCGCCGCGCCCAGGACTGTCACCGAGACCGGCACCGAGATCGGTGCCTCGTCGCGACGGCGGGCGGTGACGACAATACTGTCGAGACCGGTGGCGGACTCCTCGGTCGCCGGAGCCTGCGCCTGAACCTGGGCAAGGGCTGGGGCCGACAACATGGACGCCAAGGCCCAGGCCAGGACTCCGCGCGATACGCTCGCTCTCGCATTGGTCATTCAGATCTCTCCCCCGCTCTCGTCTTCGCATCTGTGGCGAAATCCGTTGGAGCCATTGGATCTGCCCGATCGGGCGATCTGCCGCGATGCTAGTCAGAGGCGGGAGACATCGCAAGAAAAAATCTGATACACGAATTTCATTCTGATTTCTAAACGGGAAGACTCATTTCGAGTCCATGCGGCGCACCGCGCGCACCTAGACGCCGGGCTCGGGCGTAACCATGCCCACGAGCGTCTCGACCAGATCCTCCAGCGTAGCAGCGCCCCAGAACGCATGATTGGGATGCGCGGCCAGCGCCGCTTCTCGCGCCGTCATGATCGCGCGCAGCCCCAAGCTCAGGAACACCAGCCGGCGCTCGAGCATCTCCTGCGGCAAGGCGGAAAGCCGCCGGATATGATCCAGGCACCGCTGATAGCCCCGGTTCCAGCCATCAGCGACGATGGCGTCGAAAGCCACTCGGTTTTGCAGGCTGAAAGTGCTGATGAACCGCAGGTAGTCCCCCTCCCCTCCGCCCTCGCCGAGGTCGGTGGACGGCAGGATCAGCACCTCCATCACGTCTCGCAGCGCATGAGGCCCGCCATCGGCTTCCAGCGCATCGAGCCGGGCGTTGCGGCGCTCATCGATCAGACGCGCGCCGTCGATGACCAGCTGCTCAACCAAGTCGTCTTTGGACCCGAAATAGTAATGCAGCGACGCGCCGTTGCGATGGCCGGCCGCCGTCAGGATTTCGCGCACGGAGACAGCGTCCACGCCCCGCGCGGCGAATAGGCTCTGAGCGGCCCGCTTGATCGCGTCCCTGGCGATGTCGGCTTTCATGGATTGACGGTTTATCCCAGGCATGAAAAATAAAGCAACCGTTTCATTCAATCGTTTTAGGCCTCTCGTGGATCTCGACTTCACCGAAAAGCGCGTGCTCGTCATTGGCGGATCGAGCGGGATCGGGCTGGCCTGCGCGCAAGAGTTCGCCAGGCGCGGCGCGACAGTCGCCATAACGGGCACTCGTGCGAACAAGGCCGCCTATGGCGATGGCGCTTCGGCCCTGGAGCCGTTTGAATTTTCCAGCCTGAATCTGGCCACGCCCGGCGCGATCGACCAATGGACCGCGCCTTTTGAGGCTGTTGACGTCGCGATCCTGTCCCAAGGGGCGGTGGAGTACCGGCGCAAGGAGTTCGAGGCCGACACCTTCCGCCACGTGGTGGAAGTTAACCTGACCAGCCTTATGGCCTGCGCCCAGAAGCTGGCGCCGGCGCTCGAGGCGCGGGCCGGAAGCCTGATCATCATCAGTTCGGTGGGCGGCCTGCGCGCCACGCGCGGCAATCCGGCCTATTCGGCGTCCAAGGCCGGCGCGATCCATTTGACGCGGACGCTGGGCGACGCCTGGGCCGGACGCGCCATTCGCGTCAACGGCATCGCGCCGGGCCTGATCGCCACCAAGATGACCGCGGTCACCACCTCCGACCC
>CAZRPD010000213.1:1641-8194 GCA_964601775.1 uncultured Caulobacter sp. | reverse complement strand
GCTCAGCAGAACATCAGATCAACCCTTGCCAACGGGGAGCCGTCCACACATGGCGTGAGACCGTCGGACGCTCGGAAGGTCGTCGAGCGAACCCTACGAGACGGGTGACAGCGAGATGATGATCTGGGGTCGAGGGGCGCCCTTGCTACTTCGAGCCCGCTCACGTCAAAAAGGGGGATGGTCGGAGTTTCGATGCGGGCATGACCCAGACACGTTTGAAGGGCGCGGAGCGACGCGAACGCTTCTTGGATGCGGCGGCGCAGATCGTCATCGAGCATGGGGTCGCGGCCGTCACCATGGATGGCGTCGCAGCGCTTACGGGCGTCACCAAAGCCCTGGGCTACCGCTATTTCAGCGATCGCGACGACCTGCTGACCGCGCTGTTCGACCGCGAGACCAAGATCTATGTCGAGCGTCTGGCGAGCGAGGTCGGCCCGGCCTCCACCTTCGAGGAGTGGGTCCGCGGCGCTCTGAAGTACTGGTGCCGGCGCGCCGACGAGCGGGGTGAGCTGTTCATGCGGCTGGTGCGGGACTGCGGTCCCCTGGCCGAGCGGGCGCGGGCCAACCGCAAGGCCGACGCGGACGGCTGGGCGCTGGGCTTGCAGAAGGCGTTCGGCCTGCCGCCGCGCCAAGCCAAGCAATATGCGTGGTTCATGGTGGCCGGCACGGCCGGCGCGCTGGACGCGCGTGACGGCGACGACGACGCCATGATCGAGGCCATCACCCTGGCGGTGGTCGCCGGCGCCAAGGCCCTGGCCAAGAAGTACGGCGAGCCGCGCCCGGCCAAGACGGCCTGATACGCACCGCATCAAATGGCGGTTGCCTCCCGCATTAAGTGACGATAGCGTTACTTAACTGACGGGGCGTCGAGACCCCGACCTGGGGAGGCGACGACCGATGAAGCTTTACGGTGAAGACAATCCCGCGCCCAATCCGCGCCGGGTCCGCATCTTCCTGGCCGAGAAGGGCCTGACGCTGGAGCACGAGCGGGTGCCGCTGCGTGAGCGGGCCCACAAGGCCAGCGCCTTCCTGGAGAAGAACTCGCTGGGCCAGGTGCCGGTGCTCGAGCTGGATGACGGCACGTTCCTGAGCGAGAGCATCAGCATCTGCCGTTATCTCGAGGGTCTCAACCCGCAGCCGTCGCTGTTCGGGGGGACGCCGAAAGAGCAGGCGACCATCGACATGTGGATCCGCCGCATCGAGCTGCAGCTGATGCTGCCGATCGCCCACATCTGGCGTCACACCCATCTGCTGACGGCGGCGCTGCTGACCCAGTACAAGGACTTCGGCGAGTCCAACCGTCCCCATGTCGAGCGGACCTATCGCTGGCTGGACGGCGAGCTGGCCGATCGCGCCTTCATCGCCGGCGACGCCTACAGCATGGCCGACATCGTCGCGGTGACGACGATCCAGTTCGGTCAGTTCATCGGCGTCCCGGTCCCCGACGATTGCAGCCGGGTCTTGGCCTGGTTGGGTCGCATCGCGGAACGGCCCAGCACGACGGCCTGACGAACACACGTTCGAAGGGCCTTGTCATGCTAGTTAAGTGACGATAGCGTTACTTAATCATCCCGGGCCCGGATGACGATCCCATAGAGACGGTGGACCCGACCACCCGGCTTCGGCGACCGCACGCGTGGCGGGCGACGAGGACCTGCGCCGAGAAGATCACAAAAGAAGCCGCCAAGCGGCTCATGGAGGAATGCGCCTTGCCTTTCCAATCGCGTCTTTCGCGGGTCCGCAAGTCGGATCTGCTGGCGGGGGCCTCGTTCGCCGCCGTCGCCCTGTTCGCCGCCGACAGCGCCTTGGCCGAGGAGGCTGAGGCCCGGGCCGCCAACCCCCCTCTCGTCACAAGTTCTGGCGTCATCGTCGACGAGATCATGGTCACCGCCCAGAAGCGGGCCGAGAACGTCCAGGACGTGCCGCTGGCCATCACCGCCGCGCGCGGCGAGACCCTGGCGGCCATGAACGTCACCCAGCCCCAGCAGCTTTCCCTGATCGATCCCAGCGTCCGCTTCAAGCAGAGCCTCAGCAGCAGCGCCTCGGGCCTCACGATCCGCGGGGTCGGCACCAGCAGCTTCTCGGCCGGCATCGAGCAGAGCATCTCCACCGTCGTCGACGGCGTGGTGCTGGCCGACCCGGCCAGCCTGGCCACCCTGGCCGACATCGAGCGGGTCGAGATCCTGCGCGGGCCGCAAGGCATGCTGTTCGGCAAGAACGCCTCGGCGGGCCTGGTTCACTTCATCACCAAGCGCCCCGTGCTGAACGAGAACAGCGGCGAGCTGCATCTGCAGTATGGCGAGCGTGGCGAGAAGATCCTGCAGGCGATCGGCAATGTCGCCGTCAGCGAGACCTTCGCCCTGCGCCTTGTGGCCACCAAGAACGAGCGCGACGGCCTGATCCGCAACGTCGCCAAGGACAATGTCTTCACCGACCCGCAGGACGTCAGCACCCTGACCCTGAAGGCGCTGTGGCGGCCCAACGACGACCTGACCGTGTTCTTCTCGGCCGACCGCACCGACAACGACGCCTTCTGCTGCTCGTCGACCTGGCGCAAGGTCACGCCAGGCTATGCGCCGGCCGTCGTCAACGCCCGCTATGGCGTCGTCGCCGGGCCGAAGAACCTGCAGGTGGCCGCCAACGGCCCCTCGCAAGGCAAGTCCAGCGCCCAGGGCGGTACGCTGCAGATCGACTACGGCATCGGCGAGCACACCCTGACCTCGATCAGCGCCTATCGCTCGGTCAAGCGCGAGGCCTTCTATGACGGCGACCTGACGACGGTCAGCTATGTCGACACCAATGGCGGGGCAGGGAAGACCGACTGGCTCAGCCAGGAACTGCGCCTGACCTCGCCGATCGGCGAGCGCTTCGACTATGTCGCCGGCCTTTATCTCTTCCATTCCAAGGCCTCGTCGCTGATCCGCCAGCGGGGCCAGCTGAGCTGGATTCTGCCGGCTTCGAACGGCGCGGTCGTGCCGATCATCCCCGGCGCGCCGCTGGGCACGATCTTCGAGACCTCGACGGTCAACGACATCAACTCGACCAGCTATGCCGCCTTCGGCCAGGTCGGGCTGCACATCACGCCCAAGCTCGATTTGATCGCTGGAGCCCGGGTCACGCGCGACGAGATCACCCTGGACTATCGCCGGGCGCCGACGCCGGGCGCGGTGTACATCCCCGGCTCGGTCACGCTGAGCTTCCACCAGGAGGTCGACAACACCAACGTGTCCTGGCGGATCGGTCCGCGCTACAATTTCAGCGACGACGTCATGGTCTATGCGACGGTGTCGCGCGGCTACAAGGGCCCCGGCTTCAGCGGTCTCAGCGCCGCCACCGCCGTGGCCGACCAGCGGGTGCAGCCCGAGATCCCGACCAGCTACGAGGCCGGCATGAAGGCCGCGTTCCTTGATCGCCGCCTGATCCTCAACGCCAATGTCTACGCCACCACGGTCAAGAACTTCCAGGCCCAGGTCTCCGACCTGACCAGCGCCACCTATTCCTCGCGCATCACCAACGCCGGCGAGATCAAGACCCGCGGCGTTGAGGCCAATCTGATGGCGCGGCCGATGACGGGCCTCAGCCTGACGGCCGGCGTGGCCTACACCCACGCCCGCTACGCCGACTTCAACGGCGTGCAGTGCTATTTCGGTCAGCCCAAGATCGCCCAGGGCGGGCCGTGCAGCGCCCCGCCGGCCACCCCTACCTCGCTGGACGGTTTCTTCAACGCCAAGGGCCTGAGCCTGGCCGGCGTGCCCGACTGGGTTTATGGCCTCAGCGCCGTCTATGAGCGGCCCCTGACCCCGGACCTGCGCGGCTTCTTCCAGGCCAACTGGAACTGGCAGAGCGACGTCAACTACGCGATCAGCGGCGACCCGGGCACGATCCAGAAGGCCTATGGCCTGCTGGGTGGACGGATCGGCGTCTCGGCGCCGGACAAGGCCTGGAGCGTGTCGCTGTACGCCAGCAACCTGCTGGACAAGCGCTACGCTGCCCAGATCACCCCGTCGCCAGTCACCGCGCTGAATCCGGGCGGCTACGTCCAGTATTTCAGCCCGGACTCCGTGCGCCGGGCGGGCGTCAGCCTGGACGTCGCGTTCTAGCACTCCCTTACCGCAGCGCTCTTGCCGGCGCTGCGGACCGGGCGAGGCGGCTGAAGGCGCCTCGCCCCCTTTTTCATCACCCTCAGGAAGAGCCACATGAAACAGTCGATGGGACGCCGCGCGTCGCTGGGCGCCTTAGCCGGTCTGGCCGCCGCGCCGCTGATCGCTTCCACTGCCAGCGCCAAACCCAAGTCCGCGCCGATGCCGCCGGTGACGATCTATCACCTGGAAGTCCCCCGCTCCGAGCGCCTGGTCTGGCTGATGGAAGAGCTGGGCCTGCCCTATGAGCTGAAGTTCAAGCGCGGCGACCTGGCCGGCTCCATGGCCCTGATCCGCGAATTCAGCCCCGTGGTGCCAATGGCGCCGACCGTGAAGTACGGCGACCAGGTGCTGGTCGAGTCCGGCGCGATCATCGAGCTGATCCTCAATCGCCACGCCCCGGGCCGCCTGCAGCCGGCGCTGGACAGCCGCGACTATCCCGACCACCTGATGTGGATGCACTACGCCGAGGGCAGCTTGGCGGCGCGACTGTTCTCTGACTACCGCGCCTGGACGGCCCAGCCGCCGACCCAGCGCTCGCGTCTGGTCGATTCCGAGGCCGTCGTGCAGTTCGCCGAGAACTTCCTGGCGCAGCATCCGTGGTTCGGCGGCCCGGCCTTCTCGGGCGCCGACATCATGATGATGTTCCCGCTCAACGCCGCCACCGGCCTCAATCTGGTCGACGAGGCGCAGTTCCCGAAGATCGCCGCCTGGAAGACCAAGATCGAGGCCCGTCCGGCCTATCAGCGCATGCTGGCCAAGGCGCGTCCGGACGGCATGATCGGCGGCCTGCCGCGTCTGCCCAAGCACGCGCCCGCCGGACCCCGAGAGACGCCGAAAACACCTGGATAGGTCAGGCTGCCCAGAGTCTCGCCGTGTGTAAGCTTCGCAACCGGAACGCGGGCAGAGCGCTAAGAGCCTGCTTTCAGTGCGGGATCTAAGGTCCGCTTCTGGCGCGGCCCGGCCCGCGACCCAGACCTTCGGATCGGCGGGGAAGGATGGAAAGCGGACGTTATGCTACCAACACGAGGGTGAACCTTTCGCAGACGATCTCCAAGTCACCGTCCACCGTGAACTGGGAGCCAGCCAGCACGTTCTCGTAGTAGCGTTGGTGAGCCGCCCTCCACCATTCAAGCGAGAGATCTCCCTCTCCTTCGGTGCGCGCAAACTCTTCGTCGATCTCGCCAAATCGCTTTGTCTCAACCGACGCTGTCCGAATGAGGGCGACGGCGTTGCCTGCCCAGTCAGTCACGATCCAGTAGTCGCCCACGCGTGGTATCGGGTCGCCAGCAAGCTCAAGTTCTGCAATTGAGGTTGCCGTCGCGCGCTTCTGCCCTATCGCTACCAAGTTGGCGCAGAGATCAGCATCCACCTGATTGTCGCAGAAATGGAAGCTCCTCGGCGCATCAGCAGGGGCATCGGGATTGATCGCGCGATACCGATCCCACAGGCGAGTGGCAGACGAGGTCATGGCCGCCCATTATCTCAATCCGAAGATGTGAACAACGAGAAGCGGAAGGTCCGCAGCGGGTCTTGAGCAGCCATAGTCGTCTACAATGCGATGCTCGGAGTTCGGCGCGGCCCAACGTCTGCCATCGCCGCAGCGCCAGTACGCCCGCTTAGTCGACAAGTGGGTGTCGATGATTAAACTCGAGCCAGGGCGTACGGGCGCATGGCCTCCGCCGAGCGAAGGTGGCCCTGATCTACAAGAAGACCAGCAACCTGTGCGCCTGCCAGCTTGCACTCGGACACACGAAGCTCAAGAGCATGCTCCGATACCCTGACATTGAGGTCGATAACGCACGGGTGATGTCCGAGCAGATCGACCTCTAGCTAGTCAGCGTTCCAGCTCTGACGCGGTCCGCGCCTCTACCGAACGTCGCGTTCCTCCAGGTCGGCAGCGGTTGCTAGATGACCGTCAGCGTGGCCTTCTTGAGGTCCGCCGAGTTCGGTCCCACCAGCACCGAGAACGCCCCCGGCTCGACGACGCGCTTCATCTCCAGGTTCCAGAACCACAGGTCCGAGGGCTTGATCTCGAAAGCCACGGTCGTCTTGGCCCCCGCCGCCAGGGTGACGCGCTGGAAGTGCTTCAGCTCCAGCACCGGCCGGGTCACGCTGGCGGCCTCGTCGTGGATGTAGAGCTGCACCACCTCGTCGCCGGCGACCTTGCCGGTGTTGGCCACATCGACCTCGACGCGGACGGTCTCGCCCTGGCCGATGCTGGCCTTGGCCAGGCGCGGCGCCGAGATCTCGAAGGTCGTGTAGGAAAGCCCGAAGCCGAACGGATAGAGCGGCGTCACCTCGTCGAACAGATAGCCCCGCCGGGCCGAGGGCTTGTAGTTGTAGAAGATCGGCAGCTGGCCGGCGTCGCGGGCGATGCTGACCGGCAGCTTGCCGCCCGGATTGGCGCGGCC
>CAZRPD010000213.1:0-1541 GCA_964601775.1 uncultured Caulobacter sp. | reverse complement strand
TCGTTGTCGCCCAGCACCATGACCACGACGTCGGCCTTCCTGGCCACCTCGACCGCCTCGGCGATCAGCTTGGCGTTGACGGCCGGGTCGACCAGCTTGACCTCGTCGGCGGCCCAGATCCGCTTTTCGGTGATCCGCACGGCCTCGGCGTAGTCCAGCTGGAAGCCCTGGGCCTTGGCCTCGGCGGCCAGGCCCTCGTGGATCGAGACCACGTGGCGCGGAATGTCGGAATAGCCGCCGATCGGGGTGTCCTTGGCGTGGGTCCCCAGCAGGGCCAGGCGCTTGAAGCCCTTGCCGTTCAGAGGCAGCAGGCCCTTGTCGTTCTTCAAGAGAACCACGGCCTTGCGGGCGGCCTCGCGGGCCAGGGCGACGGCGTCGGCCGTGGCCGTCTTGGCGTCTGCGGTCTTCGCGTCGCAATAGGGGTTTTCGAACAGGCCGGCGTCGAACTTCATGGCCAGCACCCGGGCCACGGCCGCGTCGACCTCGAACTGGGGAATGCGGCCGGCGCGGACCAACTCCGGAAGCAGCGCATAGGCCTCGCCGTCGGGCAGCTCGACATCGACGCCGGCATGCATGGCCATCACCGCCGTGTCGCCCAGGTCGGCGGTCATCTTGTGGCGGCTGATCAGCTCCTTGATGGCGAAATAGTCGCTCTGGACCGAGCCCTTGTAGCCCCACTCCTCGCGCAGGATTTTCGTCAGCAGCCAGCGGTTGGCGTGCGAGGGCACGCCGTCGATCTCGTTGTAGCTGGGCATGACCGCCCGCACCGGCAGCTCGGTCACCGCCCGCTCGAACGGCGGGAAGAAGTTCTCGCGCAGGGTCCGCTCGGCGATCTGGGCCGGGGCGGTGTTGGTCCCGCTCTCAGGCTGGCCATGGCCGGTCATGTGCTTGAGGGTGACGAAGACCTTGTCCTTGGCCAGCGGCAGGCTGGTCCCCTGGAAGCCGCGGATGGCGGCCAGGCCGATCTCGGCGCAGACGTGCGGGTCCTCGCCATAGGTCTCCTCGATGCGGCCCCAGCGCGGGTCGCGGGCCACGTCGACCACGGGGGCCAGGGCCAGGTTGGAGCCCCGCGCCCGCATCTCGCGGGCGGCGACGGCGAAGATCTTCTCGGTCAGGGCGGTGTCGAAGGTCGAGGCCAGGGCGATGGCCTGCGGGAAGCAGGTGGCGTCGCGGGCGACATAGCCGTGCAGGGCCTCGTCATGCATCAGCAGCGGGATGCCCAGGCGAGTCTGCTCCATCGCCCATTTCTGGGCGGCGTTGGTGTAGCGGGCGGTCTCCAGCGCATTGCGGTTGATCGCCCCATCGTCGGCCCCGGCGGCCGCGCCGATCACCTTGACCGGCTTGACCCCCTTGCGGTCGGACGGCCGCGAGATCTGGCCCAGGCCGTTGGGGAAGCTCTTCGACGCCGCCTCGGCCGAGAACTCGCCCTCGACCGTCTGGATCCTGTTCTTGGTCAGCCAGATGCCGATCAGCTGAGCGGCCTTCTCCTCCAGCGTCATCCGCGCGACCAGGTCCTGGACCCGGGCGTCGGTGGGCTGGGC
>CAZRPD010000212.1:0-8286 GCA_964601775.1 uncultured Caulobacter sp. | reverse complement strand
TCTGCCCCCTCCGGGGGCGGACGACCGCGCGCTGGCGCGCGGTCAGGTGGGGGCCAGCGAGGTTGGCCGTCGTCTTAATACCCCAGCCGCTTCGCCTTCAGCGCCTTGGCCAGCGCCCTCTCGTCGCCGCCGGACGCCGGCCAGTCCAGCCGCCTCACCAGCACCCCATGCAGGCGCGGGAAGAGCTTGTCGAAGAACGGGCCAGGCGCGGTCAGGACCGCCGGCGCCCCCGCCCCGCCCGCCAAGTGCTTCTCGACCGGCTCGCGCCAACCCTCGCGCAGGATAGGACTGTCGCGCAGGGTCAGGATCCAGTCGCCCCGCGCCGCGCCCGCGCCGGCCATCAGTTGCGCGGCGACATCGCCAGACGCGGTGATCACCCGCGCGCCGCTATCCTCCGCCAAGGCCTCGACGCCGGGATGGCCGCCCCCGACCAGCACCACTTCCTTGACCAGACCGTCCACGGCGGCAGGCACCAGCATGGCCAGTTGGGCGGCCAGGCCAGTGAGGTCTTCGGAGGCGACGAGAACGACGGAGATCATGGGTCTTGCTTCGGCCAGGGGGCATCATGCGGTCAAGGCCTTGCGTGATCCTCGCCTCTACCCGAACAGATCCATCTGCTGGCTCGGCTTCCGCGGCGGCACGAACTGGCTCACGTCCAGCGCTGTCCAGGGCTGGTCCAGGCCGAACTTCTTGACCGCCAGGTGGAAGCGCTGGCGCAGGACCTCGGCCACGGGGCCGTCGCCGGTCATCCGCTCGCCGAAGCTGGCGTTGTAGTTCTCGCCGTGGCGGATCTGGCGGACCAGGGACATCACCTTGCGCGCCCGGTCGGGATGGTCGCTTTGCAGCCACTCCTCGAACAGCTGGGCGATCTCGCGCGGCAGACGCAGGGCGACATAGCCGGCGCCGCGCGCGCCGGCCTTGGCCGAGGCTTCCAGCACCGCCTCGACCTCGTGGTCGTTGAGGCCGGGAATGGCGGGCGCGAACATCACCGTCACCGGGACGCCGGCCTCGGTCAGCCGCCGCACCGCCTCGATCCGCTTGCCGGGCGTGGCCGCGCGCGGCTCCATGCTGCGGGCCAGCTTGCGGTCCAGGGTGGTGATCGAGATCGCCACCCGCGTCAGCCCCCGCGCCGCAAGCCGGCTGTAGATGTCCAGGTCCCGCAGGATCAGCGCTGACTTGGTGATGATCGTGAACGGATGGCCGCAGCGCTCCAGCACCTCAATCACCTGCCGCGTTACCCGCAGTTGCTTCTCGTCGGGCTGGTAGGGATCAGTGTCCCCGCCGATATGGATCGTGGCGGGCTTGTAAGCAGGCTTGGACAGCTCCCGCGTCAGCAGCTCGCCCGCATGCGGCTTGAAGAAGATCTTGCTCTCGAAATCCAGGCCCGGCGACAGGCCGAGATACGCGTGGGCCGGTCGGGCGTAGCAGTAGATGCAGCCGTGGCTGCACCCGCGATAAGGATTGATCGAGCGGTCGAAGCCGATGTCGGGGCTCTGGTTGCGGGCGATGATCGTCCGCGACTTCATCGGCTGCAGCTCGGTCTTCAGCTGTTTGGGCGCTTCGTCATCGCCCCAACCGTCGTCGAAGGCCTCGCTGACCCGCGACTCGAAACGTCCCGTTTGATTGGACTTCGCGCCCCGGCCACGGGGGGCGGGTCCCAGTTTCACTGCCTCGGCCATGGCCCATACCATGGCCGAGAAGCTAGAACATAACAAGAACTAACGCGTAGCCGATCAGCCGCGCTTTTCAGCCTCGACCTTCATGTCGGCCAGGCCCTTTTCGAAGTCCTTGCCGATCATCTTGTCCAGGTCGAAGACCAGACCCATCAACTTGGAGACGAACGGTACGCCACCCGTCATGGTCCAGGTCACACGCGTCGCGGCGCCCTCGGGCGCGAACACGAAGGTCGTCGTGTTGGTGGTCTTGAACGGCTTGAGGAAGTCCAGGCGGATCTCGACCTCGCGGGCCGGAACCACCTTCAGGACCTCCATGCGCCCGGCCCCGACCTTCTTGCCGGTCCAGCCATAGGCCGCGCCGACGCCGCGCTCGGGGCCTTCATAGGCGCGGGCCATGTCCGGCTCCAGCTTCTCCCACGGCGACCAGGCGCGCCATTGGTGGAAGTCCTCGACCAGGGCGACCAGCGTTTCCGGCGGCGCATCGATCACGATCGAGCGCTTGACCGCGAAGGTGTTCGGCCGCGTGGCCGCATAGGCCAGCACCGCCGCGATGACGACCACGACCCCAATAACAACGATCTTCAACATGAGCTCTCTCCCCTACTCTGCTGTATGCTCAAGCTTTCCCTCGCCGCCTCGGCGGTGAGGCGGTCCAGGTACTGGCGGATGTTGGCGGCCTCGGCGGCGGTGTTGGCCAGGGCGATGGCGCGATCGAAGGCCTCGCGCGCTTCGCCTCGGCGGCCGGCCTGCAGCAGGAACGCCCCGCGCGCGCCGTGGAAATGGAAATAACCGTCCAGCCGGGTGGCCAAGGGGGCGATCATCGCCAACGCCGCCTCGGGCCCGCGCACCTTCGACACCGCCACGGCCCGGTTCAGCGTGATCACCGGCGAAGGCTGCATGATCTCCAGCGTGGCATAGAGCCCGTCGATGCCGGCCCAGTCGGTGTCCTGCGCGATCTCGGCGCGGGCGTGCAGGGCCGCGATGGCCGCCTGGACCTGGTAGGGGCCCGGATCGCGCTTGAGCATCGCCTTGTCGAGCAAGGCCAGCCCCTCGCCAATCAGCTTGCGATTCCAGAGGCTTCGGTCCTGCTCTTCCAGCAGGATCGCGGTTCCGTCATCGGTGAAGCGGGCCTCCGAGCGCGCATGCTGAAGCAGCAGCAGCGCCGCCAATCCCATCATCTCCGGCTCGGCCGGGAACAGGCGCAGCAACAGCCGCGCCAGGCGGATGGCCTCGTCGCACAGACCGCCCCTGGCCTCGTGCGCATGGCCGCTGGCCGAATAGCCCTCGTTGAACACGAGATAGATCATCGCCGCCACGGCCGCGAAGCGCTGCGACCGCTCGACCGGCCCCGGGGCCTCGAAGGCCGCGTCGCCGGCCCCGATGCGAGCCTTGGCGCGGGTGATCCGTTGCTCCATGGCCGCCTCGGTGACCAGGAAGGCGCGCGCGATCTCGCGCACGGACAGCCCCGAGACGATCCGCAGGGCCAGGGCGACCTGTTGGGTGGCCGGCAGGTCGGGATGACAGCAGATGAACAGCAGCCGCAGGACATCGTCGCGATAGTGCGAATTGTCCAACCGCTCGGCCGTGTCGGCCTCGGCGTCTTCGAGATCGGAGAGCAGTTCCTCGGGCGGCAGCGGCGCCAGGCGGCTGGTCTTGCGGATGGCGTCGACGGCGGCGTTGCGGCCGACCATGATCAGCCAGGCGGTCGGATCGCGCGGCGGGCCGTTCTTGGGCCAGGCCTTCAGGGCGCGCAGGCAAGCGTCCTGGAACGCCTCCTCCGCGGCGTCCAGGTCGCGGAAGTAGCGCAGCATCGCCGCCATGGCCTGGGGCCGCGCGGCGGTGATCGCCCCCTCGATCCAGGCTAGGTCGGTCATTAGCCAGCAGGCCCAGGATTGAACAGCATGATCGGCCGGATCTCGTAGGAGCCGCCCGGATTGGCCTTGCCCAGGTCCTTGGCGATGTCGAGCGCGGCGTCCAGCGACTCGCAGTCGACGACGTAGAAGCCCAGCAGCTGTTCCTTGGTCTCGGCGAACGGGCCGTCCAGCACCAGCGGCGGGTCGCGGTCCTTGCGCAGGGTGGTGGCGGCCGTGGTCGGCATCAGACGGACGACGGGCCCCAGCCGGCCGTCCTGGGCCAGCTTCTCGTGGACCACGGCCAGCTTTTCCATGACCGCGTCGTCATGCGCCTTGGACCAGGCGCAGACGACGTCTTCGGAATTGTAGCAAAGGATGGCGTAGTGCATCGGCTTCCTCGTTTGGTCCTAGGACGGCCGACTATGCCGGCTTCCGACAACGGGAAGATGATTTTTTAGAGCGCCCACAGACGGCGGCGAACTGGCTCGTCATAGAGCTTCAGCACCGCCCAGGCGCCGACCAGGATCAGGGGGATGGCGACCAAAGCAAAGCCGACCGGATAGCCCGTCCCGCCCAACGCCCGGAAGACGCGCAGCAAGAGCTCCCAGCCCAGCCAATGCAGCACGTAGAGCGGATAGGAGATCGCGCCCGAGATCCGGCAGGCCGCTCCGCCGAGCCCTTGCGGATCACGCCGCCCCGCCAGCACGATCAGCGGGAAGACCACGCTGACGCAGACGAAGTCGTAGAGCCAGTTCCACGGCGTCCAGGGGACGCAGAAGACCACGACGCAGATCGGCGCCAGCAGCCAGACCGGCAGGGTCCAGCGCACAAAGCCCTGCACCCGATAGACGCCCCAGCCCAGCAGAAAGGCGAAGATCGTCCGCAGGAAGCTGATGACGAAGGTGCCTCGGTCCCAGCCGGTCAGCACCCCGCCCATGCCGTGACAGACGTACAGCATCACCGGCGTCAGCAGCACCAGCATCAGCACGTGGCCCAGCACGCCCAGGCGGCGGATCGGGAACCAGGCTGCGCCGACGGCCAGCTCGAAGAACAGCGACCAGGCCGGCGGATTCAAAGGGAAAAGTGGCGCAAAGCCATCCTCGCTGACCGACAGGCGCGGGATCATTAAAAGGCCCAGGCCCAGCCATCCCGGCACCCGCTCGCGGTGCTCGATGATCACCGTCGCGCCCAGCAGCATGGTGAGCGCGATCAGGGGCCAAAGCCGGATCAGCCGCGCCTTCATGAAGGCCAGCCAGCCGATCGTCTTGCGGCCATAGGCGTGGGCCAGCACGAAGCCCGACAGGCAGAAGAAGAAGTCGACGGCCAGGTAGCCGTGGGCGACCAGGCCGTGGCGGCCGGTCCAGCTGCCGACGTGGTACAGCAGCACCGCGAACGCCGCGACGCCGCGCAGGCCGTCCAGCGCCTCGAACCGTCTTGCCGTGCCCTCGTGCTGCAAACGCGTCCCCACTGAAAGGCCTTGCTTAGCCGACGGGTTTCTCCAGCAGCAAGGCCTTGGTCAGGAAGGCGCGATCTTCGGCGACCAGACGCAGGCCGGCCTCGGCGAACAAGGCGACCAGATCGGTCTGGGCGTAGGTCCCGTAATAGGGCTCGTGGAAATAGACCGGGAAGGCCTCTAGCAGCCGGGCCAGATCCGGCGTGTCGGTCGGCTGCACGGAGTCGACGAAGACCAGCACGCCGCCAGGCTTCAGCACCCGCGCAAGGCTCGCCGCCACGACAGGGCGAACCCGCGGCGGCAGTTCGTGGAAGAGGTAGACGCAAGCTACCACATCCAAAGACGAATCCGCGAACGGCAGAGCTTCTGCGTTAGCCTGGATCCCGCCTGCGCCGGTGCGGCGGCGAGCTTGCGCCAGATAGGCTTCCGAGAGATCCAGACCAGCGATCGCGGCGCGGGGGAACGCCGCCTTCAGGTCCTTGAGGAAGGCGCCCGAACCACAAGCGACGTCGAGGATTTTCGCGTTCCGCTGGTCGCAGCCGCGCCAGTGTTTCGCCAGCAGCGACAGCCCTCGCCGGCGCATGGCCCCGGCCGTGCCGGAGAACAGCGCCTCGACCTGGGCGTCGTAGCGGCGGGCGCTCTCGTCGGTGAACCAGCCGCCCGACTGGTAGTGGAAGTTCTGGCGGTAATAGCTTGGGTAAGCTTGACTATTCACCGCCTCGCGCACCTCGACGCCATCGCCGCGGCGACGGCGCTGGTCGACCGCGAAGGCGTCGGCGATGAAGTCGGCGGCCCCGCGCAGGGCGGCCGACGGGCGGGCCGGGCCGTCCTCGAGCGCGGGATAGAGACCGGCGGCGACGTCGCGGGCGTCCTTCTCGAACGCCTCAAGATAGGCGCGGCGCAGCGCGGCCTTGGACGGCGGCGAGGCGCGGGGCGTGAAGCGCTGGGCCTGCTTGCCCTCGGTCGGCCTCGTCATCGAACGGGCCAGCCCGCCGGTGGCCGTCCACCAGGCGGCCTTGACCATCGCCTTGGCGCGCTGACCCGCGGCGTCACCCTTGAAAGCGGATCTCGACCGTGGCCCCTCCTTGCTTAGGTCAACCATCTAGGCCCTCAGCGCGTGAACACTCCGATGACTTCAATATGGGGCGACCAGACGAACTGGTCCACGGGCAGCACCTTCTCCAGGCGGAAGCCGGCGTCGACCAGGGCGCGGGCGTCCTTGGCGAAGGTGGCCGGGTTGCACGAGACGCTGACCACCTTGGCGACCTTGGACTTGGCGATCTCGACGGTCTGCTCGGCGGCCCCGGCGCGCGGCGGGTCGATGACCACCACGTCGGTCTTGGCCAGCTCTGTGCTCAGCACCGGACGCTTGACCAGATCGCGAGCCTCGGCGTGGATCGGCTTCAGGCCCGGCGCGCCGCCGATCGCGGACTTCAGCGCAGCGATCGAGGGCGCGTTCATCTCGGCGGCATGCACCGCCCCGACCTGCGCCAGCGGGAAGGTAAAAGTGCCCACCCCGCAATAGAGGTCGGCGATCCGGGCCGCGCCTTGGGCTTCGGCGACGGCAAAGGCGACCATGGCCCGCTCGGCGGCCGGCACGGCCTGCAGGAAGCTGCCCGGCGGCAGGGCGACCACCGCCGGTCCCAGTTTCACCAGCGGCTGGCGTGCGCCATAGACGGTCTCGCCGGCCATGGTCACGCGAGCGAAGTCGCCTTCGCTCGCCGCCTTCGACGCGCGCATCCGGGCGTCGGCCCACAGGCCGCCCCTCTTGCGCTCGGCGCCCGGGGCGTCGATGTCCAGGCCGGGGGCGGTCAGGGTGACGTGCAGGGTCGGGGCCGACTTGGAGTGCTCCAGGAACGGCTCGGCCAGGCGGGCCAGGGCCGGCAGAGCCGCCACGATGCGCGGATCGGTGACCGGGCACTCGGCGATCGGCACGAGGTTCCAGGAGCGGCGCTCCTTGAAGCCCAGCTGTGCGCCGCCCCCATTCGCTTTAGGGATCTTGCGGGCGTGCAGCGCGACGCGGCGGCGCGAGGCCGGCGGGGCGGCGAACGGCGCCAGGATCTCGGTCTCCAGGCCTTCCATGGACAGCTGTACGCGGACCTGATCGGCCTTCCAGGCGCGATAGGGTTCGGCGGCCCAGTGCTGGAAGGCGCAGCCGCCGCAGACGCCGAAGTGCCGGCAGGCGGGGTCGATGCGATCGGCGCTGGCGTGAAGGATCTCAGCGACCTCGCCGCGCGCGCCGTCCATGCGGGCCAGCACGATTTCGCCCGGCAGGGTCAGGGGCACGAAGGCCGGCTTGCCGTCGGAAAGGCGCGTGAGGCCGTCGCCCTGGGCGCCGACGCCGTTGATCGTCAGTTCTTGCATCCGCGGTCCATACCCCAAAATCGGGGCTTGAGCGCGCATGCCGGACGATTTTCTGTTCCGTGAAGAAAGCTGTCAGCCATCATTCATCTTGGCCGGAGCATAGCTATATCCACGGATGGGCGTGGCGGTCACAAAAAGGCCGCCCCTTAAAAAGACAAGCTCTCTCATGAACACGCACGCTTCCAAGAGCAGGACCTCCAAGATGAAGACCGTTCTGGGCGTCACCGCCGCCCTCGTCTGCGGCATGCTGGCCCCGACCCTGGCGTCGGCCCAGTCGTACGGCACGACGCCCTATGGCTCCTCCAGCTATCGTGGCGCCTACGACAACCAGGGCTATTATTACGACCCCTGCCAGCGCTCGACGACCAATCGCACCACGGGTGGCGGTCTGGCCGGCGCCGGCATCGGCATGGCGCTGGGCAGCGGTATCGCCGCGCGCGGCCACCGCCCGGCCGGCGCGGTCCTGGGCGGCGTCCTCGGCGCCGTGGTCGGCTCGATGGCGGGCCGCAGCTCGGCCGCCTGCGCCCCGGGTCGCTCGGTGGCTCCGCCGCCTCCCCCGCCCCCGTCGGCCTATAATGGCGGCTATGACGACCAGGCCTACCGCCAGGGTTCGTACCAGGGCGGCTACGACAACGCCGGCCGCGACAGCTATTACGAGCGCAGCTACGAGCGCCAGGACAGCTACCGCGTAGACAACCGCAGCGGCCAGACCGACGTCAACGGCTGCACTTTGGCCGAGAGCCCAATCTACCTGCCCGACGGCCGCACCCAGAAGCGCTTCGTGCGCGTCTGCCCGGACGCCCAGGGCCGCTACCAGGTCGTCGACTAAGTTTCAGAGCCCCTTGTGGAAGACGATCGGGCGGCCTTACGGGGGGGGCGATTTCGTTTTTGGGGGGCTGTTCTAGCCTTTGGCGGCCCCGGACAACCTTTTCCCCTGTCC
>CAZRPD010000211.1:2417-8325 GCA_964601775.1 uncultured Caulobacter sp. | reverse complement strand
GCCCCGGGCGGGGGGGGCGTGCGAGGCGTGGCGCCCGCTGCAGGCCTATGCGGGCGCGGGGGCGGCGCCCCTGACCGCCAGGGCGCGGGTCCCCGCCCCGGCCACCGTCGGCGAGACGCTGAGCGATCTGGCGCCGGCCTCGCCCCATCGCCTGGACCGGACGGGCGGCCTGACGGTGCGGATGGAAGGCCGCAGCCTGGCCGCCGCGCCGCTGGCCGCCGTGCTGGCCGGCGACAACGCCCTGGCGATCCGCGTCCCGTCCGAGGATTGGGAGGTCATCGCCTTTCAGAGCGCCCAACTGCTCGCGCCGGACGTCTGGCGGCTGTCGGGCCTGCTGCGCGGGCAGCGGGACGGGGCCGCCAGCGCGTCCGCCATCCCGGCCGGCGCGGCCGTCGTGCTGCTGGACGAGGCGGTGGTCCCGATGAGCGTCGCCGCCTTCGAGCGTGGCGCGCCGCTGGTGGTCCGCGCCGCCCCGGCGGGCGGTCCGCCTGGGGGGACGGGGATGACCGAAATCGCCTCCACCTGGACCGGCCGCGCGCTGCGGCCCCTGGCGCCGGCCCATCTGCGCGGCCGCATGAGCGCCGGCGACCTGCGCCTGACCTGGATCCGCCGCGCCCGTCGCGGCGGCGACGTCTGGGAGGGCGAGGTTCCGCTGGCCGAGGGCGTCGAGCGTTACCGCGTCCGCGTGCTGGACGGCGGCGCCGTGCGGCGCGAGGCCGAGGTCTCGAGCCCGGTCTTCGTCTATACGGCGGCGATGCGAACGGCGGATGCGCTCTCGTCCTCGGCCGTGTTCGAGGTCGTTCAGGCCGACGCGCTGTATGGCTGGGGCGTCCCTGCGACAATGCGGTTGTGGTAAATTAGCCACATCGGCCCTTGCGTGGCGCTCTGGACGTTCTAGATGGAGGGCGATACCCACCACAGCTCATTTGTTCGAAGGACCTTCCTTGGCGCGCGACCCCTATCTGGAACTTGGCGTTTCCCGCACCGCGACGGCGGACGAGATCCGCAAGGCGTTCCGCAAGCTCGCCAAGCAGCATCACCCGGACGCCAATCCGGGGGACAAGAAGGCCGAGGAGAAGTTCAAGCAGGTCAGCGCCGCCTTCGACATCGTCGGCGACGTCGAGAAGCGCAAGAAGTTCGACCTGGGCCAGATCGACGCCGACGGTCGCGAGACCATGCGCGGCTTCGGCGGCCAGCCCGGCAACGGCCCGTTCAACGCCGGCGGCTTCGGCCGGGGCGGCTTCCAGCGCGACGACGGACCGGAGATCGATCTGTCGGACCTGTTCGGCGGCATGTTCAACCAGGGGGGCGGCGGTGGACGCGGCCCGTTGGGCGGCGGTGGCGGCGGACCGGGCTCCGCGCCCAAGCGCGCCGACATCAAGGCACGCCTGGACATCGACCTGGAAGAGGCGATCAAGGGCGGCAAGAAGCGCGTGGCCTTCTCGGACGGCCGCACGATCGACGTCACCATCCCGGCCGGCGCCCAGGAAGGCCAGACCCTGCGCCTGAAGGGCCAGGGCAGCCCCGGCCGCGGCGGCCAGGGCGACGCTTTGATCGAGCTGGCCATCAAGCCTCACCCCATCTATCGCCGCGAAGGCGACGCCCTGGTCATGGACCTGCCGGTGTCGATCCCCGACGCGGTGCTGGGCGGCAAGATCGAGGCCCCCACCCCGGACGGCAATGTCATGCTGGGCGTGCCCAAGGGCAGCAACAGCGGCCAGACGCTTCGCCTGAAGGGCCGCGGCTTCGCCGACGCCAAGGGCAAGCGCGGCGACCTCCTGGCCCGCCTGGTCGTGACCCTGCCCGAGACAGTCGACGAAGACCTGGAAAAGTTCGCCCAGGCCTGGCGCGATCAGAAGCCGTATTCGCCGAAGCGGAAGTAGCGGCGGCGGAGGGCTCGCCCTCTTGCCTCCAGCGCCTCCCCATCTTAGGGATTCCCGTATTCCACTTGAGGATCCGGGGAGGCTCCCATGATGTTGGTCAGCCTTTTGGCGCTGCTGCAGGCCAGTTCTCCGCTGCAGGAGACACCGGTGTCCACCGCGCCGCCAGAGAGCGAGCAGACGGCCCTGATCGAGGGGCTGGTGGTGCAGGGCGCTCGCGGCAAGGCGCGGGGACCGGCGCTGCCGGAACTGACCCTGGACGCGTCAGAGATCCTGGGCACCGGCGCCAGCACCATCCAGGACCTGGTCACCCTGCTGCAGGGCGAGATCACCACCGGCGAGCCCGATGCGCCGCAGCCGATCTACCTGGCCAATGGCCGGCGGATCTCGGGCTTCTCCGAGATCAGCAACCTGCCCACCCAGGCCATCGAGCGCATGGACGTGCTGCCGCCGGCTACCGCTCTGGCGTACGGGTATCGGCCCAACCAGAAGGTCGTGAACTTCGTCCTGCGCAAGCGGTTCGCCTCGGTGGCGGCCGAGAGCGAGGGCGGCTGGACGCCGGGCCGCCTGACCGGCCGGCTGACTGCCGACGCCTTCCGCCTGGCCGGCGACGAGCGGACGACCGCCGGCGTGGACGTGCGCGGCGAGGGCGTGCTGCTGGAGACCGACCGCGACATCTATCGCATCCCGTCGGCGACCTCGCCCTATGGCCTGGTCGGCAATGTCGCCGGTTCGCCGTTCGGGACCGAGATCGATCCGGCCCTGTCGGCCCTGGCCGGCGGCGTGGTTACCGTGGTGCGCGCGCCCGAGGCGGCGTGGACCAGCGCCCAGGGCCTGGAGGCCTTCGTCCCCGGGGCCGGCGCGCCCGAACTGGACGGCCTGATCGCCCACCGCAGCCTGTTGTCGGCGCTGGACCAGAAGGGCTTCAAGGCCGCCGTCACCCGCGACCTGGCCAGGCTGGTCAGTGTCACGGTCAGCCTCAACCTGGAAGACGCGCTGCGCACCAGCCGCCTGGGCCTGCCCGCGACCTCGGTCAAGCTGCCGGCCGGCAACCCGTTCTCGCCCTTCAGCGAGGACGTCACCGTCTATCGCTACCTGGACGCGCCCGGCTCGCTGGTGCGCGAGGCTCAGACCTTCAAGGGTCAGCTGGCCATGGCCGCCAATGGCTATGTCCGCGACTGGCGCTGGACGGTGACCGGCGGCTACGACCAGAACGACAGCGAGACGATCACCGGCCGCGGCGTCGACTCCGCCAACTGGAAGGCGGCCATCGCCGCGGGCGATCCGGGTGTCAATCCGTTTGGCCCGGTCTCGCCGACCCTTCTGAAGATCAACAAGCCCGACACCCCGAAGCCGCCGCCCAAGCCCGCGAGGCCCGAACGGGTCTGGACGGGCGTGGCGGCGGAGGCCCCGGCCGGCGGGGTGACCGCGACCCTGAAGCTGGGCGGCCGCCGGGTTCGCCAGGTGTCGGACACCGTCCGCTCCAGCGGGGCGTTGCACAGCGTCTTCGAGCAACGGCTGGTCTCGCTGCAGGGCGACATCGACGTGCCGCTGGCCAATCGCGGGCGCGAGGTGCTGCCGGTGCTGGGCGATCTCAGCGCCAGCCTGAACGCCGGCTATGACGTCGATAGCCGCCGCGACCGCCTGGCGTTCGGCGGCGGGCTGAACTGGACGCCCGACAAGCTGGTGTCGGTGAACCTGAACATCACCCAGGAAGAGACCGCGCCCAACGCCAACCAGCTGGTCGACCCGACGGTGCTGACCCCCAGCGTCACGGTGTTCGACTTCGCCACCGGCAACAGCGTGGCGGTGCAGAGACTGGAGGGCGGCAACACCCGCCTGGCCAACGATCGCCGGCGGATGCTGCGCGCCGGCCTGAACGTCCGGCCGATGGGCCGCGACGGCGGTCCCACGCGCCTGACGGTCAACGCCAACTACGTGGCCACCCACATCGAAGACCCGATCTCCAACTTCCCGCTGGGCACGGCGGCGCTGGAAGCGGCCTTCCCTGAGCGCTTCACGCGCAACGCCGACGGCGTGCTGACGGCGATCGACAGCCGGCCGCTGAACTTCGACGCCATCGACCGCGAGGAGCTGCGCGGCGGCTTCAACCTGACCCGCTTCCTGGGCCAGCCGCCCAAGGGATCGAAGGCCAAGGTCGACCGCAGCAAGGCTGGCCAGGTGCAGATGTCGGTCAACTACATCTGGCGCCTGCGCGACGAGACCACCCTGCGCGACGGCCTGCCGCCGCTGGACCTGCTGAACGGCGCCAGCACCAGCCGCCGGGGCCAGCCGCGCCGCGAGCTTTCTTTCCGCCTCAACGCCTTCAAGCAGGGGCTGGGCGTCAATGTGAACGGCAGCTGGCGCGGCGGCAGCGTCATCGACGCCGGCCCCTCGACCGGGGCCCTGCGCTTCGACGACCAGACGACCATCAACCTGTCGGCCTTCTATGAGGCCCCCAAGGACCTGAACCTGGGGCCGGTGTCGAAATGGGTGGCGGGCGCGCGGGTCACGGTGGCCGCCGACAACGTGCTGTACAGCCGGCCTGTCGTCCGGGACGCTCAGGGCCGCACGCCCCAGGCCTATCAGGCCGACTACCTGGATCCGCTGGGCCGCACCGTGCGTTTGACGGTCCGCAAGAGCCTGATCGCGCTGTAGAAACCCGACGCGGGGACCCGAAGCGGGGCCTTGGCGCTTGAACCTTGGCCATGACCGGGCGTTCTTGGCCACGGGGGGCCTTCGCGGGCGCCCTGTTCTACGCCTGGAGTTCCCTGTCTTGTCCGATCGTCCCGTGGGATCCGGCCTCTCCGTCGAAGCCCAACTGGCCTTGAGCCAGGAAGCCCTGGGGCTGGCCACCGAGATGGCCGAGATCGGCGCCTGGGACCTCGACGTCCGGGCCAATATCCTGAGCTGGTCGGACCGCACCCGCGCGATGTTCGGCATCTCGCCGGGCGCGCCGTGCAGCATGGACGACTTCTATGCCGGCCTGCATCCCGACGACCTGGACGCCACGACCCGCGCCTTCCTGTCGGCGCTCGATCCGCAGGTCCGCGCCACCTACGACGTCGAGTACCGCACGATCGGCAAGGAGGACGGCCGCATCCGCCACGTGGTGGCGCGCGGCAAGGCGATCTTCGATGCGGACGGCGCCTGCCTGCGGGCCGTGGGCGCGGTCATGGACGTGAGCGCCCAGCGCGAGGCCAGGGCCTTCGAGCAGGCGCTGCTGACCTTGTCCGACCGCTTCCGCCTGCTGGAGGATCCCGATGACATCGCCTACGCCGCCGCCGAGATCCTGGGGCGGGCCCTGGACGCGGCCCATGTCGGCTATGGCGTGGTCGATCGCGAGGCCGAGACCATCAGCGTCTCACGCGGCTGGAGCGGTTCGGGCCAGGCGGTGCTGCCGACGGTGGCCAGCTTCCGCGACTATGGCAGCTATATCGACGACCTGAAGCGCGGCGAACTGGTAGCGTTCTCCGACGCCCGCCTGGACCCGCGCACCCGCGACAAGGCCGATGCTCTCGAGGCGATCGGCGCGCGCTCGGGCGTCAACATGCCGGTGACCGAGGAGGACGGCTTCGTGGCGCTCCTCTACATCGCCAGCGATCGGGTGCGCGACTGGACGCCCGAGGAGATCGGCCTGGCGCGCGAGGTCTCCGAACGGGCCTGGATCGCCATCGAGCGCCGCCGCGCCGAGCAGGCGCTGCTGCGCCTGAACGCCACCCTGGAAAGCCGCGTGGCCAGCGAGGTGGCCGAGCGCAACCGTCTGTGGAGCCTGTCGCAGGACCCGTTCCTGATCGCCGACGCCCAAGGGGTGTGGCTGGCGGTCAGTCCGGCCTGGACCGAGATCCTGGGCTGGAGCGAGAAGGCCCTGTTGGGCCGCACCTCCGAATGGATGGAGCATCCCGACGACCGCCAGAAGACCCGCCAGGAGGTCGACCACCTGGCGGGCGGCGGGGCGGCCCTGCGGTTCGGGAACGCCTTCGGCCCGAAGGAGGGCGCGTAACGGTGGTTCACCTGGACGGCCGCGC
>CAZRPD010000211.1:0-2407 GCA_964601775.1 uncultured Caulobacter sp. | reverse complement strand
CCACCCCAAAACCGGAGCGCCAGGGGCACGGCCGCGCCGGCGGCCGGCGGAGCGACCCTGCGGTTCGAGAACCGCTTCCGCGCCAAGGACGGCGCGTATCGCTGGTTCACCTGGACGGCCGTGCCCGACGGCGAGCTGATGTACTGCGTGGCCCGGGACACCACCCGCGAGAAGGCCGCCGAGGAGGCGCTGGCCCGGGCCGAGGAGCAGTTGCGCCAGAGCCAGAAGATGGAGGCCGTCGGCCAGCTGACCGGCGGCATCGCCCACGACTTCAACAACCTGCTGACCGGCATCAGCGGCAGCCTGGAGCTCTTGGAAAGCCGCCTGGCCCAGGGGCGCACGGGCGAGGTCGGCCGCTATATCGCCGCAGCCCAGGGCGCCAGCCGCCGCGCGGCGGCCCTGACCCATCGACTGCTGGCCTTCTCGCGCCGCCAGACCCTGGATCCCACCGTCGCCGACGCCAACCGCCTGATCGCCGAGCTGGAGGACCTGTTCCGCCGCACCGTGGGCCCGGCCGTCGAGCTGGAGGTCGCGGGCGCCGACGACCTGTGGCCGGTCAAGGTGGACGTCAACCAGCTGGAAAACGCCGTCCTCAACCTGTGCATCAACGCCCGCGACGCCATGCCTGCCGGCGGCCGGTTGACCATCGCCACCGCCAACCGCCGGCTGGACGAGACCGCCGCGGCGGGCCTGGACGTGGCGCCGGGCGAGTATGTGACCATCGCGGTGTCCGACACCGGCGTCGGCATGGCGCCCGATGTGGTCGCCAAGGCCTTCGATCCGTTCTTCACCACCAAGCCGCTGGGCCTGGGTACGGGGCTGGGGCTGTCGATGATCTACGGCTTCGTGCGCCAGTCGGGCGGCCAGGCCGGCATCGAGTCGCGGGCCGGCGAGGGGACGACCGTGACCCTCTATCTGCCGCGCCGCCAGGGCGAGGCGATCGCGACCGCCGGCCAGGCCGACGTCCAGGTTCCCGGCCACGGCGCGGGCGAGACCGTGCTGGTGGTCGACGACGAGCCCACGGTGCGGATGCTGGTGCTCGAGGTGCTGGCCGAGTTCGGCTACCAGGGCGTGGAGGCCGCCGACGGGGCGGAGGGGCTGGCCATCCTGCAGTCGGACCGCCGCATCGACCTGCTGGTCACGGACGTCGGTCTGCCCGGCGGCATGAACGGCCGGCAGATGGCCGACGCGGCCCGGGTGCGCCGTCCCGACCTCAAGGTGCTGTTCATCACCGGCTACGCCGAGAACGCCGTGGTCGGCGAGGGCAGCCTGGACGCCGGCATGCACGTGATGACCAAGCCGTTCGCGATGGAAGCCCTGGCCGCGCGCATCAAGGCGCTGATAAGCTGAAGCGCCTCCCGGGAGGCGCGAGCGGCCGTGACAGAACGTCGCGGGGCGTTCATAACCCGCACGTTCAGTCTCCATTCAGCCGCGATCCTTTAGACCGGAGAGCATGAAAACGATCCGCGCCCTTCTTGTCGCCACTGCGCTCGTCGCCGCCCTGCCGGGCGTCGCGTCGGCGCAACGTCGTCCGGACTCGCTCGGCGCCGACTGGCGTTCGCAGTCGGACCAGGCGCGCGGCGGCGTGCAGTCGGGCCGTCTGGTGCCGCTGTCGCGGGTGATCCAGATGATCGCCGCGCGCGTGCCCGGCCGGGTGCTGGACGCAGGCCTGGAAGGCAACAACTACCGGGTTCGCTGGGCCACGGCCGACGGCCGCCGCATCGACTTCATCGTCGACGCCCAGACCGGTCAGATCCTCAGCGGCGGCTGACAGTTTTCAGGAGTTTTCCATGCGCATCCTGCTCGTCGAGGACGATCCCGACCTGTCGCGCCAGCTGAAGCTGGCCCTGGCCGACGCCGGCTATGCCGTCGACCACGCCCCCGACGGCGAAGAAGCCCAGTTCCTGGGCGAGACCGAACCCTATGACGCGGTGGTGCTGGACCTAGGCCTGCCCAAGGTGGACGGCGTCTCGGTGCTGGAGCGCTGGCGCCGGGGCAATGTCGCTACGCCGGTGCTGATCCTGACCGCCCGCGCGGCCTGGAGCGACAAGGTCGCCGGCTTCGACGCCGGGGCCGACGACTACCTGGCCAAGCCGTTCCACACCGAGGAGTTGCTGGCCCGCCTGCGCGCCCTGCTGCGCCGCTCGGCCGGCCACGCCGCGCCGTCGCTGTCCTGCGGCGCCCTGCGCCTTGACCCGCGCGCCGCCCGGGCCAGCGTCAATGGCGAGCCGCTGCGCCTGACCTCGCTGGAATACCGCCTGCTGCACTACATGATGATGCACCAGGGCCGGGTGATCGGCCGCACCGAGCTGGTCGAGCACCTGTACGACCAGGACTTCGACCGCGACTCAAACACCATCGAGGTGTTCATCGGCCGTCTGCGCAAGAAGCTGGGCGCCGACCGCAT
>CAZRPD010000210.1:0-8337 GCA_964601775.1 uncultured Caulobacter sp. | reverse complement strand
GCGGCGGTGCCCCCCTGAACGTTGGGCCGCCGCGGCTTCCCGCTGCGGACCCGGTGGAGCGTGCTGGCCAAGGCGGGTATCGCCTGCGTCGCCATGGCCGCCGGCGTCTCGCTGGTCCCGGCGTTCGGCGGTATCCTGGAGCTGGCGTTGAAGGCCGCCGTGGGCGCCGCCATCTATGGCGCGATCGTGCTGGGCCTCGACGTCGGCGGCCTGCGCGCCAAGCTTTCTAGTCTCATTCGTCGGAGGGCCCCTGCCCTATGACCGTCCCCATCACCGAAATCCGCCTCGAGAACGCCGCCTGGGCCAGCGCCCAGCCGCGCCTATCGGTCCTGATCCCGACCTTCCGCGACGACCCCAGCGCCCTGCTCAAGGCCTTGGACGATCCGCTCGCCGGGGCCGAGATCGTGGTGCTGGACGACGGCGGCGGCGACAATGTCCTGGCCGAGCGCATCGCCCGCCGGATCGAGAAGCTGCGCGTCCCCGCCTGCTTCGTGCGGCTCTCCAGCAACGAGGGGCGCGCCAAGGGCCGCAACCGGCTGGCCAGCCACGCGCGCGGCGGCCACTTCCTGTTCTTGGACAGCGACATGCTGCCCGACACTCCGGACTTCCTGTCGCGCTGGTCGGCCGTGGCCGACAGCGACGCGCCGGTGGCGTTCGGCGGCTTCACCCTGGACCAGACGCCCCAGCGCCCCGAGCACGCCCTGCACCGGGCCATGGCGCTGCAAAGCGACTGCACCCCCGCCCCCGAGCGCGCCAAGGCGCCGGAGAAGCACGTCTTCACCTCCAATCTGCTGGTCCGCCGCGACGTCTTCGAGACCATCGGTTTCGACGAGGGCTTCGCCGGCTGGGGCTGGGAGGATGTCGAGTGGGCGATGCGGGTCGTGCGCGAGCACCCCATCCTGCACATCGACAACACCGCCACCCATCTGGGCCTGGACCCCGCCCCGGCCATGGCCGCCAAGTACGAGCAGTCGGCGGCCAATTTCGCCCGCGTCGTGGCGACCCACCGCGACATCGTCAGCGCCTATCCCAGCTACAAGGTCGCCAAGGCGCTGAAGCCGTTCCCGCTGCGCGGCGTCTGGCGGCCGATGCTCAAGCGCATCGCCCTGGCCGAGGCCGCTCCCCTACCCTTGCGCGCATTCGCCATGCGGCTGTACCGCGCGTCCCTCTATATCGAGGCCGTCTGATGCAGGTCGAGTTAGAGAAGGTCGACGCTTACGAGCCCGACCGCACCCTGAAGGGCAAGCTGCGCCGCCGCCTGATCCGCCTGGCCCATCGCCGGCCGGCCAAGGTGGCGCTGGAGCGACCTATGGTGTCGTTCAGCTTCGACGACGCTCCTGCAACCGCCTGCGAAGCCGGTGCGACAGCCTTGGAGGCGCGCGGCCTGCGCGGCACCTACTATTTCGCCGCCGGCCTGACCGGGCGCGACGGGCCGATGGGCCGTTTCGCCACCGGTCAGGACGCCCGTCGCCTGCATGACGCCGGACACGAGATCGCCTGCCACACCTTCTCGCATCTGGACTGCGGCCAGTCGTCGAAGGCCGAGACCCTCGCCGACATCGACCGGAACGCCGCCAGCCTGGCGCAATGGGGCACGGGCGAGCCGGTTAGCTTCGCCTATCCCTATGGCGACGTCGGCGCGCCGGCCAAGACGGCGCTGGCGGGTCGCTTCAAGACCCTGCGCGCCCTGCACCACGGCCTGATCGCCGACGGCGCGGACCTCAACCAGGCTCCGGCGGTCGGCATCGAGGGCGCGGAGGGCGAAGCGGTGGCCAACAGCTGGCTGGACAAGGCCAAGGCCCGCAAGGCCTGGCTGATCCTCTACACCCACGACGTGGCCGAAGAACCCTCGCAATGGGGCTGCACGACGGGCGCGCTGGAGCGGCTGATCGACCGGGCGGTGGCCGAGGGCTTCGACGTGGTGACCGTGGCCGAAGGCGCGAAGAGGATCGGCCTCTAGGCTTCCGCAGCGCGATCCGAGAAGGCCAGCTTGGCTGCCAGGGCCACGAACAGCAGCCAGCGGAAGTCGTTGTAGATCACCGCGATGCTCTCGGTCAGGCTGACCAAGGTGAAGACGACCAGGAACGGGAAGGCCAGCAGCGCGCCCCGCTCGCGGAACACCGCGATCAGCGCCACGGCCATGGTCTGCAGGTAGAACAGCCCCCAGGCCGCCAGGCCGAACAGGCCGATGCCGATCCACTGTTCGATCCAGGAATTGTGCGCGTGCTGCGGTGTGAACTTGGCGTCGTGGACGATCCAGGCCAACGGACCACGGCCGGTCTTGTCGTCCCAGACCGCGGCATAGCCGTAGCCCTCCCAGGGCCGCTGCTCGATCTGGCGCATGGCGGCTTCCCAGATCTGGGTGCGGCCCGTCAGCGTGGCGTCCTTGCCCAGGATGCCGAAGAAGATGTCCGACGCGAACAGGATGAACATCACCAGCAGCAGGAAGCCGGTGACCCCCACCCAGGTGGCGGCCGCGCCAAAGGCCGGGCCGCGCTGGCAGATCCAGACGAAGGCCAGCGCCATCAGGCCCAGCATCAGCGAGGCCAGCGAGGTCTTGGACTGCGACATCAGGACGAGACCGACGGCCAGGCCCGCGAAGATCAGCCACAGCGTCTTGCGGCCCGGGTCCATCAGGGCGGCGGCGCACAGGATGCAGCATCCCAGCGCCATCAGGCCGCCCAGCGAGTTCTTCTCCATCCACAGGCCCCGCCAGGCGCCGGGGAACAGTTCGGTCATCACCCCGATCCGCGGCACGGCGATGCAGACGACATAGCTGGCTATGATCAGCACGACGAAGGCGCCGGCGGTGATCCGCGCCAGTTCGGTCCAGTTGAAGCGTGCGGCCAAGGCGAGGGCCGAGATGGTCGTGCAGCCCACGGCGAAGCCGCGGCGGATCGAGGTGCCGGGATCGATCGACCAGGTGATCGACGCCACGATCACGCCCATCAGCAGGATCAGGAACGGCTGGCGCACCGTCACCCGGACCAGGTTCCACGGCTTGGCCAGGATCAGGAAGAAGCCCATGGCATAGGCGGGCAGAAACGCCACGCGCAGCAGGCCCGAAGCCGACTCGTCGGCCTTCTCGCCGAACAGCGGCAGGTGCCAGCCGCCGCTGTAGATCAGCAGCATGGCGATGGCGACGGCGATCGCCAGCGCCGAGGCGCTCGAGGCTCGCGGCGGCGCGGCGGCCGCCCCGTCCCATGAGGCGGCCCAGGTCACGGCAGGATGGCCTTCAGGAAGCCGGGCGGCTCGACCGAGACCTTGTTGAAGAACATGCCCGCGCAGCGCCCGCCGGCGGCGCTCAGAGCGTCGCGCAGCATGGCCGGGCGGCGCACGTCCGGCTCGGCGGCCGAAACCACCAGCACGCTCTGGTCCATGTGCTCGGCGATGGTGACGCCGGCCTGCGAGCGGTCGATCGACGGACTGTCGACGACGATGATCTCGGCGTGCTTGCGCAGCGCCCGCCAATAGTCCGCCGACGGAATGACATGCGCCTGCTGGCGGCCGCGCAGGGCCTCGCGGTTGAAGCGGGCGACCCACAGGCGCGGCCCGCCGACGCTGTGGCCGGTCAGGAACTTGGAGTCTGGCCAGACCCCGCCCTCGGCGCGCGGCGAAGGCGGCTGGACGGTGAAGAAGGCCGAGCCGTCGGGCGACGCCGCGACCGGCGGACCGATCGGGCCGTAGCGGGCCGGATCCTCCGCCAACTCGCGCAGCTGGCTGGGACTGGAAAGGTCCAGGTCGATCAGCCAGGTCTTGCGACCGGCGCGATGCGAGGCGAAGCGGGCGAACTCGCGAGCGACCGTCGAGGTCCCCTCTCCGCGCCGCGCCGAGATGAACTGGATGACGTGCGGACGGCCGGCCGCGGGGGCGCCCAGGGCGCTCCACAGCTCAGTCATCTCGACGTTCAAATCCACCATCTGCCGAATCGCCGCGTACTCAGGAGGTCGCAAGGTGCGACATTAACCTTGCTGGCGAAAGGCGACGAAAGCACTCACCGCTTGACCCCGGCGGTGGCCAGGACGGGCATGCCCAGAGTGCGCGAGGCCGAGGCCGGCGTCTGCAGGCCTGGGCGCAGGAACATGCGGACCAGACCGGCGCACAGGGCGCTGAAGGCGGCGAACAGGATCGCCAGGACCAGCACGGGCTTCTTCAGGCTCTTGCCCGTCGACGGCGCCACGGCGCGCTGCACGATGCGGATGTTGTCGCTGGTCTCGGCCGACATCTGGCGCTGGGCCTCGTCCTGCTGCTCGCGCACGGTGAAGTCGCGGACGTTCGAGGACAGGACGTCGCGGTCGCGCGACAGCTCGTTGAACTGGGGCTCCAGCCCGGCCAAGCGCAACAGGCGATCGTTCACGCCCTGCGTCTGCTGGGTGTACGCCGTGAGCGACTGCTGCAGAGCCGCGACCTCGGCCCGCAGGTCGTTGCGGGTGGTGGCCAGGGTCTGCCAGATCGGGTTGGGACCGCTGCGACGCGCCGCTTCGCCGCCCGTGCGGCCGGCGGCCAGGCCGCGTTCCAGCTGGGCGATCTGGGCGTTGATGTCCAGCACCGGCTGGGCGCCAGGCGTGTAGCGCGCCAGCAGGCCTTCGCGGTCCAGCCGCAGCTGGGCCAGCTTGGTGGACGCGGTCATGTCGACGTCGCGGTACAGGATGGCCTCGGCCGGGGTCTTGGCCAGCTCGGCCTCGACCACCGCCAGGCGGCCGGTGCGGTCCTGAAGCTGGGCTTCAACCGAATAGCGCTGCTGCTCCACGCTGGCCTGCAACTGGGTCAGGGCCGTCTTCTGGGCTGTGAAGTCGCCGATGTCGTTGGTCGTCAGGAAGTCCTGATAGGCGGCGTCGGCCTGTCCCAGTTTCTGCGAGAAGATGTCGCGCTGGCGTTGCAGCACGTTGTCGCCGCTGCCGATCAGCAGGCTGCGGCGATAGACGAGATATTCCTCGAGCAAGGTATTGAGCACCTTCTCGGCCATCTGGGGATTGTCGTTCTGATAGGCCAACCGGATGATCGAGTTGTCCGGCGCGGTCTCGATCTTCAGGCTCTTGCCGATGGAGTCGCGCCCTTCGGCGATCAGCTTGCGCTTACCCTCCGGCGTCGCGCCATTGTACTTGGCCGCGTGCTTGGGAAAGATATTGACGAAGCCGATCTTGCGGATCACCCGCTCGCGCAGCTCGCCGCTGCCCAGGATCTCGGCCTCGGACTGAATGACCTCGTCGGTATTGGGCACCGCGCCGCGGCCGGCGTCGCCGGCGCGGGGTTCGTAGACATATTCCTGGCCCAGGCGGACGAACAGGCTGGACTGGGCCGTGTAGCTCTTCTTCAGCGTGGTGGCGAAGGCGAAGCCCAGGGCGACGATGACCACGAACACGATAAGCATCAGGAAACGCTCGCGCCACAGCAGGGTGACGAAGTCGGTCGGGGCATATTGCGGACGCGCGGTGGGGCCGCTCGCAGCCCGACGGGGCGGCGAGTCGTGCGGCACGCTGGTCCAGGCGCTCGTCGACATGCGAATCCAATTGATCCAAACTCGCATGCACCGTGGGGCGACCAGCCTTAAGGGTTCGTTACCCATTCCTGTTAAGACTTGTCGCATGCAGAGCCGCACGCACCTCTCGACGGCCTTGGCCGTGATCCTGCTGGCCGGCGGCGTGTCCGCCTGCGGCCACATGGACGTCGAACCGATCACGCCGGGGCCCCGGCCTACCGCGAACTTCTCTAATATCGGTTACGCGGACTGGTCCGAGGACGAGCCCTCATATCGCTTCTATCCGGGCGACGAGGTCGATGTGGCCGTGCCGTCGGCGCCGGAACTCAACAAGACCACGACGGTGCAGCCCGACGGGCGCATCACCTTGCCACTGATCAATCCGGTGATGGCGGCCGACCGCACGATCGACGAGTTGCAGGGCTCGATCAGCCAGGCCTATTCGGGCCAGCTGTTGCGGCCGCAGGTGCAGGTTTCGGTGAAATCGACGACGCCGCTCAAGGTGTTCGTCGGCGGCGAGGTCGGCAATCCCGGCGTGTTCGACATGGCCGGCGACAGCGACGCGCTGCGAGCCGTCATCCAGGCGGGCGGCTTCAAGACCAGCGCCAAGCGCAATCAGGTTGTGATCATTCGTCGCGGCCCCGACGGCCGGGCGATGATGCGGACGGCGGACCTCCTGCGAGGCCTGACCAGCCCGGGCGGCGCGGATCTGATTCCCCTGCGCCGCTTCGACATCGTCTACGTGCCGCGCAGTGGCGTGGCCGAGACGGGTCTGTTCATGCAGCAGTACTTCCGTGACCTGCTGCCGGTCAGCTTCAGCTACGCGGTCAACGGCAACATCCGCTGAGAGGTAGTCTGAACCCGGGTGACCGGGTTCAGCCGTGGGCGAGCCATTCGCGAGCCTGACGCTGAGCTTCGGCGACGTCTTCGCTCTGCATCTCTTGCGACAGTTCCTTGCGATAGACCTTGGCTTCGACCGAACCGCGCATGGCGGCCAGGTTGAACAGCATGTGGGCCGAAACGTAGTCCAGCGGCGCGCCACCCTGACCGGTCGAATACAGCAGGCCCATGCGGAACAGCTCGTCACCGGTCGACTCGACGGTCGGCAGCGGCAGCATGGCGACGACGGCCGGCGGGACGTCATTCATGATCATCATTGGCTCATCTCCTCTCTCAAGCTCGCCCCGGCGTTTTGCCGGTTCTGAGCTTGATCGAAGGAAAGTCCCCCGCCACTGAACATATAGTTAAGCGCGTGGAGAGCATAAATGCCGCACCCGGTTACTGTTTGTTGACCCTGATTACTGGGCGTAAATCACAGTAATCAGCCCCTTAACGCGCCCGCTGCCCGAACAGGACTCTACGGGCGTCTTCGGCCGCTTTTCCCGAAGATTGCAGGCCTCCTGCCCGCAATTCGGCGCCGAGCTTAAAGCCTTTCTGCACGTTTTCCCGCGCGCCGACCCGCTCGAACCACGTCCTCAAATTGGGGAACTCGTCGAGAATAATGCCCTGGTTCTTCCACGGCACGATCCACGGCCAGATCATGAAGTCGGCGATGGACAATTGGCCGCAGACGAAATCGCGCCCGTCCAGCTGCTTGTTGAGCACGCCGTACAGGCGATGGGTCTCGTTGGTGTAGCGGATGGCGCCGTAGGCGATCTGGCGCTGGTCGGCGATGATGGCCGGCGCATACTGGCGGAAGTGGTGGGTCTGGCCGGCCATCGGCCCCAGCCCGCCCATCTGCCACATGACCCACTGGTCGATATCGACCCGGTCGCGCTCGGTCTCACCGTAGAACTGGCCGGTCTTGCGCGCCAGATATTGCAGGATGGCTCCAGACTCGAAGACCGAGATCGGCTGGCCGTCCGGACCATCGGGGTCGACGATGGCCGGCATGCGGTTGTTAGGGCTGATGGCCAGGAACTCCGGCTTGAACTGCTCGCCCGTGCCGATGTTCACCGGGATCATCTCGTAGGGCAGCCCCATCTCCTCCAGGGCGATGGAGACCTTCCAGCCGTTCGGCGTAGGCCAGTAGTGCAGGTCGATCGGACGGCTCATCGGTCTTGGCTCCCATTCTTCTTTCGTTGTCCGAGACCATGGCGACCAGCGCCCTCCCCGCCAAGGCTTCCGTGGCGAAATCGCACCTGACGACGCCGTTCAGCCACGGTTCAGCCGAAGACCGCCATCGTGCGTTTCAAGGTCGAGGGAAGTTTCTTGGCGGGCCCTTCGCAGGATCCGCCCGACCACAAGGAGAAGACGACATGAAACGTCTGATGCTCGCTATCGCCGCCGTGGCCGCCGTGGCCGGGCCGATGGCCCTGTCGGCCAGCGAGGCCTCCGCCCAGGATCGCGGTCGCTGGGAACACCGTGACCGCGGCGACCGTGGCGGTCGCGACTGGGATCGCGGTGATCGCGGCCGTGACCGGGATCGCGGCGGCTGGGATCGTGGCCGCGGCGACCGCGGTTGGGATCGCGGCGATCGTTGGGACCGTGGCCGTCACAACGGCTACTACTACAACAATCGCTGGTCGTACGGCCCGCCCCCGCAAGCCTATTATGGCCGTCCGGGCTTCCGCCCCGGCTATAATGCCTGGCGTCGCGGCGCCTATCTGCCGCAGTACTATCGCGGCGATTACTACCGGATGAGCGACTATGGCCGTTATGGTCTGCGCGCCCCGCCCCGCGGCTACTATTGGTACCGCAGCGGCAATGACTACATCCTGGCGGCGATCGCCACGGGCCTGATCTTCGACGTGATCGCCAACCGCTAGACCTGAACTGGTCCTGCAAGACCAAGAACGGCGTCCTGAGTGTGCCTCAGGGCGCCGGTTTGCGGTCATAAGCGCCGCAACCCCGCCCCG
>CAZRPD010000209.1:0-8425 GCA_964601775.1 uncultured Caulobacter sp. | reverse complement strand
CTCGGACAGGCGAGCGGCGGCGGCGCGGCCCTGGCCCTCCTCTGCGGCGACGCGGCCCGCCAACTGTTCGACCTGGGTCGCGGCGGCGGCGCGGGCTTCCTCGGCGGCCTTGGCGGCGGCGGCTAGCTCAGGACCCCGCTCCGGCGCGGCGGCGACCAGGGCCCGAACCTCGGCCAGCTCGGCGTCGATGCGGGCCAGCGCCGCAGCGGCGTCGGTCGTGGCCTGTTCCTCGCGACCGCGGTCGGCGTCGATGCGGGCGAGATCGCTTCCCAGGCGCTCGAACTCGGCGGCGGCGGCCTCGGCTTCGCGCTCGGCGCGGTCCTTCTGGATCGCCAACTGGCCCAGGATCGCCTGGGCGATGGTCGCCTCTTCGCGCAGGGGCGGCATGGCGGTCTCGGCGTCGGTGATCGCCACTTGGGCGGCGGCGCTGGCGCGGGCGGTCTCCTCGACCAGACGGGCGGCCTCGGTGGCCTCGCGCTGGGTGCGCTCTAGCGTATCGCGGGCCTCGGTCCAGCGGGCGTAGAGCACCGCGCCCTGCACCGCGCGGATCTCGGCCGACAGGCGCCTGTACTTCTCGGCCTGACGAGCCTCGCGCTTGAGGCGGTTCAGGGCCGTCTCAAGTTCACGCGCCACGTCGTCCAGGCGCGAGAGGTTGCTCTCGGCGGCGCGCAGCCTCAGCTCGGCCTCGTGGCGGCGGGTATGCAGGCCCGAGACCCCGGCGGCCTCTTCCAGGATGCGGCGACGGTTCTGCGGCTTGGCGCCGATCAGTTCGCTGATCTGGCCCTGGCGCACCAGGGCCGGCGAATTGGCCCCGGTCGAGGCGTCGGCGAACAGCAACTGGACGTCGCGGGCCCGCACCTCGCGGCCGTTGATCTTGTAGGTCGAGCCGGCCCCGCGATCGATGCGGCGCACGACCTCCAGGATGGGGTCGTCGTTGAACTGGGCGGGGGCCGTGCGATCGGCGTTGTCGATGGTCAAGGCGACGTCGGCGTGGTTGCGCGGCGGCCGCGCGCCACTGCCAGCGAAGATCACGTCGTCCATGCCGCCCGCGCGCATGGCCTTGGCCGAGTTGGCGCCCATCACCCAGCGCAGGGCTTCCAGCAGGTTGGACTTGCCGCAGCCGTTCGGCCCGACAATGCCCGTCAGGCCGGGCTCGATCCGGAACTCGGTCGGCTCGACGAAGGACTTGAAGCCCGAAAGGCGCAGGCGCTGGAACTGCACGTGGCGGTCCCGTCGGTCACTTAGCCCTTCGCCGCGGCGGCGAAGGCCTTGGACAGGTCGGCGAAGTCGGCTTCGCCGACATGTCGGACGCCGTTGATGAAGAAGGTCGGCGTGCCTTGGACGCCCTGCTTCTCGATCGCCGTGGCTGTGCGCTCATTCACCGCCTTGAGGGCGGCGGCGTCGTTCAGCGCCGCCGAGAACTGGGCGTCTGTCAGGCCGTACTGCTTGCCGATCGCCAGCAGACCCTCGAACAGCTTGCCGCTCTCATAGATGGCCGCCTGGCGCTCGAACACCGTGGTCAGGACGTCGAAATACTTGCCCGGCACGCGGCGGGCCAGGATGAAGCCGGCGGCGGCGAACTCGTTCGGCGGCGTCAGGAACTCGCGGAACACGAACTGCACCTTGCCGGTGTCGACGAAGCTCTTGCGCACGGAGGGCAGCACCGTCGTCCACCAGTGGGCGCAGTGCGGACAACTGGCCGAGGCGTAGACCACCAGCTGCACCGGGGCCTTGGCCGAGCCCAGCGCCATTTCGCCGGGCGCCGGCGGCAGTTTGGCGGCGCGCGCCACGGCGGGGCTCGCCGCGACGGCCAGCCCGGAAACGATCAGCGCGCGCCGGTCCATGGTCATTACTTCGATGCTTCCGCGATGGCCTTGTCCAGCTCGGCCAGGCTGCGGGCGCCGCCCTCGTCGCCGCCGACCTTCTTGCCGTTGACGACGAAGGTCGGGGTGCCCTGGATCTTGGCTTCCTTGCTGTACTTCTCGACGCGCTCGTTCAGGGCCTTCAGGCCCTTCTCGTCGGTGACGCAGGCGTTGAACTGGTCTTCGCTCATGCCGGCCGACTGGGCCACGCGCAGCAGGCCTTCGCGGAACTGGCCGGTCGTGAACATCTCGGTCTGGCTGCGGTACACCGAGTCCACGACCTGGAAGTATTTGTCCTTGCCGGCGCAGCGGGCCATCAGGAAGGCGGCGGCGGCCACTTCCTGCGGCGGCGTCAGGATCTCGCGATAGACGTAGTTGATCTTGCCGGTGTCGATATATTTGGCCTTGAAGGCCGGATAGACGTCCTCGTTCCACTCGGCGCAGTGGCTGCACGAGGCCGAGGCGTATTCGACGACGGTAATCTTGGCGCTGGCGTTGCCCTGGGTCATGTCGTCTGCGGAGACGCTCTCGCCCTTGGGACCGCAGGCGGAAAGGCCGGCGGCGAGCGCGGCGACGATAGTGACTCGGCTGATCAGCGAACGCATGGAATTTGGCCCTCGACGGTCGATTGGAAAGTGTAAGCCCGATTCTCGTTATCGCGGGAAAAGAGCCCAAACCGTGACAGCGCATGAGCTTCACGGCGGGACGCTTGTCAATGGTCGCGAGCGGGCGCGCGGGTCGTTCAGCGCTCGGAGGCCAAGACGCCTCGGCCCAGCTTCAGCAGGGCCTGTTTCAGGTCGCCTTCGGGCTGCTCGGACAGGCTGTCGGACAGCTGCTTTTCCAAAGCCGCGTCCAGCGGCGGCTTGCGGCGCGGGCGCTGGGCGACCGGTGCGGCAGGCGCTTTCACCGGACCCTGGACGATGCGCAGGCGGGTGACGACGCCCTTGCCCAGCAGCATGTCCAGGCGCGCGGTGATCTGGGGCGCCTGGTGCTGGATCAGCGAGGCCACGGGACCATCGACGCGCAGTTCCAGCGCTCCGCCATCGCCGTTGCGCCCCTTGATGATCCGCACCGGTTCGGTCCGTCGCGCCAGGGTGTCGCCGACGATTTCGCGCCAGCGGGCCTGCAGGGCGGCCGGACCCTTGCCGTACTTCTCTTCCAGGGATTTCAGCAGCGGCGCCAGGTTCTTGCTGGCCGGGGGCGGCGAGCGGAACTGCGGCCGCGTCCGCTTCCTGCGCAGGATCGCGAGGGCTTCTTCCGGCGTGGGCAAGGGGCGGCGCATGCGCGGAACGCTAGCACGACGGCGGGTCTTCGGGGTAGGCGAGGGACGATGAAAGACCGCGACGCCATCCGTTACGCTCTGCTGTGCTGGTACGACGCCCAGGCGCGCACCTTGGCCTGGCGCACCTCGCCGGGTGACCGCCGCGCGGGCGTGCGCTCGGATCCCTACCGCGTCTGGCTTTCGGAAGTGATGCTGCAGCAAACCACCGTGCCGCACGCCACGCCCTACTTTCTGAGCTTCACCGAGCGCTGGCCGACGATCTCGGACCTGGCGGCGACCCCGGACGGCGACTTGATGGCCGCTTGGGCGGGGCTGGGCTACTACGCCCGGGCTCGCAACCTCCTGGCTTGCGCCCGAGCGGTGGCGGGCGAGCATGACGGGATCTTTCCAGACACCGAGGAAGGTTTGCGCGCTCTGCCGGGCGTCGGGGCCTACACCGCCGCCGCCGTGGCCGCGATCGCCTTCGACCGGGCGGCCAATGTCGTCGATGGCAATGTCGAGCGGGTGATGTCGCGGTTGTTCGCGGTCGAGACGCCGCTGCCCGACAGCAAGCCGGAGCTGAAGGCCCTGGCCGCCGACCTCGTCACCGCCGACCGCCCTGGCGACTGGGCCCAGGCGCTGATGGATCTCGGGGCCACGGTCTGCAAACCGAAGTCGCCGCTGTGCGACCGCTGCCCCGTCTCGACCTGGTGCGCGGCCTATGCCGGCGGCGCGCCCGAGACCTATCCGCGGAAGACGAAGAAGGCCGACCGCCCGCGCCGCCACGGTGTGGCCTACGTCCTGACGCGCGGCGACGAGGTGGCTCTGGTCCGTCGCCCGCCCAAGGGCTTGCTGGGCGGCATGCTGGGCCTGCCGACCAGCGACTGGCGCGCGACGCCCTGGTCCGATGCCGAGGCCGCCCTGGCCGCGCCGGTCGCCGCCGCCTGGCGCGACCTGGGCGCGGTGGAGCACGTCTTCACGCACTTCTCCCTGACGCTGCGGGTGTTCGCGGCGGCCGGCGCCAACGACGGCGACTTCGTCTGGACGCCGCGTGCAGGGCTCTCGGCCCTGCCCAGCGTATTCCTGAAAGCGGCGTGGGCCGCGGAGCGGTTGCTCTAGTTCATCCCCGCCCGCACCTGGGCCCGCAGCACGTCGATAGGGGCCAGGCCCGCGTCGGTCTTGAAGTGCCAGTAGGTCCAGCCGTTGCAGGCCGGGGCCGACTGGACCAGGGCGCCGATCTTGTGGATCGAGCCCGACAGGTCGCCGACCGTGATCGAACCGTCCGGACGCACCTTGGCGGCGTGGTTGCCCTTGGCGCAGTAGAGGGTGTCGCCCGGCGACAGCAGGCCGCTCTCGACGATGGTGCCGAACGGGACGCGCGGCTCTGCGCGCTTGCTGCCCATGATGTCCAGGTCTTCCGGCGCGATCGGTACGACCTTGGCGATGCGGGCCTTGGCGTGGTCGACATATTCGGCCTCGCGTTCGATGCCGATGAACTTGCGGCCCAGGCGCTTGGCGGCCGCGCCGGTGGTGCCGACGCCGAAGAACGGATCCAGGATCACGTCGCCCGGCTTGGTCGTCGACAGGATCACGCGATAGAGCAGGGCTTCCGGCTTCTGGGTCGGGTGGGCCTTGTTGCCGTCGGCGCCCTTGATGCGCTCCTCGCCGGTGCACAGCGGGATGGTCCAGTCCGAGCGCATCTGCACCTCGTCATTGGCCATCTTCAGGGCGTCGTAGTTGAAGGTGTAGCGCTTGGCGTTTTGGCTCTTCGAGGCCCAGATCAGGGTCTCGTGAGCATTGGCGAAGCGGGTGCCCTTGAAGTTGGGCATCGGGTTGGACTTGCGCCAGACGATGTCGTTGAGGATCCAGAAGCCCAGGTCCTGCACGGCCACGCCGACGCGGAAGATGTTGTGATAGCTGCCGATCACCCAGATCGCGCCGTCGTCCTTCAGCACGCGGCGGGCGGCCTTCAGCCAGGCGCGGGTGAACTGGTCGTAGGCGGCGAAGCTCTCGAACTGGTCCCAGTGGTCGTCGACCGCGTCGACCTTGGAATTGTCGGGACGCAGCAGGTCGCCGCCCAGCTGAAGATTGTAGGGCGGATCGGCGAAGATCAGGTCGACCGACTTCTCCGGCAGGGCGTTCATCTGCTCGATGCAGTCGCCCAGGATGATGGTTTCCGGCCCGAACTTCATGGTCCACGTCCCTAAGAAAGAGAGTGGAATCATGAGTCTTGCTGGTAAACGCGGTGTGTAGAGACGTGGTTAGCGGGCGGTTAACCTTACCGTTTGAGTCTGATCAGACTCAAAACCTCAGCGCGATCAGGCGTCTAGGCCCTTTTCGGCCAGCGCGGCCTTGACCGGCGCCCAGCCCAGGCGGTGGATCGGCGAGGGGCCAAGCTTGCGCAGGCCCTCCACATGGATTGGCGCGTGATAGCCCTTGTGGCCGGCGAAGCCGTAGCCGGGATAGACCGCGTCCATCTCGACCATGATCCGGTCGCGGGCCTCCTTGGCCAGGATCGAGGCCGCGGCGATCGAGCACGACAGGGCATCGCCCTTGACCACGGTCTTGATCGGGCAGGGCAGCTTGAAGGCGTAGTTGCCGTCCACAAGCGCGATGGCCGGGGTCACCGACAGGCCCTCGATGGCCCGGCACATGGCCAGGCCGGCGGCGTGCAGGATGTTGAGCTGTTCGATCTCCTCGATCGAGGCCATGCCCACGCCCCAGGCGATCGCGACGGCCTTGATCTCCTCCTCCAGGGCCGCGCGGGCCTTGGCGGTGAGTTTCTTGGAGTCGTTGAGGCCTTTAGGCACCCGGTCGGGATCCAGGATCACCGCGCCGGCGCTGACGGGGCCAGCCCAGGGGCCGCGCCCGGCCTCGTCGACCCCGCAGACCGGTCCCGGTCCGCAGGCCAGTTCCAGCATCATGTCGGGTCCGGTGCGCATGGGCCGATCTCTAGGCCGGTTCGCGCGGGATGGGAATGTGCGGCGTCCTCGCCTAGGGTCGGCGCATGACCCGACCGATCGCCGCCCTGGCTCTGGCCATCGCCGCCCTCGCCGCCGCGCCTGTCTATGCCCAGGAGGCCGACTGGAAGCGCGTCTGGGCCGACGAATTCGACGGCGACCGGCTGGACGAGACCAAGTGGGCCTATGCCGCCGACTGTGGCGGCGGCGGCAATGACGAGCGGCAGTGCTACGACGTCAGTCCCGAGACGGTGTCGGTCGGCGGCGGCGTGCTGAAGCTGACGGCGATCAAGCGCAAGACCACGGGCCTGGCCAATCCCTGGGCGGGGCCGACAGGACCGATGAAGACCGGCGACTACGCCTCGGGAAAGATCCTGACCCAGGGCAAGGCCAGCTGGCTCCACGGCCGCATCGAAGCCCGCGCCAGAATCCCCGGCGGTCAGGGCGTCTGGCCGGCGATCTGGATGATGCCGGACTTCGCCACCTATGGCGGCTGGCCGCGCTCGGGCGAGATCGACATCCTGGAGGCGGTGAACCTGGGCGCGCCGTGCGACGCCATGACGGAAGGCTGCGAGAGCGGGCGCGAGAATCGGGTGTTCGGCACGATCCACTTCGCGGGCGACGCGGCCGGGACGCACAGGCAGGTCAGTAATGCCACGCCCATGCTGGCCTCCGAGGACGGCTTCCACGTCTACGCGGTGGAGTGGTCGGCCGAGGCGATCACCTGGTTCGTCGATGGCCAGCAGTACGCCCAGGCCAAGGCGGCGGACTGGAAGCGTGACGACCAGGCCGCGGGTCCCGCGCCGTTCGACCAGCCCTTCCATCTGATCCTGAACCTGGCCTTCGGCGGCCGCTGGCCCGAGGGCGCCAACGCCAAGGGGATCGACGAGGCGGCCTTGCCGGCCACGATGGAGGTCGACTGGGTGCGGGTCAGCCAGCGGGAGCCCTCGTGACGCCGTTTCATCACCTGCTGATCAACAATCTGATCGCCAACGTCACCAACGCCACGGTCTGGTTCGCCCTGACCTTCTACGTCTATCTGGAGACCAGATCGGTCTTCGCGACGGGCATGATCGCCGGGGTCTTCCTGGCGCTGACCGCCGCCGGCGGCTTCTGGTTCGGCAGCCTGGTCGACCACCACCGCAAGACCATCGCCATGGCCGGGTCCAGCGTGGCGTCGCTGGCGCTGTATGTTCCGGCCCTGGGGCTGCTGGCCCTCGCGCCCAAGGGGGCGATCGCCGATGTCTCCGCGCCGTGGCTATGGGGCCTGATCGCCCTGACCATGCTGGGCGTTGTCGCCGGCAATGTCCGCAGCATCGCCCTGCCGACCCTGGTGACCATCCTCATTCCCGAGGCCGAGCGCGACAAGGCCAACGGCCTGGTCGGCATGGTGACGGGCATCGGCTTCCTGACCACCTCGGTGATCAGCGGCCTGCTGGTGGCCTGGGGCGGGATGATCTACGTCCTGGTCTTCGCCATCGGCCTGACCCTGGCAGCGCTGGCGCATCTGCTGACCATCCGGGTCGACGAGCCCCGCGCCCAGCCGGTCGCGGGCGAGCCGGCCCCGCGCAATACGGTCGACCTGCGTGGCACGATCCGCGTCATCGCCGCCGTGCCGGGCCTGTTCGCCCTGATCTTCTTCGCCACCTTCAACAACTTCCTGGGCGGCATCTTCATGGCGCTGCTGGACGCCTACGGCCTGTCGCTGGTGTCGGTGCAGGTCTGGGGGCTGCTGTTCGGCGTGCTGTCGATCGCCTTCATCCTCAGCGGGATCGTCATCAGCCGCACGGGCCTGGGCGCCAATCCCCTGCGCACCCTGCTGCTGGTCAATCTGATCACCTGGGCGGTGTGCTGCGTCTTCACCCTGAAGGCGTCGATCGTGCTGCTGGCGGCCGGCTGCTTCGTCTGGATGCTGCTGGGCCCCGTCGCCGAGGCCGCCGAGCAGACCACCTTGCAGAAGGTTGTCCCACTAGAGCGCCAGGGCCGGGTGTTCGGCTTTGCCCAGTCGGTGGAGCAGGCGGCCTCGCCGTTGACGGCGTTCCTGATCGGGCCGCTGACCCAGTTCGTCGTCATCCCGTTCATGACCACGGGGAGCGGCGCGGCCGCCATCGGCGACTGGTTCGGGCGCGGCGCCGATCGCGGCATCGCCCTGGTCTTCACCCTGGCCGGGGTGGTCGGCGTGGTGGTTACCGTGCTGGCCTTCGGCTCCAAAGCCTACAGGCGGCTGTCGGCGGCCTACGCGACCTCGGGTTGACGGCGGGGCGGGCCTCGCCTCTCATGGCGCCGCCTGCCTCGAAGGACCCGCCATGCGCCGCCTGATCCTCGCCGTCGCCCTCTTTGCC
>CAZRPD010000208.1:0-8467 GCA_964601775.1 uncultured Caulobacter sp. | reverse complement strand
GCGCCTTGGGCTGGCCGCCGGAGTCGGTGGCGAAGGCCGAAAGATAGGCGTCCCGACCGCCGCTGGGGTCGGTTCCGACCGAGCTGGGCAGGTCGGACTTGCTGCGGCCGCCGACATAGAGGACGCCGTCCGAGCCGAAGGCCAGGGCTGTGGCCTCGTCTTCCTGCAGGCCGCCGCGGCGCACCGTCCACTGCTCGTCGCCATTGGCGGCGTAGCGCGTGACGAAGCTGTCGGTCAGGGTGGAGCCATCGCCATTGTTGATCGGGCCGTTGACGGCGCCGGCCAGGCGGCCGCTGACCGAGCCGGCCACGGCCACGCTGCCGTCGTCGGCCACCGCCAGCGACAGGCCGTTGGCCTTGTCGGTCGCGCCCAGCGAGCGGGCATAGAGCAGATGGCCGGCGCTGTCGTACTTCAGCAGGGCGACGTCGCTCTCGCCCTTGATCGGCTGGCCGTTGATGTCGAGCTTGCCCTCGACCTCTGTGCCAACGTCGGCCAGCATGTAGACCGAGCCGTCCGGGCCGGTGATCGACTTGCGGACGCTCGAGATCGTGCCCTGCAGCGTCTCGGTGAACACCTTGCCGCCCGGTGCGCCGGCATTGGCGCCGCCGGCGGTTCCGGCCGCGCTGTACTTGGTCAGGGTGGTCTCGAAAACGCCGTCGTCGGTGAGCGAATTCTTGTCGGGATCAGGGTCGCCGGCCTTGGTGGTCACATAGACCGCCGGCGCCGTGGTCGGGGCCGAGAAGGTCAGTTCCTCGACCGAGTCGCCGTTGATGCGCAGGGCGAAATCGTCGCCGGTCGCCGGCAGGGTGACGGGCTTGCCCGCCACCTGAACCGTGCGCTCGACGCCGGGGGTCCGCTGCAGCGAGAAGGTCGTCCGGAAGCCGGCGTCCTTCAGCTTGTCGTTCATGAAGCTGATGACGTTGGACATGGTCCGGGGCTTGGAGCCCATCTCGGACAGATCCATCTTCAGGGTCGTGGTCTCGCCGAAGCTCTTCACCGCGACATCGAACGAGACATCGCCTTTGAACTTGGCGACCTCGTCGTCCATCTGGCCGGTATGAATGGCGTCGGTGACATAGGTGTAGGTCGCCTTGGGCACGCCTACGGCGCTCTTGGTCGAGGTCGCCACCGCGCCGGTCGTCAGCCGCCCCTGATCCAGGGACATGTTCTGGACATAGGAGCCGACCTCCGTCAGCCCCTTCATCAGCGCCTTCTGCAGGCGCGAGACCTCGCTCTCGGTGACGCCCTTCTCGCCGGCGCGCGTGGCCAGGGCCGAGAGGGTGTTCAGCGCCTGATAGGTGGCGAACAGCTTCTTGTAGTCGGCGCTGACGCCCTTGAGGCTGGAGCTGTTGGCGTCCTCGTCGACGAACTTGCGGCCGGCCAGGGCCGTGCGGACCAGTTCGCTGGGCTCAGGGATGGCCTCGCTCAGCCACGGCGCAGACGGCACCACGGCCTTGGACCTGGAGGCGGAAACCGCCGCCGTTCCAGACGCAGCGGCGCTCACGCCCGAACGGGCCTGATAGTAGCCAAGCAGAAGACTGGAATCGAAGCTAATCACGACCTGTCCTGTGCGGGACGCAAGGTTCCCCGCTGGTACCTTTGGCAGAGGATCGCTGACGACTCGTTAAGACTTGGCGTTAAACGATGTTAGGCAGCGATGAGATTGGCGTCCGACAAAGCGCGGCGCGCGTCTTCACGCAGCTCGGCCCACTCGTCGGCCAGAATGCTCAGCAGCACCACGTCGCGCGGCTGCCCGCCCTTGAGCACGTGGCCGCGCAGATAGCCCTCGCGGCGGAAACCGGCCGACGACTGGGCCTTCAGCGCCGCATCGTTGTCGGCCATGACCTCGGCGAAAACCTTGTGCAGGGAGAGCTCGCCGAAGGCCCGGTCCAGGCCCAGCACCTGGGCGGCGCGGCCAACGCCCCTGCCCCGCGCCTCGGCCGAGCCCAGGAACCAGTGCCAGCTGGCGCGGCGATGATGACTCTTGAGCCCCGTGAGGGTCAGTAGCCCCATGGGCGCGCCGGCGCGGGTGATCATCCATCCGCGCATGTTCGGATCGGTTCGCAGGGCCTGGAACCAGGCGGCGTGAGCCGCATGGCTGGGCAGCTCGGCGTCCGACATCCAGCGGTCGACCTCGGGTTCGGAACGCCACTGAAAGAGGACATCCTCGTCCTCGTCCCGCAAGTCGCGCAGCTCGATCATGCTCGTCGCCGAATCCTCGGTTGGCGTTGCGGAAGCCTATCCTGTCGCAACGCCCGAACCTAGCTTTAGCCCTTGAACAGCGACAGAATGATCTGCGGCGCGCTGTTGGCGATCGACAGGGCCTGGGCGCCCAGCTGCTGCTTGACCTGCAAAGCCTGCAGGCGCGCGCTTTCCTTGGCCATGTCGGCGTCGACCAGATTGCCCACGCCGGTCTCCAGCACGTCGGTCAGCCGGCCCACGAAGGTGTTGTGCGCCTCGATCTGCTTGGCCTGGGTGCCGATGTTGCCGACGGCCTGGTTGACCGCGGTCATCGTCGCCTTGAGGCGCGCATGGACGGCGTCGGCATTGCCCGGCGTCAAGATGTCGTCGCCCGGCAGCAGCGAGTTGATCGGCCCGCCCAGCGTCAGGTTCTGCAGGTTCAGCGTGATGGCCTGGGCGGCGTCGGCGTCGGCCAGGAAGGTCATGTCGGCCGGCTGGCTGCCGTCCAGCAGGTTGGCGCCGTCGAACACCGCGCTCTTGATCACCTGCTCAAGGTTCTTGAGCAGCCCCTGGAAGTCGGCGTTCAGCGATTGCAGCGAGGTGCTGGACAGCGAGGTGTCCTTCGCGGCCACCACCTTCTCGTTCATCAGCTTCAGCAGGTCGGAGATCGAATCGCCGGCGGCCAGCGCCACGTCGGCGATCGAGGTCGCGCGATCCAGGCTCATCTTGACCGCGCCCAGCGCGCTCATGTCGGCGCGCTGATCCTGGGCGATCGACCAGATGGCCGCATTGTCCTTGGCGGTGGAAATCGCTTCGCCGGTATTGATCCGGGTTTGAACCGACTGCATGCCCTCATTGGTGCGATTGAGGTTCTGCAGCGCGATCAGCGCGGGCTGGTTCGTGTTGACGCTCAACGCCATACGCGGCCTCCGATCGGCGATTTTGCCGTTGGTTGCGACCGCTCGCGATTCGGCGGGCGATCTGTTCGCCGCCGAGACTGGGTTCAGAAAGTAAGATTATGGTTAACGGATATAAACCATATCCGTTTACGCCTGCGGCCCGCCGTCGCACCCCCGCCCTGAGCGCCAGGAAAGCGGCGCTCAGAAACAGATTTCGCAGGCCTTGCCTTGGAAATCAGGCCTTGCCGTTGAAGACGTCGCCGGAGTGGTAGGCCTCACCCTCGCGAAGCTTCAGGATCTGCTCGCGCGGATACTGGTTCAGCGTCTCGCCGGTGCGGCGGTCCACGGTCTTGTAGATGTAGTCGCCCGAGTCGCCATCCTGCTCGATCACCAGGCGCAGGTCGCCCGGCTGAGGACCGTCGTCGATGGTCGGCGCCGACTGCGGCGCGGCCTCGACCGGAACGGACTTCGCGCCCTCGGAGGTCTCCGGGGCGTGAACAGGCGTCGGATTGACGGCGACGAACTCGTTGTGAAGGGCCGTAAGAGCGGCTTTCGGTTCCATCCTTTACCGCCGGCTTTTTCGGGGCCGGCCTCCTGGTTTTCGTTGTTTGCTCCCTGTCCTGATTTCCGTTGGAAAAGCGGGGGCGGACCGGATGGCCGCCCCCTCCATTCCTTAGCGGAACAGGCTCAGGATCGAACCCGTGGACTGGTTGGCGATCGACAGCGCCTGCACGCCCAGCTGTTGCTTGGTTTGCAGCGACTGCAGCTTGGCGCTTTCCTTGGCCAGGTCGGCGTCCACCAGGTTGCCCACGCCGGCGTCCAGGCTGTCTTGCAGCTTGCCGACGAAGGTCAGGTGAGCGTCCAGGCCCGACGAGCTGGTGCCCAGCGAGGCCAGCTTGTTGCTGGCCGACTGCAGGGCCGTGGCGACCTCGGTGATCTTGGTCTTGGCTTCGGCGGCGGTGGTGAACGTTTCCATTTCGTCCAGGCCGATGCCCGTGAGCGTGATGGTCTGGGCGTTGACCGTGAAGCTGTCGCCTTCGGCGTTGGCCAGGAAGGTCAGCTTCTGGGTGCTGCCGTTGGCGATCGAGACGCCGTTGAACTTGGAGTTGTCGACGGCCTTCTTGACCTGCTCGCGCAGCGAGTCGAAGTCCGACTTCAGGGCGTTGAACGAGGCGGTGTTCAGCGAGGTGTCGGAAGCGGCCAGGGCCTTTTCCTTCATCTTGCCCAGCAGGTCGATGACCGTGTCGCCGGAAGCCAGGGCGACGTCGATGGTCGATTGACCACGTTGCAGTGAGTCCTTCACCGCGTTCAGCGATTGGCTGGCGGCCGACTGGTTCTTGGCGATGGCCCAGATCGCGCCGTTGTCCTTGGCATTAGCCACCTTCTTGCCGGTGTTGATGCGCTGTTGGACGACACCCAGCTCGGTGTTGGTCGAGTTCAGGTTTTGCAGGGCGATCATCGCGCCCGAGTTCGTGTTGATGCTGTTCAGCGCCATGACGAATTGGTGTCCTTTTCAAGGGGGCCGACGCCATTTTGGCTGCCGGGAGCATTTTGCTCGAAAAGGTCTGTAGCAATTGCCGGGCCAATTTTGCCGAGCCGCGACAATCTGTCCATTTCGCTGATTTTATTGAGTTTTTACCCGCCAGAACGACGAAGCCTCCCGGCAGCTTTTGCCGGGAGGCTTTCGACATGGGCAATTGTTGCCGGGCACTTGTTGCGCACCCAGCAGAAAGAGGCCGCCGGACGCTCCTCGAAAGGAGACGTCCGGCGTATCGGGCTCAGCCCCTGAACAGCGACATGATCGACTGCGGAGCCTGGTTGGCGATCGAAAGGGCCTGGACCCCCAACTGCTGCTTCGTCTGCAGCGACTGGAGCTTGGCGCTTTCCTTCGCCAGGTCTGCGTCGACCATGTTGCCAACGCCGGCGTCCAGGCTGTCCTGCAGCTTGCCAACGAAGGTCAGGTGCATGTCCAGACCGGTCGAGGCCGTGCCGAGCGAGGCCAGCTTGTTGGTCGCCGATTGCAGCGCGGTGGCAATCGTCGTGATCATACCCTTGGCTTGGGTCGCATCCGTCAGCGTGTCGGCGTCCGACAGACCAATGCCCTCGAGGGCCAGGGTCTGAGCGTTGACCGTGAAGTTGTCCCCGTCCGAGTTGGACAGGAAGGCCAGCTTCGTGGTCGAGCCATCCGACAGGCTCACACCGTTGAACTTCGCATTCGTCGCGGCTTTTTTGATTTGCTCGCGAAGAGAGTCGAAGTCCGACTTGAGCGCATTGAACGAAGCGGTGTTCAGCGAGGTGTCGGAAGCGGCCAGGGCCTTTTCCTTCATCTTCGTGAGCAGATCGGTGATCGTGTCGCCAGCTGCCAGCGCCACATCGATCGTCGACTGACCGCGTTGGAGAGAATCCTTCACGGAGTTCAGCGACGCCGAGTTGGCGGTCTGCATCTTGGCGATCGACCAGATCGCACCGTTGTCCTTAGCGGTTGCAACCTTCTTGCCGGTGTTGATCCGGCTCTGGGTGGTGGCGAGCTCCGTGTTAGTTTGGTTCAGATTCTGGAGCGCGATGAGAGCGCCCGGGTTCGTGTTGATCGAGTTCAGCATTTGGCACCTACCGTTTTGGTGGGATTTATCCGGCGTAGTGCCGGGCGGGCATTTTGCCCGCGCGAACCATCGCAAGCTCCGGGCCAGTTCGGCCGCGCACCTCAAAAAACCTTATCACTATGTATTTTCTAGCTTTTTTGGACAGCTAGAGCCCAAAACGAAACCGCCCGGCGAATGCAACATTCGCCGGGCGGCAGGTTTTTTCCGAAGCGGTTGGGAAAGCCTTCTGTCTTGCGCCTAAAGCAGAAACAAGCCGCGTCGGCGCGCGTCGCCAGACCCTGCATGATCATGCGATTGATCTCGATGAGGGGCTCGAAATCCTCCTCCTTGCGCATCACGGCGCTGGAGTGACGGCCGACCCACAGGCTCAGCGAAATGATGCTGGCGCGCATTTCCATCGGCAGCTGGTTTTCCGGCTGCGAACAATCGGTCGCCAAGGCCGACCAGACCTTGCGATTCCAATCCAATGCGTCGATCCGCGTGGCGATGTCGTCCGCCGGGGTCTGTGACGCGTCCATGAGGGCGCGCGTCACCTGACCGAACAGGCGGTACTCCATTTCACGGGGATTTTCAGCCCGCGTCGCCGCCTGCTGATACGCCCGAAGAGACATGCCCCAACCTCTCGTCTTCGTATTCAATCAACTTACGGCTCAACATCAGAGCCTTGTAGTACTCACGCGCCATCACGTGCTTCGAAATGGCGATGCAGTCCTGGAGGACCACAGGATTGCGCACAACACCCATAAAATCGTTAAGGCGCGTCGCGAATTCCTCGAAGAACTTCTCGGCGGACGCCTCGTCGAGGTACATCATCATCACCGGGAAATAGATCCGACGCGAGGGCGTCGTGACCTGATCCGGCTGCATGATGTCCTTCTCGCGAAGGACGGACGCCTTGTTCTGGAGCACCAGAACACCGCGCCGGTCTCCATTCTGGACCACGGCGCCGTTGAGAACGAATTTTTCGCCGGGCTTCAGCGACAGCTTCAAAGGCACTTAAGGCCGCTCCTTCGTTACGCCGCACAAGCCCGGTCCCGTCATGTCGACGGATCGAGAGGCAAGCTAGGCGAACATGAGTTAACGCCATCTTGCCGCCCTTGCGACCGAGAGCCGCAGCTTAGGACTCAATTAAACATAGCGCGTCACAACATGGTTAACAGCAAAGTGTAAGGCCCGCCGCCATGTCCCGTAAACGCGCCCTGGAACTGTCCGCCAGCGCCCTGGCCCAGGCCGACCTCGGCGCGGCCGGGATTCATCGCGAGGTCATCGCGGGCGCGGTGGGCGATTCGGCCTCGGCCGAGGCCATCGAGCAGCTGAAGCGCGCCGCCCAGCAGATCAAGAACAACGAGAACGCCAAGGCCGTGGCCCAGGCGATCCAGGCCATCCGTCTGGGCGACTACGCCAAGGCCGACAAGCTGGCCCTGAAGCTGCTGAAGAAGGACGACCAGTTGGGCCTGGGCTGGCACATCCTGGGCATCGCGCGCGAGAAGCAAGGCGATTTCGCCTCGTCGCTGCGGGCCTATGAGGCGGCGCTGAAGCTGCTGGCTGACCACGGTCCCGTGGCCGGCGACCTGGGCCGCCTGGCGTTCCGCATGAACATGCCGGAGATCGCCGCCCAGTTCTTCGCTCACTATCGCCTGGCCAAGCCCGACGATGTCGAGGGCGCCAACAACCTGGCCTGCGCCCTGCGCGAGCTGAACCGCGAGGGCGAGGCGATCGAGGTGCTGAAGGCGGCGATCGCCGCCAATCCCGAGGCCGCCCTGCTGTGGAACACCCTGGGCACCGTGCTGTGCAATATCGGCGACGCTGGCGGCTCGCTGGTGTTCTTCGACGAGGCCCTGCGCCTGCGGCCCGACCTCAGCAAGGCCTATCACAACCGCGCCTTCGCCAAACTGGACCTGGGCCAGATCGAAGAGGCTCTGCTCGACTGCGAGGCGGCGATCAAGCGCCCCGATTCGCCCGAGGACATGGCCATGATGCAGTTCGCTCAGGCCACCATCCTGCTGGGCCTGGGTCGAATCGCCGAGGGCTGGGAAGCCTATGAGGCGCGATTCGCCCCTGCCCTGACCCATGCGCCGCGCTTTCAGATCCCCGGAACGCGCTGGTCTGACCACGACCTGGCCGGCAAGGCGCTGATGATCTCGATGGAGCAAGGCCTGGGCGACGAGGTGATGTTCGCCGGCCTGCTGCCGGACGTGCTGGAACGCCTGGGTCCGGACGGGGTGCTGTCGCTGGCCGTCGAACGCCGCCTGATTCCGCTGTTCCAGCGCTCGTTCCCCGGCATCGAGGTTACGGCCCACCGCACCGTCGCCTACGAGGGGCGCACCTATCGCGCCGCGCCTGGGATTGAGGACTGGGATCGCTTCGACTACTGGGCCGCGATCGGCGATTTCCTGCCGGCCCTGCGCGGGTCGGTCGAGGCCTTCCCGCAGCGCGACCGCTTCCTGACGCCCGATCCGGACCGCGTCGCCCACTGGACGGCCGAACTGGCCAAGCTGGGCCCCGCGCCGAAAATCGGCCTGCTGTGGAAGAGCTTGTCCCTGGCCGCCGAACGCGGCCGGCAGTTCTCGCCGTTCGAGTCTTGGCGCGCGGTGCTGCAGACGCCCGGCGCGGTGTTCGTCAACCTGCAGTACGGCGACTGCGACGAGGAGATCGCCTTCGCCAAGCAAGAGTTCGGCGTCGAGATCTGGCAGCCGCCGGGAATCCACCTCAAGACGGATCTGGACGGCGTGGCGGCGCCGTCCGCCGGGGTGGGCCTGGCCATACGCCTTGGGCTCGCCACCAACA
>CAZRPD010000207.1:0-8514 GCA_964601775.1 uncultured Caulobacter sp. | reverse complement strand
GGGCCGGATCCAAGCGCCCTCCCCTTGCGACGGGGACCAGGTGATTATGCGGCCGGGCTGGATGCGGAGGATGGAAAGGGGCGTAAAATCGGCAAGCGATTGATTTCGTTGACGCCGACATCACGAACGCCGAGCGTATCCATCCGCCAATCCCCGTAAGATCCTCCCCCGCGATGCGGGGGAGGTGGCCCAGAGGGCCGGAGGGGGCCAGCTCGGCCCCCTTCCAGCTAGCCCCCTCAGTCGGCTCCGCCGACAGCTCCCCCGCATTGCGGGGGAGCATCTTAATTACCGCGCCACGCTGGCCCGCGCCCGCCGCAGCCCCGGGCGCGCCGCCGGCGCGCCGGCTTCGTTCTGCTCCAGGGCCGCCAGCAGGTCCGCCTTCAGGGCGTTGATCTTGCGGGTCTCGGTGATCTTCCCGCCCTGCGCCGTCTGGACGTAGAAGGCGTCGACCGCCCGCTCGCCATAGCCGTCGATATGGGCCGACTGGATCGACAGGCCGCTGTCGGCCAGCGACTTGGCCAGGGCATGCAGCAGGCCCGGTCGGTCGCGGCCGGAAGCCTCGACCACCGTGGCGTCGTTGGAGGCCTCGTTGTCGACCACCACCGTCGGCGTGATCGAGAAGGCGGCGGCGCGCGACTGTTCCGAACCCCGGCGCGGCTCGACGGCCAGGGCCTCGCCGCGACCGGCGGCTTCCAGGGCGTCGGCCAGGCGGCGCAAGGCCCGAGGGTTCTCGCAGCCCATCGGCGCGCCGGTGACGTCCTGAACGTGGAACACGTCCAGCGCCTGGCCCTGACGCGACGTGAAGACCCGAGCCCCGACGACGTTGCCGCCCAGGGACGAGATGACCAGGGCCAGGTCGGCGAACAGGCCGCGACGGTCCTGGGCGGCGATCACGATCTCCGCGGCGTTCTGGCCGGGCCGCACCTGGCCCTCGGCCGCGGCGCCGCCCTGGATCGCCGCGCGACGCGCCAGGCCGGCGTGCTCGAGCAGGTCCTCCTGCGGGAAGGCGCTGAAATAGGCGTTCTCCATGGCCGTCGCCCAGCCCATGGCGGCCGGATCGGTTTCCAGCAACAGGGCGCGGGCGGCCTCGGCGGCGTTCTCCTGGTGACGCACGACATTGGCGGCCGCGTCCTTGCCGCGCCCGCCGCGGAACACCGCCTCGGTGGCGTTGTAGAGCTCGCGCAGCAGCTGACCCTTCCAGCCGTTCCACACCCCCGGCCCCACGGCCCGGATGTCGGCGACGGTCAGCACCAGCAGCAGGCGCAGGCGCTCGGGGTTCTCGACGATGCGGGCGAAGGCGGCGACGGTGCCCGGATCGGACACGTCGCGCTTCTGGGCGAAGTCGCTCATGACGAGATGGTTCTCGACCAGCCAGGCGACCAGCTCGACCTTGCGCCGCTCGATCCCCAGCCGCTCGCAGGCGCTGCGCGCCGCGCGGGCCCCGGCCTTCTCCTGGCCGCCGACCCCGCCCTTGCCGGTGTCGTGCAGCAGCATGGCCAGGAACAGGGCTTCGCGGTCCTCGATCAGCGGCATGATCGACACGGCCAGCGGATGGTCATCTTCCAGGCGACCCGCGGCGATGTCGCCGATCACCCCCACGGCCCGCAGGGTGTGCTCATCCACCGTGTACGAGTGGTACATGTTGAACTGCATCTGGGCCACGACCCGGCCGAACTCGGGAATGAACCGGCCCAGCACGCCAGCGTCATTCATCAGGGTCAGGGTGCGATAGCTGCGCTTGCCGCGCGCCAGGAGGTCCAGGAAGGTCGCCGCCGCCTCTTCGTCACGCCGCACCTTGGAGGTGATCAGCGAGAGACTGCGGGTCACGGCCGTGAAGGCGTCGGGGTGCAGATCGAGATCACGCTCGTCGGCGATCTTGAACAGCCGGATCAGGTTGACCGGATCGGCCTCGAAGATCTCCGGCCCCTCGATGTTCAGGCGACCGCCGTCCTCGTAGAAGCCCTCGACCTCCAGCGCCTTGCGCTTGGGCCGCGCGCCCGGAATGAAGCGCGAGATGCCCTTCGGCTCGTTCTTGAAGTGCTCGGCTTCCAGCTTGGCCGAGAAGGCGCGGGTCAGGGCCCCGACCTCCTTGGCGATCAGGAAATAGCGGCGCATGAACCGCTCGACCGCCGGCGCGTCGCCCCGATCGCCATAGCCCATGCGGCGGGCGATCTCGGGCTGCAGGTCGAAGGTCAGCCGCTCCTCGGGCCGCCCCGTCGTGAAGTGCAGATGGGCCCGCACAGCATGCAGGAAGTCGAAGGCCCGGATGAAGGTCTTGATCTCGCGGCTGGAGAAGATCTCCAGCTTGAAGACGTCCTCGGGCTTGTCGACGGGGTGCAGATATTCGGCGATCCACATCAGGGTGTGGAGGTCGCGCAGGCCGCCCTTCCCTTCCTTGACGTTGGGCTCGACCATGTAGCGGCTGGCGCCGGCGCGGGCCTGGCGGTCGTCGCGCTCCTTCAGCTTGGCGGCGACGAACTGGGCGCCGGTGCCCTTCACCACGTCGTCGCGGAAGCGCTTCTTCAGGTCCTCGGCCAGGCGCTCGTCGCCGGTCAGCCGGCGGGCCTCCAGGATCGAGGTGCGGATCGTGAAGTCTTCCTTCGAGAGGCGCACGCACTCCTCGATGGTCCGCGAGGCGTGGCCGACCTTGAAGCCCAGATCCCACAGCGCATAGAGCATGAACTCGATCACGCTCTCGACGTGCGGCGTCTGCTTGTAGGGCCGCAGGAACAGCAGATCGATGTCGCTGAACGGCGCCAGGGTCGAGCGGCCATAGCCGCCGACGGCCAGCAGGCACAGACGCTCGCCCTCGGTCGGGTTGCGGGCCCGGAACACGTGCACCGTCGTGAAGTCGTAGAGGGCGGTGATCACCTCGTCGGTGACGCCGCTGATCAGGCGGGCGGTCTCGACGCCGCTGGCGCCGTTCTCCAGCCGCTCCTTGGCGATCATCCGGCCGCGAAACAGCGCCTGTTTCAGAATCTCGATAGCCCGGGCGCGCTGGTCGGCCTCGTTGCCGATGGCGTCGAGCGCGGCGGCCGAAAGGCGAGCCCGCAGGGCGTGACCGTCGACGACGTGTTCCAGGCGGGTGGGGCGAAGGCGACGGGGCATGTTTGCTATATAGAGCTTTCCGCTAGGTCTTGAGCAGACCTTTCAGGCGATAGAGCGCCTCCAGGGCCTCGCGCGGGCTCATCCCGTCAACATCCAGATCCGACAGCGTGTCTTCGACTGCGCTCGGCGCCGCTTTGGCAGGCGCCTGGGCGACGGCCTGGCTGACGGCGAACAGCGGCAGGTCGTCCAGCTTGGCCGGCGACTGGTCCTTGCTCTCCAGGCGATCCAGCACCTCGCGGGCGCGGACGACCACCGGGCCGGGCACGCCGGCTAGCTTGGCCACCTGCACGCCGTACGAGCGATCGGCCGGACCGGGCGCGGCCTCGTGCAGGAAGACGAGGTCGCCGTTCCATTCCTTGGCCCGGAGGCTGAGGTTGGAGACGAAGCTCAGCCGCTCCTCCAGCGTCGCCAGCTCGTGATAGTGCGTGGCGAACAGGGCGCGGCTCTGATTGGTGTCGTGCAGGGCCTCGGCGCAGGCCCAGGCGATGGCCAGGCCGTCATAGGTGGCCGTGCCGCGGCCGATCTCGTCCAGGATGACCAGCGAGCGCGGACCGGCTTGCGTGAGGATGGCGGCGGTCTCGACCATCTCCATCATGAAGGTCGAGCGGCCGCGCGCCAGGTCGTCGCCCGCGCCGACGCGGCTGAACAGGCGGTCGACGACGCCCAACCTGAAGCTGGCGGCCGGCACGTAGCAGCCCGATTGGGCCAGGATCGCCAACAGGGCGTTCTGGCGCAGGAAGGTCGACTTACCGGCCATGTTCGGACCGGTGACGATCGACAACCGCGCGCCGGTCTCGCCCGAGGCGTCCAGGCAGCAGTCGTTGGGCGTATAGGGGTCGCCGGCCCGCTTGACGGCGGCCTCGACAACCGGGTGGCGGGCGCCCTTGGCGTCGAAGGCGTAGGACCTGTCGACGATCGGTCGCACGGCGTCGGCGTCCTCGGCCCACTCGGCGAGGCCTGAGGCGACGTCGATGCGGGCCAGGGCCTCGGCGGCGATCTGGATGGCGTCGGCATGCATGCGAGCCTGTTCGCGCCAGTCCTCGAAGGCGGCGACCTCCATGGCCAGGGCCCGCTCGGCGGCCTGGGCGATGCGAGCGTCCAGGTCGGCCAGCTCCACCGTGGTGAAGCGCACCTGGTTGGCCAGGGTCTGGCGGTGGATGAAGGTGGCGTTCAGCGGCGGCTGGAACAGCGGGTCGGCCTTGCCGGCCGTGGCCTCGACGAAATAGCCCAGCACGCCGTTGTGACGGATCTTCAGCGGCACGCCGCTCTCGACCGTCAGCTGGGCTTCGAGCGCGACGATAACCTTGCGGCTGTCGTCTCGCAGGCCACGCGCCTGGTCCAGCTCGGGGCGGATACCGGCGGCGACGAAACCGCCGTCGCGGGCCAGGGCCGGCAAGTCGGGACCCAGGCCCTGCTCCAGGATGTCGAGATACTGCGACAGGCCTTCATGCAGCGCCGGGGTCAGGGCCTTGAAGGCGTGCTCCAGCTCGAACGGCGGCGGCGACAGCGGATCGGGCGACCCGCCCGCCATGCCGGCCAGGCGCTCGCCGACCTTGAGGGTGTCACGCAAACAACCCAGATCGCGCGGCCCGCCCCGACCGAGGGCGAGACGGGAAAGCGCGCGGGCCATGTCGCCCGAGCCTTTGAGCACCTCGCGCAGACGCTGGCGCAGCGGGCGGTGCTCGACGAACCATTCGACGGCGTCCAGGCGCTGGTCGATGGCGGCGGTGTCCAGCAGCGGCCGGGCCAGGCGCGAGGCCAGCATGCGCGCCCCGCCCGAGGTCACCGTGCGGTCGATGCAGGCCAGCAGCGAGCCGTTGCGGTCGCCGGTCTGGGTGCGGTCGATCTCCAGACTGCCGCGCGTGGCCGGGTCGATGGCCATCACATCGGCGTCGGCCGCGCGGCGCGGCGCACGCAGGGCCGGAAGCTTGCCGGCCTGGGTCATCTCCAGGTGGGCGGCGATCAGGCCCAGGGCCCCGATCTCGGCTGGCGTCAGCCCGCCGAAGCCATCCAGGGTGTCGACGCCGTACAGGCGCTTGACGCGGGCTTCAGAGGCCTGCGGCTCGGACAGGGCCGACGGCATCGGCTGCACCAGGCCGCCGCAGATCTTCAGGGTCTGGGAGAGGGTGTCATCCGACAGCAGGCGGTCGGCGACCAGGGTCTCGGACGGGGCCAGGGCCGCCAGGATCGGGGCGACGGCCTCCTTGGCCAGGGCAAAGACCTCGACCTCGCCGGTCGACAGCTCGACCGACGCCACGGCCGCCTGGCCGGCGCGAATGGCCACGGCCGCCAGGCGGTTGGCGCCGCGCGCGTCCAGCAGGCCGTCCTCGGTCAGGGTGCCCGGCGTCACGACCCGAACGATGTCGCGGCGAACCACCGACTTGGAACCGCGCTTCTTGGCCTCGGCCGGGTCTTCCATCTGCTCGCAGACGGCGACCTTGAAGCCCAGGCGGATCAACTTGGAAAGATAGGCCTCGGCCGCATGCTGCGGCACGCCGGCCATCGGGATCGGCTGGCCCGCATGGGTGCCCCGGAACGTCTGGCTGATGCCCAAGGCGGCGGCGGCGCGATAGGCGTCGTCGAAGAACAGCTCGTAGAAATCGCCCATGCGGAAGAAGATCAACGCATCGGGCTGGCGCGCCTTCATCTCGAAGAACTGCTGCATCACCGGCGTCGCGCCGGTGGGGTCGAGAAGGTGCGCAGGGGTCGAGGTATGGGCGTTCATGACGCGCGAAACTACAGAGCGTCGCGGACGCCGTTAAGAGGCGAGATTAAGGAATTTCGGGGATGGATCAGCTCCCCGTCACCTCTTCCCAGAACCGCTTCGCCTTGCCGACGAAGTTGGCCGACTTGGGGTTCTGGGTTTCGCCGCACAGGCCGGCCAGTTCGCGCATCAGTTCCTTCTGGCGGGCGGACAGGTGGGTCGGGGTTTCGACGAAGAGTTCGACCACCAGGTCGCCGCGCTGGCGGCTGCGCAGGGACGGCATGCCCTTGCCCTTGAGGCGGACGGTCTTGCCGGTCTGGGCGCCTTCGGGGACGGCGACGGTGATCTTGCACTCGCCGTCGCAGGTCTCGCCGCCCAGCAGGCACGGGGCTTCGATCTCGCCGCCGAGGGCAGCTGTGGTCATCGGCACCGGCACCGTGCACAGCAGGTCGAGGCCATCGCGCTCGAACAGCTCGTGCGGGATCACCGACAGGAAGATGTAGAGGTCGCCGCGCGGGCCGCCGCGGCCGCCGGCGTCGCCCTCGCCCGCCAGACGGATGCGGGCGCCATCATCGACGCCGGCCGGGATGCGGACCGACAGGATGCGCTCGCGGCGCACCTGGCCATGGCCGTGGCAGTTCTGGCAGGGATCGAGAACCAGACGGCCCGAGCCGCCGCAACGCGGGCAGCCGCGCTCAACCGCGAAGAAGCCTTGCGTCGCGCGGACGCGGCCAGCGCCGCCGCAGGTGCCGCAGACGGTGGGATTGGTGCCCGGCTTGGCGCCCGAGCCCTCGCAGACCTCGCAGGTCATGGCGGCGGGGACGGTGATCTCGACCTCGGCGCCGGCATAGGCCTGCTCCAGGGAGATCTCCAGGTCGTAACGCAGGTCCTGGCCGCGCTGCGGACCGTTCGACTGGCGACGACCGCCGCCGCCGAACATTTCGCCAAAGACGTCCCCAAACACATCATTGAAGATGTCGCTAGCGTCGAAGCCCTGGCCGCCGAAGCCGCCGGCGCCGCCCTGCGGACCGTTGACGCCCGCATGGCCGAAGCGGTCATAGGCCGCGCGCTTCTGCGGATCGGAGAGGACGCTGTAGGCCTCGTTGATTTCCTTGAACCGACCGGTCGCGTTTTCGCAGCCGCCGTTACGGTCGGGATGGTGCTCCATCGCCAGCTTGCGGAACGCGGACTTCAGACCAGCTTCATCGATGGTCCGGGTCACGCCGAGAACTTCGTAATAGTCGCGCATCGTCAGCGTCTGGCGCCCAAAAGGCCCACGAAAGTGGCGTTGATATCAGGAGAGGTGGGATAGCGCGCGGCCCGGCGCAAGACGTCTTCGGGCGGAGCGGCAAGAGGTCGCGGCTGCGGAACAGACTGGGTGAGCATGTTCCGCAGCGCGCGCATGGCGAATTACTTCGCCGACTTGTCGTCGTTGTTGTCGACTTCCTCGAACTCGGCGTCGACGACGCCATCGTCCGCGGCCTCGGCGTCTTCGCCATCCGAGCCCTGCTGGGCCGAGTACATGGCTTCACCCAGCTTCATCGAGGCCTGGATCAGCGCCTGGGTCTTGGCCTGGATGGCCTCGACGTCTTCGCCTTCCAGAGCGGTCTTCAGCTCGGTGACGCCGGTTTCGATCGCGGTCTTTTCAGCCGCGCCGACCTTGTCGCCGTATTCGGTCAGGGCCTTCTCGGTCGAGTGCAGGATCGCCTCGCCCTGGTTCTTGGCCTCGACCAGCTGCTTCTTGCTTTCGTCCGCGGCCTTGTTGGCCTCGGCCTCCTTGACCATGCGCTCGATGTCCGCGTCCGACAGGCCGCCATTGGCCTGGATGCGGATCGAGTGCTCCTTGTTGGTCGCCTTGTCCTTGGCGTGGACCTGGACGATGCCGTTGGCGTCGATGTCGAAGGTCACTTCGATCTGCGGCACGCCGCGCGGGGCCGGCGGGATGCCGACCAGGTCGAACTGACCCAGGACCTTGTTGTCGACGGCCATCGGGCGTTCGCCCTGGAACACGCGGATCGTTACGGCCGACTGGTTGTCGTCGGCGGTCGAGAAGGTCTGCGAGCGCTTGGTCGGGATCGTGGTGTTGCGTTCAATCAGCGGGGTGAACACGCCGCCCAGGGTCTCGATGCCCAGGGTCAGCGGGGTCACGTCCAGCAGCAGCACGTCCTTGACGTCGCCTTGCAGCACGCCGGCTTGGACGGCCGCGCCCAGCGCCACGACTTCATCGGGGTTCACGCCCTTGTGGGGCTCGCGACCGAAGAAGTCCTGCACCGCCTGCTGGACCTTGGGCATGCGGCTCATGCCGCCGACCAGGATCACTTCGTCAATGTCGCTCTTCTTCAGGCCGGCGTCCTTGAGGGCCTGTTCGCACGGACCGATGGTGCGGGCGATCAGGTCGTCGACCAGGGCTTCCAGCTTGGCGCGCGACAGCTTGATGTTCAGGTGCAGCGGACCCGAGGCGTTCATGCTGATGAACGGCAGGTTCACTTCGTACTGAGCGGTGCTCGACAGTTCCTTCTTGGCCTTTTCGGCCTCTTCGCGAAGGCGCTGCAGGGCCAGCTTGTCCTTGCGCAGGTCGACGCCCTGCTCCTTCTTGAACTCGTCGGCCAGGTAGTCGACGATCCGCAGGTCGAAGTCTTCACCGCCCAGGAAGGTGTCGCCGTTGGTCGACTTCACCTCGAACACGCCGTCGCCGATTTCCA
>CAZRPD010000206.1:0-8619 GCA_964601775.1 uncultured Caulobacter sp. | reverse complement strand
GTCGGCCTTCCTGGCGGTGATGAGTCACGAACTGCGCACGCCGTTGAACGGCATGCTGGGTCTGGCCCAGGCCCTGCGCAGCGGCCAGCTGACCGGTGAACAGCGCGAGCAGGTCGACCTGATCCTGGACAGCGGCGATACCTTGCTGGTGCTGCTGAACGACATTCTGGACCTCTCCAAGATCGAGGCCGGCCGGCTGGAGATCGCCCCGACCGCTGGCGACCTCGTCCAGACTTGCGCGCGCCTGGTCGGCGGCTACCAGCCGACAGCCCTGGAGAAGGGCGTGGACCTGACCTTCCAACTGGAAAGCGCCGCGCCGGGTCCGCTGATGTTCGACGGCGTGCGGGTGCGCCAATGCCTGACCAACCTGGTGTCCAATGCGCTGAAGTTCACCACCCACGGCAAGGTCGAGGTGGGCCTGGCCTGCTATCCCGAAGAGGATGAGCGGGTGCGCGTGCGCCTGCGGGTCTCCGACACCGGCATCGGCATGAGCGACGCGACGATCGCCAAGCTGTTCGGCGCCTTCACTCAGGCTGACGCCTCGACCACCCGCAATTTCGGCGGCACGGGGCTGGGGCTGAACATCACCCGCCGCCTGGTCGAGATGATGCGCGGCGAGATCACCGTCGAGAGCCAGGAGGGCCGTGGCTCGGTCTTCACCATCGAGATGGTGATCGATACCGCCGAGCCGATCGAGCTGCCGCCGGAACTGGATCCGGCCAGCGAGGCCGAGACCGGTTTCGCCGCCCTGACCGGTCGCCGGGTTCTGGTGGTCGACGACCATCCGGTCAATCGCCGGGTGATCCGGCTGTTCCTCGAGCCGTTCGAATGCGAGCTGGTCGAGGCCGAGAACGGCCAGAGGGCCCTGGAGATCCTGGCCGAGCAGCCGATCGATATCGTGCTGATGGACGTCAACATGCCGGTGATGGACGGGCTGGAAGCCACGCGCCGCCTGCGCCAGGATCCGCGCCTGGCCCGCCTGCCGGTGATCGCCCTGACCGCCGACGTGATGTCGGCCCAGATCAAGACCTGCCTTGCAGCCGGCTGCGACGCCCATGTCGCCAAGCCGATCGACCTGCGCAACCTGCTGTCGGTGATGGACCGCTGCATGGCCCGCGCCAGCGCGCGCGACGTCATGGCGGGCCTGGGCGCGTCGCCCAGCGTGGCGATGATGCAGCCGGTACGCGCGCTGGAAGATAGCTGAATCTGGATCCTCCCCCGCGATGCGGGGGAGGTGGCCCAGAGGGCCGGAGGGGGCAAGCTCGGCCTAAGCCGCATTAGCCCCCTCAGTCGCTCCGCGACAGCTCCCCCGCATCGCGGGGGAGCATCTGTTCTCGCGCCGCCGCCAGGCGTTCGATCGCTGCGTCCAGGGTCGCGTCGGCCTTGGCGAAGCACAGGCGCACGACGGTGGTGACGGGGCTTTCCGCATAGAAGGCCGAGACGGGGATTGCCGCCACGCCGTGCTCGGTCACGCAGCGCTCGCAGAAGGCGACGTCGTCGACGCCGATCCCCGAGGCGGCCAGGTCGACGTTCAGGAAATAGGTCCCCTGGCTCTCCAGCACGACATAGCCGGCCACGCGCAGGCCAGCGGTCAGGCGGTCGCGCGAGCGCTGCAGGTCGGCCGGCATGGTCTCGAACCAGGCGCGGTGGTTGTCGAGGCCCCAGGCCACGCCCGCCTGCAGGTTAGGCGGCGTGGTGAAGGTCAGGAACTGGTGGGCGGCGGCCAGGGCCTTGGCCAAGGGCGGCGCGGCCATCAGGAAGCCGACCTTCCAGCCGGTCATGCCGAACAACTTGCCGGCCGAGCCGATCTTGACGGTGCGCTCGCGCATGCCGGGGAAGGTCATCAGCGGCCGGTGGCGACGGCTGTCGAAGACCACGGCTTCCCAGACCTCGTCACAGACCGCGATCGTGTCGTGGCGGACGCAGAACTGCGCCAGCAGCGCCAGGTCCTCGTCGGGGGTCACGATCCCGGCCGGGTTCAGGGGGCTGTTCAGCACCACCATCCGGGTCTTGTCGGAGAAGGCGTCCTCCAGCATCGCGCGATCGAAGCGCCAGTGCGGCGGCTTCAGGGTGACGAGCTTTGGGATCCCGCCGGCGCGGCGCACCAGCGGCAGGTAGGCGTCGTACAGCGGCTGGAACAGCACGACCTCGTCGCCTGGCGAGATCAGCGCCGTGAAGGCGGCCGCCAGAGCTTCTGTAGCTCCAGAAGTGACGACGATCTCGCTGTCGGGATCCAGCTGCAGGTCCTGGGTCCGGCCATAGTGATCGGCGACGGCGGTGCGCAGCTGCGGCAGGCCGCGCATCGGCGGATACTGGTTCAGCCCCTCGATCAGCGCCTGCGCCGCCGCCTCGCGGACGGGCAGGGGGCCCTGGTCGTCGGGAAAGCCCTGACCCAGGTTGATCGCGCCGTGCTGACGCGCCAGGCCGCTCATGCGCTCGAAGATCGTGGTCGGCAGGTTGTCGAAGACGGGATGGACCATGACTTGCTGATTAGCACTGAACCCAAGGCCGGGCTCGCGCATTTCCGTGGCCTAAGCTTCAGTGGAGGGTAATCACATGAACGGCGTTGGTTTCATCGGAGCCATCATCATCGGCATCTTCGCCGGCTGGCTGGCCGAGAAGATCATGAAGCGCGATCACGGCCTGCTGACCAACCTGGTCGTCGGCCTGGTCGGCGCGCTGCTGGGCGCATTCATCGTCAGCATGCTGGGCATCAGCTACGGCGGCTGGATCGCCAGCCTGGTCGTTTCGACCCTGGGCGCGGTGCTGCTGCTGTGGCTGTTTGGCCTGATGAAGCGGCGCTAACCGGCCGCCGCTTCGGCCTCGGCGCCGTCACTCTCGCTGGCGCGGCGCATCCGCCGCGCCAGGTCCGAGACCAGGAAGCTGGGGATGTCGCTGACCGGCATCGGGCGGCCGTACAGGAAGCCCTGGAAGGTGTCGCAGCGCATGTCGGCCAGCAGGCGGGCCTGCGACGGGGTCTCGACGCCCTCGGCGGTCACCTTCAGGTTCAGGGTCTGGCCCAGCAGGGTGATGGTGCGCAGGATGTCGGCGATGGCCGCATTGTCCTGCATCTCGGCCACGAACGAGCGGTCGATCTTGATCTTGTCGAACGGGAACCGCCACAGATAGGCGAGGCTGGAATAGCCCGTCCCGAAGTCGTCCATGGCGATCTTGACGCCCAGGGCCTTCAGGTCGGCCAGCTGCTTCAGCGTCCGGGCGCTATCGTGCAGCAGGAGGCCCTCGGTGATCTCCAGCTCCAGCCGTTCGGGCGCCAGGCCCGAGGTCTTCAGCGCCTTGCGCACCTGGGCGACCAGATGGCCCGATGAAAACTGGTTGGGCGACAGGTTGACGGCCACCGTCAGCGGCGCGGGCCAGCCCGCGGCCGTCTGGCAGGCCTCGTTCAGCACCCATTCGCCGATCTTGCCGATCAGGCCCCATTGCTCGGCGTGCTCGACGAAGTCGGCCGGGGCGACCAGGCCGCGGCGCGGATGTTGCCAGCGCAGCAGCGCCTCGAAGCCGGTGATCTCGTTCTCGCTGGCCCCGATCAGGGGTTGGAAGAACAGCTTCAGCTCGTCCTTGGCCAGGGCGCCGCGCAGGTCCAGCTCCAGGGCGCGGCGTTCCTGGGCCCAGACATCCATGGCAGTCTCGAAGAAGCGATAGGCCCCGCGGCCGTCGCCCTTGGCGCCATAGAGGGCCAGGTCGGCGTTCTTCAGCAGGCCGTCCGGATCGTCGGCGTGCAGCGGCGCGACGGCGATTCCGATGCTGGCGCCGATCAGCACGTTGTGACCGCGCACGTCGTAGGGGCGCGACAGCGCGGCGACGATCGATTGGGCCAGCTCGCCCAGGGCCGTATGGCCGGGGGAGGGGGCGATCACCACGGCGAACTCGTCGCCGCCCAGGCGGGCCACCACGCCGGCCTCGCCGACGCAGGTCTTCAAGCGGGCGGCGGCCTGGATCAGCAAATCATCGCCGATCGGGTGGCCCAGGCTGTCGTTGACGCCCTTGAAGTGGTCCAGGTCCAGACACAGAACGGCGCAGCCCTTGCCGCCCGGTTGGCCATTTTCCGTCCAGGCGCGGCCCAGGGCCTGCAGGAACGACAGGCGGTTGGGCAGCTGGGTCAGCACGTCGTAGTGGGCCAGACGCGAGATGCGGGCCTGGTCCTCGCGGGCGCGGGTGATGTCGGCGCCCACGCCGCGGAAGCCGATGAAATGGCCGTCCAGGTCCAGCACGGGCTTTGCCGCCAGCGACCACCAGTGGGTGTCTTGGTCGACCTGCACGGAGACCACGACATCGCGGAAGGTCTTCTGCTCGGCGAACAGGGCGGAAAGGGCGGCGACGGCGCCGGTGGGGCCGCCCTCGGCGGCGCCGCACAGGGCCGACATCGGCCGGCCGATCAAGGCGTCCTTCTCGACCCCGGCCGCGGCGGCCATGCGATCGGAGACGTAGGTCAGGGCGCCATGGGCGTCGACCTCCCAAAGCCAGTCGCTGGCCCCCTCCTCGAAGTCGGACAACAGCAGGCTGACCACCTGTTTCTGCTTCTCCAGCTCGTCGGCGGCGACCAGGCGCTCGACGAAGACGTGGGCGTGCGACAGGCACGAGGCGCTGACCACCAGGTGGCAGAACACCAGAAGGCCGGCGAGGGCCTGCAGGATCGGGTCGGGGCTGGTGACCAGCATGATCAGCGAGCCCACGACCATCGGTGTCGAATAGGCGACCACGGCGGCGGGCAGGGTCAGCATGGCGAAGCCGCCGCAGCCGATCATGCCGGCGATCACCGAGGCGACCAGCATCGGCGTGGCGCTGCCGCTCTCGCGGAAGGTCAGAGCGGGCAGAACGCCCCACAGCACGCCCAGCAGCCCCGCCTGCAGCACCAGACGGTTGACGCCGCGGGCCGACACGCTGGCCTTGCCGGTCTTGCGCCGGCGGGCCGCATACCAGCCATAGAGGCCCAGCAGGGCGTAGACGTTGACGATCATCGCCCAGATCGAAAGGGGCAAGGCGTTGGGTGAGCCGAGGCTGGTCAGGCTGACCAGCGAGGCGATCAGGATGTTGGCGCCCATCATCACCGGCGTCAGGCGCAGGATCGCCTGGACCTGTTCCATGCGGACGCGGCCGGCCATGGCCTCAGGGACGGCGGGGGAAAAGCGGGCGACGAGGGCGCTGGGCGCCAGCGCCATGCCGTCAGCAAAGGCGCTCCAGATGCGACGTCCCAATTCGCGACCGTTCAAGGCGCGATCTCCATGATCAAGCGGAGTGAAATCCCCGGCTAAAACCATGGGTGCGCCCGGTAAACCCACGGTTAAGTTGCGTGGTTTCCCAGTTAAGCTCAGCCCTTAAGGAAAAAGCCGCGGTCCTTTCGAACCGCGGCTTTCAATTGACCTTAGGTAAGTCGGGAGAGGTCTACTCTTCCTTGACGCGGCGCTTGCGGAACGACGGGTTCAGAACCTGCTTGCGCAGACGGATGTTCTTCGGCGTCACCTCGACCAGCTCGTCTTCCTCGATATAGGCGATGGCCTGCTCGAGGGTCATCTTGCGCGGCGGGGTCAGGCGGATCGACTCGTCCTTGCCCGAGGCGCGGACGTTGGTCAGCTGCTTGGCCTTCATCGGGTTGACGTCGAGGTCGTCCTGACGGGCGTTCTCGCCGATGATCATGCCGAGGTAGGTCTTCTCGCCGGCGCCGACGAACATCACGCCGCGCTCTTCCAGGTTCCACAGCGCGTAGGCCGCGGTTTCACCGTCCGAGTTCGAGATCAGCACGCCCTTGCGCTGTTGGTCGATCGCGCCCTTGTAGGGCTCGTAGTGGCTGAACACGCGGTTCAGCACGCCCGAACCGCGCGTGTCGGTCAGGAACTCGCCCTGATAGCCGATCAGCGAGCGCGACGGGGCCGTCAGCTGGATGCGGGTCTTGCCCGCGCCCGACGAGCCCATGTCCTTCAGCTCGGCCTTACGCAGCGACAGCTTTTCGATGACGATGCCCGAGAACTCGTCGTCGACGTCGATCATGACGTCTTCCATCGGCTCGAGGCGCTTGCCGGTTTCCGGGTCCTGCTGGAACACCACGCGCGGACGCGAGATCGAGACCTCGAAGCCTTCGCGGCGCATGTTCTCGATCAGCACGCCCAGCTGCAGTTCGCCGCGGCCCGAGACTTCGTAGGCGTCGCCTTCGCTGGTCTCGGTCACCTTGATGGCGACGTTCGATTCGGCTTCCTTCAGCAGGCGGTCACGGATGACGCGGCTTTGGACCTTGTCGCCTTCCTTGCCGGCCAGCGGGCTGTCGTTGACCGAGACGGTCATCGAGATGGTCGGCGGATCGATCGGCTGGGCCGGGAGAGCCTCGGTCACTTCCATGGCGCACAGCGTGTCGGCCACGGTCGCCTTGGACATGCCGGCGATGGCGACGATGTCACCCGCCTCGGCGCCCTCGTCGACCGGCGAACGCTTCAGGCCGCGGAAGGCCAGCACCTTGGTGATGCGGCCGCGCTCGATTTCCTTGCCGTCGCGATCGAGGGCGTGGATGGCCATGCCGGGGACGGCCTTGCCGCTCTCGATCCGGCCGGTCAGCAGGCGGCCCAGGAACGGGTCGCTTTCGATCAGCACGTTTAGGATCTGGAAGGGCTGGTCCTTCTTGGCGATCTGCTTGGGTTCCGGCACGTGGCGCACGATCAGGTCGAACAACGGACCGAGGTTGTCGCTGGGCACGTTCATGTCCAGCGTGGCCCAGCCGGCGCGGCCCGAGGCGTAGATGTGCGGGAAGTCCAGCTGCTCGTCCGTGGCGCCGATGGCGGCGAAGAGGTCGAAGGCGGCGTTGTGGACGCGGTCCGGATCGGCGTGGGCGCGGTCGACCTTGTTGATGCAGAGGATGGGCTTGAGGCCCATCTTCAGCGCCTTGGTCAGCACGAACTTGGTCTGCGGCATGACGCCTTCCTCGGCGTCGATCAGCAGCACGCAGCCGTCGACCATGCCCAGGATGCGTTCGACTTCACCGCCGAAGTCGGCGTGGCCGGGGGTGTCGATGATGTTGATGCGGGTCTCGCCCGCTTCACCGTTCCACAGAACCGAGGTGCACTTGGCCAGGATGGTGATCCCGCGCTCGCGCTCCTGGTCGTTGGAGTCCATGGCGCGTTCGGTCGTCGCCTCGTTGGCGCGGAACACGCCCGACTGGGCCAGCAGCTGATCGACGAGAGTGGTCTTGCCATGATCGACGTGCGCGATGATGGCGATATTTCGCATGGACATGGGAGCGGACGGACTTTCGGGAGGAATAGGGGATGACGCTTACGCGTCAGGCGCGCGGCTTTTACGCGACTGCGCTGCATTTATCCACCCCCACCCCGCCGAAACCCTAAGGATAGGTAACCGGTGTCATCAACAAAGCCTTACGCCGCTTGGCTTTGCGCGGTGTTCTCAAGCGAGACCGTTTCAAGCGCAACAAATTGTGCAATGCAGCATGCATAATATTTAGGCATATCCAAATAGCGACGTTACGTAATCCTTGTGCAGCAAAGGGTTGCCTCAATCCCCCTCTGAAAAATCGACATTGCTGTTCAATTTCCTACTTGCTCAATTTTGCGCCGCACCCTATAAACGATCCTGTGAGGCGGCGCTGCCGCCTCTGCCCTTCCTGGGCGTTTCCTCCCTAATGAACTGGCCCGGCGGTTTCGCCGGGCTTTTTTTTGGCTTGTGGTCGGATGCGGGGTGGTGGGCGCTGGCTAGGTGACCTGAACGAGCTCGCGCAGGCCTTGCTCCATCTCCGCGAGCACGCGTCCCACATGGGGATCTCGCCGTGAAAGCTGGGCGTACGTCCCGGTGATCGAGGCGGGGTCGATCAGGTCCGTCCCAAGGCGTCCGGCCGTGACGCGGATCGCGAAGAGGGCGGGTGTCAGGGCGCAGTCGGCGATCGTCAGGCGATCGCACAGGGCGTATTGCGATCCCTCCAGGAGCCCATCGAGCATCGCGATTGCGTCCAGAAGCGCCTCGACCGCTCGGCGGGAGCCCACCGCGTCGGTGCGGGGTTGAGCAAGGATGACTAGCGGCGGCATCAGGTACAGATCGACGTGCCGCACCAGCAGTCTCGCCATCGCCCGGTCGAAGGTGTCGACAGGCATCAAGGATAGGGCTTCGGGAAACCGCTCCTCGAGATATTCGAGCAAGACCGCCGACTCCCAGATCGGGCCGCGCTCGTCGAGCAGCACCGGGATGCGGCCGGTCGGGCAAAGGTCTCGAAAGTGGCGGCTGTCTCGCCAACGCTCGGGCGGTGGGATCAGGTCGATCGGCAGCCCCTTGGCGTAGATCGCGATGCGGACCCGCGCCGCGAAGGGGGATGCGGGAAGGTTGATCAGGTCCATCTTCGAGCTCCAATCAGCCTTCGGAGGCTGGCGGCGAGATTTCCAGCATCTGGCGCTTGTCGGCAACGAGGCGGCTCGAACGAAAAAGGCCCGGAGTTTCCTCCGGGCCTTTCGCGTATCTGCCTGGCGAGGCGGGAAGCTTACTTCCCCGCCGCCGTCAGGGCGTCCATCAGTTCCGGGACCGCCGTCTTGTAGTCGGCGACCAGGCCGAAGTCGGCGACCTGGAAGATCGGCGCGTCGGCGTCCTTGTTGATCGCGACGATCACCTTGGAGT
>CAZRPD010000205.1:0-8725 GCA_964601775.1 uncultured Caulobacter sp. | reverse complement strand
CTTGACCTGGCCCTACAGGAACAGCTTGGGGGGGCGCTCGTCGGGGGCGAGATCCTTGTGGGCGATCTGGCCCAGCGCCGCCTGCAGGCGGTCGGCTTCCTGGCGCAGCACCGAGACCGGGCGAGGATTGGCCTTGGCGGCCTGCGCCCAGTCCTCGGGGCCATAGTAGGCGTCGACATAACCGGCCTCGCGTTCGCCGGCCTCCAGGGTCATGCGGACGAAATCGACGGCGACGGCGTCCAGGGCCTTGGAGCCGGGCGCGGCGAGAGCGGGCGCGCCCGCCAGCAGGCTGGCGGCGACGGCGACCGCGGAGACGGCGTGGCGGAGGTTCATGGTGCAGGCCCCAGGCAAATCGAGGCCGGCACGCTGCACCGGGCGGGGCCGCTTCCGCAAGAGCGCTTGCTAGCGCGCCGCGACCGCCGCGCCGGGGAAGTCGCTGAACACGCCATCGACGCCGGCGGCATAGAGGGCCTTCAGCACCGCCGTCACGTCGCCATGCTGGGCCAGGAAGGCCGGATCCTTCGGGTCGCCCTTCCGCAAGGTTGCGGGCAGGAAGTAGTTTTCCGAGCGCACCGTCCACGGATGGACCTGCAGGCCGGCGGCATGGGCGTTCTTCACCAGGTCGGTGGCCGGCAGCAGCTTTTGGCCGTCGCTGGGGACCACCAGGCTCCAGGTCGGGCCCAGGCCGTCGGCATAGACGGCGACGTCCTTCAGGCCTTGGGCGGTGATCAGGTCGGCATATTTGACGTTCGGCAGGTCGGGCGGGCCGCCTTCGCCGTCGACCAGGAACACCAGCTTGGCCGAGGTCTTGGCGCGCAGGCGCTTCAGCGGCCCGACCTCGAAGCACTGGACGAACACCGGCGCGGTCGCCGAGTTCAGATCATTCTTCTTCAGCAGGGCGACCAGGCGGTCCTCGGTCGGCAGGCCGATCGACGCGAAATAGGTCGGGTGCTTCAGCTCGGGATAGACGCCGATCGTGCGGCCGGTGCGCTGAGAGCCGGCCTTGGCGATGGCCACGACCTCATCAAAGGTCAGGATGCCGGCCTGGCCGTCGAACTTCGCGCTTTCGGGACGCAGCTGAGGCAGGCGCTCGCGGGCCTTCAGCGTCTTCAGCTCGGCCAGGGTGAAGTCTTCGGTGAACCAGCCGGTGATCGACTGCCCATCGATGGTCTTGGTCGCCTTGCGGGCGGCAAATTCGGGACGGCCGGCGACGTCGGTCGTGCCGCCGATCTCGTTCTCGTGGCGCGAGACCAAGTGGCCGTCCTTGGTCGGGACCAGGTCGGGCTCGATGAAGTCCGCGCCCTGCGCGATGGCGCGCTCATAGGCCAGGATCGTGTGCTCGGGCCGCTCGCCACTGCAGCCCCGATGGCCGATGACGACGGGCTTTTTGGCCCGGGCGAAGGCCAGGCCGGGCAGCAGCGTGCCGGCGAGGGCGGCGGTGGTCATGGCGCGACGGGTCAGCAGGGTCATAGCCGGCGATTTAGCGCGCGGATGTGACGGTTTGGCTAGTCAGTCCTCGCCGTCATCCCGCGCTTTATGCGCGGGACCCATCGTTCAGCATCCATGTGAGCGCGTAGGTTCGCACTTCACTTGCGGCGGACAAATGGGTCCCGCGAACAAGTCGCGGGATGACGATAAGTGTTCTAGGCCGCCCGCAGGCGCTCCAGGATCTGCGGGTGCAGGTCCTGGTTCGAGGCCAGCAGCGACTTGCCCTGGACGAGGTCGAGGTGGTCGTCGTCGATCGTGGTGATCTTGCCGCCCGACTCCTGGATCATCAGCACGCCCGCCGCGACGTCCCACGGATTGAGGTTGCGCTCCCAATAGGCGTCGAAGCGGCCGGCGGCGACCCAGGCCAGGTCCAGGGCGGCCGAGCCGAAGCGGCGCACGCCGGCGACCTTCTGGCTGACCTGGTGCAGTTCCTTCAGGAACTGACCGTGGCCGGGCTTGCCGGCGAACGGCACGCCGGTGGCCAGGATGCTCTCGTCCAGGTGACGGCGGGCGGCGACGCGCAGGCGCTTCTCGGCGCCCAGGAACGCGCCCTTGCCCTTTTCGACCCAGAACAGGTCGTTGGAGATCGGGTTGTAGGTGACGCCGGCCACGATGCCTTCGCCCTCGCGCTGCAGCGCGATGTTGACGGCGAAGTGCGGGATGGCGTGCATGAAGTTGGTGGTGCCGTCCAGCGGGTCGACGATCCAGGTGTGGGTCTTGTCGGTGCCCTCGATCATGCCGCGCTCTTCGCCCAGGAAGCTGTAGCCCGGGCGGGCCTTGGTCAGGATCTCGAACAGGGTCTGTTCGGCCTTGAGGTCGGCATTGGTGACGAAGTCGGCCGCGCCCTTCTTGGAGACCTGCAGCTCGGTGACTTCGCCGAAGTCGCGAGCCAAGCCGCGGGCGGCCTTCCGGGCCGCGTCGATCATGACGTTCAGGAGAGCGGAAGGCGTGGCCACGGGCGGACTATCCTCAAGGAATGCCGTCGACGCCCGCCGGAAAGTCCGGCGGCGGAGCGGTAGGTCGACGGTGTGAAAGAACGGGCGCGGAACCTAATCGCCCGCGCTGCCGATGGCAAGATGAGGGATTTCAGGCGTGGTTAAGGGCAACATCCGCCTTCCCGGCGAAAGCCGGGACCCAGATCCTATGGCGTTTGGCTGACCGGATGAGCGCCGAGCGTCCGGCGTCATCCCCAGCGCTCTTCCATCTGGGCCCCGGCTTTCGCCGGGGAGATCGGATTTTGGTTTAAGGCAGCTCCGCCTTCGGCAAGCTGTCCTTGGTCTCGCAGAGGAGCTTGCCGGCCTTGCCGACGGCGCCGGAGATGTCCTCGACCTTGGCTTCCTTGCGCCAGCCCTTGGGCAGGGCATGGCCGCCGTCGAAGTCCATGCCGAGGTCCATCCACTTGTCGGCGGCGCAGTCCAGCGCGAAGACCATGATCGGGCTCTTGCCGGCCGGCCAGCTCTTGTAGGGACCGCTCGCCTTGCCCTCGGCGATGCGCGTGACGACCAGCCCGGTGGACTGGTCCACCCGCGTGAAGTCGACATCGTAATAGGTCTTGGTCTCGCCTGGCGGCAGTTTCCAGGTCTCGGCGGCCACGGGGCCGCAAAGGGCCAGCAGGACCGGTACGCTAAGCAAACACCCATTGAGCCGCATTTCGCGCGCCTCCCCCAGTTATCGTTCGCTGGAAGAGAGGCTATGCCTGTGTGCAGTGCGTCACAAGGCGGTGTGAATAGCTGCTTTTACTTACGGGCCGCGAGCCCTTCGGCGATGGCGGCGTTGAGTGCGGCCACGGCGGCGGCGGGGCCTTCCGGATGCGCCCAGACCCCGGCCGAAACGGCCAGGAAGTCGGCGCCGGCCGTGGCCAGCGGGGCGGCGTTGGCGGCGGTGATGCCGCCGATGGCCACGCAGGGGACCTCCATCGACTCCTGCCAGATGCTGAGGATGTCGGGCTCGGCGACGATCGGGGCGTCCTTGGTCGTGGTCGGAAAGAAGGCCCCGAAGGCGACATAGTCCGCGCCGGCCTCGGCGGCTTCCATGGCCAGGTGGCGGCTGTCGTGGCAGGTGACGCCGACCATGCGGCCGCCCATCAGCTTGCGCGCGTCCTTATAGGCCATGTCCGACTGGCCGACATGCACGCCGTCCACGGGCAGGCGGGCGGCCAGGTCGGGGCGGTCGTTGAGGATCACGGCCACGTCGCGGGCCTGGGCGATCGGCGCCAGCGCGTCGGCGGGGGCGGCGATCACGTCGTCCGGCGCGTCCTTCAGGCGGATCTGCAGGGCGGCCACGTCGCCGCCCTCGAGCGCTTGCGACAGCAGGCGGCCGAAACCGGCCAAGTCGTCCAGGGCGGGCGGGGTGATCAGATAGAGGCGGCAGGCGAGCGTCATGCGGTGGCTTTAGAATAGATAGATGCTCCCCCGCAATGCGGGGGAGCTGTCGCGGAGCGACTGAGGGGGCTAATGCGGCCTGCGTCCAGCTCGCCCCCTCCGGCCCTCCGGGCCACCTCCCCCGCATCGCGGGGGAGGAGCGCTCTCCATCCGCGACACCACGCCGCTGCGAACTCGACTGAGAGTCAGTTGCAAAACTCGACTCGCTCGGCTAAATGAGAATGACACTCAATCGGGTAGGGCGTTCTTCCTTGTACGTCTGTAACTGTAACGGCATCCGCGAGCGCGAAGTGCGCGCCGCCATCGACGCTGGCGCCACCCGCCCGGCGGAGATCTTTCGCCATAAGGGCTGCCAGGCCCAATGCGCCAAGTGCGTGTGCGAAATGCGCCAGATGATCCAGGAAAGCCGCGAGGCCCTCGCATTCGCAGCCGAGTAACGGCCCCAAACTCTACTTTGTCGGCTATCGCGAAGCACTCGCACGCTTTTCTGTGAGCCTGCGAAACACTTGCACAGATAGCGGTTGAAGCCCCGATCGGCTTGCCCCAGGTTCCGTCCGAACAGCGAACCCTTAAGGAGGCCGCCATGCAAGGCGACGCCGGCGTCATCCGCGTGCTCAACGCGGTGCTCACCAACGAACTGACGGCGATCAACCAGTACTTCCTGCATGCGCGGATGTACGACAACTGGGGCTTCAAGCGCCTGGGCAAGATCACCTACGACGAATCGATCGGCGAGATGAAGCACGCCGACAAGCTGATCAACCGCATCCTGTTCCTGGAAGGCCTGCCCAACCTGCAGGACCTGCACAAGCTCAAGATCGGCGAGACCGTGCCGGAATGCCTGGCCAGCGACCTGAACATCGAGCTGTTCAACCGCGAGATCCTGGTCCCGGGTATCGTCCAGTGCGAAACCGTGCGCGACTATGTCAGCCGCGAGATCCTGCGCGAGATCCTGACAGACACCGAGGAGCACATCGACTTCCTCGAAATGCAGCTGGGCCTGGTCAAGTCGCTGGGCGACCAGAACTACCTGCAATCGGCCATGGGCGAGCTGCCGGCTTAAGCTCGCCGCTCCATGAAGACGCGGGCGCTCTCGTCGAGCCCGCGCGCGATATGCTGACGCCGGATCTCCCTGAGGTCCGGCGTTAGTTTTGTCTCGTCGATGTCGACAAAGCCCAGGCGGCGGTACCAGGGCGCGTTCCAGGGGATGTCGCGGAAGGTCGACAGGAGCAGGGTCGGCGTCCGCTTGGCGGCCGCGTCCAGCAAGGCCGAGCCGATGCGGCGACCAGCGTAGGCGGGCAGCACGTCGACCTGTTCGATATAGAGGCCGTCGTCCACGGGGCGGAACATCACGAAGGCGACGACCGCGCCCTCGGCTTCGGCGATCAGCAGGCCGCCGGCTTCGATCCGGGCGGCCAGCACTTCGGGCGGCGACGGCTCATCGGCGGCCAGGGCGTCCATCACCCCGACGAAGCGCTGGGACGAAGCCCGCTCGATATCGCGGACGGTCTCGGTCTCGGACGGCAAGGCAGGGCGGATGGCGATACTCATGCCGCCATGCTGGCCCGCCCGCGCATCCGGGTCTAGGCCGCCCGAGCCCCCGGACGGCCATAGCCGCCGCGGATCTGGGCCGGGCGTTCGACCATGACGTCCTGGCCGGTCTTGAAGCGTTGCATCATGTCCGACAGGTCGTGGGCTTCGGTGCGCAGGTTGGCGGAGGCGGCGGTGGTCTGTTCGACCATGGCCGCGTTCTGCTGGGTCACCTGGTCCATCTGGTTGACGGCGCTGTTGACCTGGTTGAGGCCGGTGGCCTGTTCCTGCGACGAGCGGGCGATTTCGGAGATCAGCAGGTCGATCTCGCCGACCTTGGCGACGATGCCGTCCAGCGACTGGCCGGTCTCGCCCACCAGGCGCACGCCGCGATCGACTTGCGCCGTCGAGTTGGCGATCAGGGTCTTGATCTCGCGCGCGGCTTCGGCCGAGCGCTGGGCCAGGGCGCGGACTTCCTGGGCGACAACGGCGAAGCCGCGGCCGGCCTCACCGGCGCGAGCGGCCTCGACCCCGGCGTTCAGGGCCAGGAGGTTGGTCTGGAAGGCGATCTCGTCGATGACGCCGATGATCTGGGTGATCTGGCCGGAGGACTTCTCGATCTCGCTCATGGCGGCGACGGCCTCGGCCACGACCTGGCCCGAGCGGTCGGCGTCGGTGCGCGCGCCCGAGGCGGCCTGCGAGGCGCGGCGGGCGCCGTCGGCGCTGCGGGCCACGGTGGCGGTGATTTCGTCGAGGGCGGCGGCGGTCTCTTCCAGGCTGGCGGCCTGTTGTTCGGTGCGGCGCGACAGGTCCGAGGCGGCGAACGAGATCTCGTCGCAGCCGGCGTGCATGCCCATGGTGCGCGCCACGATGCCCTGCACGGTCTCGCGCAGGCTGGCCATGGCGGCGTTGAAGTCGTCCTTGATCGGCTGGTAGCGCGGATCCATCGACGCTTCGATGCGGGCAGTCAGGTCGCCCTTGGCCAGGGCGTCCAGGCCTTCGGCCAGCACGGTGACGACATTGTTGTCCTGGTCGGCCTTCTTGCGGGCGGCCTCGGCGGCGGCGCGCTCCTGTTCGACCTGGGTGATGTCGGCGGCGAACTTGATGACCTTGTAGGCCTTGCCGTCCTTGTCGAACATCGGGTTGTAGGAGGCCTGGATCCAGATCTCCTTGCCGTCCTTGCCCACGCGGCAGAACTTGTCGGAGAAGAACTCGCCGCTCGATAGCCGCTTCCAGAAGTCGCGGTACTCGCCGCTCTTGGCGTAGTCGCAGTCGACGAACAGGCTGTGGTGACGGCCCTGGATCTCCTGCAGGCCATAGCCCAGGGTCTTCAGGAAGTTGTCGTTGGCCGTGATGATCGTGCCGTCGAGATCGAACTCGATCACCGCCTGGCTGCGGTGGATGGCGGCGATGACGGCTTCCAGCTCGGCGATGCGGCTGGTGGTCTTGTTGTCCTGGCGGGTCCGAAAGATCGACATCGGCATGTTCCCCTGCGAGGGTTTCGACCGTCTACCCCCTGGTGACGAGTCTTCCCTGCGCTTCGGCGAAAGGTTGTGCTCCGAAGTTCAAGGGATCCTTAATGGCGAGCAACCTTAACCGGCGCTTTCAAGACTTTGGTTGGCCGAAAAGGGCATGAAAAGCAGGTATTTAAAGGGATTCGGTATCCTGAGAGGGCCACGCGCGGCATTACGCCACACGGGTCTTCGAACGGCGTTGCGCGAAAAGGTTGTGCCCCCTTAAGGCCTTGCGAAACACGGGTTGCGCGCGTTTTGCGCTGGCGCGAAAAAACGATCGCGCCATCATGCGGCGAGGTGTCGCTGCGGCTGTAACCCGGGTCTGGAACCAAGGTGCAGCTGGGCTGTTTGACCTAATCGAGTTCATGAGGGAGTCCCGCCATGCATATCGCCAACGGAAAGACCCGCGACCGCGCTCTGCCCGGCCGTGAGGCGTTCCAGCTCGATCGGCGGGAGGGCGGCGTTCATCCCGTCGCCCAGATCGCGGCGGGCGCGGCCCTGGCTGGCGCGGCGATCATCGCCGCCCGCATGATGGGTGGCCGTCACGAGCGCGTGCTGGACGATGAGATGTACGCGGTCGAGTTCGCCGAGATGCACGAGCCGGTGGCCCATCAGCCCAAGCCGCTGACCAGTCTGCTGCTGCCGCCGCTGTTCATCGCCATGACCCTGTCGGGCCTGCGCACCTGGAATTCGCCGTCCAGCCCGGCTCGCACCCGCGCCCTGACGATCTGGAGCCTGGTGCAGGGCTTCAACGCCCTGTGGCTGGGCCTGGGCGCCAAGCGCGTCGGCGGTCAGTTGGGCGCGGCGACGGCCTCGCTGGCGGCCTCGGCGGCCTATGCCCTGGAAGCGCGCAAGGTCGGCGGCGGCACGGCCCCGGATCTGGGCTGGCTGGGCCTGGCCAACGCCCTGACCACCCAGCTGTGGCGCCGTCCGGTGCTGCGGGCTCCGACCATTCACTAGAGCGCCGGGGACGGCGTCCGGTCGGCCTCCCGCAGCGCCAGCAGCAGCGGCAGGCCGAGCGAGACGCCGACCAGCAGCGTCGCCGCGCCGGTCAGCCAGAACAGGCGTGGCCCGCGTCGCTTGGCCTCTCGCCAGGCGAACACCAGCAGCACCACGGCCGAGACGATGACGTCCCAGCCGAAGAACGCGCCGATCCGGGTCGAGAACAGCTCGGCGACGAAGGGGCCCGGCGCCAGGCCATGCTCGGCGACCCATGGGACGAAGGCGCTGTAAGGCAAGGCGACCCCGGGGAGGCAGAGCAGCCAGTAAAGCTTCGACATCTCATCGTCTCCGAGTCGGGCGTCGATCTGAACCGTCCGGGGCTACCCTGACCAGAAGTCTTCCGTCGGATTCCCGACCCGCATCACGTTTTGTACCGCTACCGAATGGTCGATTGACAAACCATCGGTATGCCAATGAAGTGCCGCGGCTTTTCGCACTGCGGTGCGAGAGCGATATCCAATCCCGCTAGCCGGCTCTGTGGGGAGAGGCGCGTGACGATCGACGACGCGCTCGCGACCGCGAGCGGCGAGCCCTTGCCCGTATCGGGGTGGTCGGCCGCCAACCTGCCCTGGCGACTGGTCGAGACCGCCATGGCCGGCGCCCTGGCAGGGGTGCTGATCATCCTGGCCTGGCTACAGCTTCGGCCCGATCTTCCGGTGGCGTCGGCCGGTGTTTTCTTCTGGATCAAGGGGCTTTACCCCTGCGCCATCGCCGCCTGCGGCCTGCTCGCGGCGACCAAGCTGGCGCGCCTGCAGCGCGGGGCGAATACAGCCTTCGGGGTTGCCGGGGGGCTGGCCGGGCTGGTGGTGG
>CAZRPD010000204.1:0-8745 GCA_964601775.1 uncultured Caulobacter sp. | reverse complement strand
CCACGCCGACGGGAGAAGAGACCCCCCGCCCGCCCTGGCCAGCGCGGCCGACGGCGGTGGGCAGCTGCACGACGGCGGCGGCGGTCTGTTCCAGCGTCGCGGCCTGCTGCTCGGTGCGCTGCGACAGGTCCTCGGCGCTGCGGGCGATCTCGTCGGCGCCCGAACGAATGCCGCCGGCCGAATGATCGACCGCACGCATGGCCTCGCCCAGAGATCCGACGGCGTGGTCGAAGTCGGTACGCAGACCTTCAAACTCGGGGGCCAGATCGCCTTCGATGCGGGCCGTCAGGTCGCCAGCGGCCAGGCGCGACAGGGCCGCGCCGACGGCCTGCACGGCCTGGGCTTGACGCTGCTCGACCGCCAGGCGCTCGGCCTCCAGCGCCGCGCGCTCTTCCTCGATCACGGACAGATAGCTGGAGATCGCCAGGTCCATGTCCAGGAACACGGCCTTGTTCAGGGCCGAGAGGCCGTCGGCCAGCTCCTGGTCGGACTTGACGCTGCTGAACAGACCCTTGGCGCGCTTGGCGATCACCGCGCGGGTCAGCTCCTCGGCCACCACGGCATAGCCGCCGATGTACCAGCGCGGCTCCAGCTCGATCTTGACGTGGGCGTGGCCGATCCTCTCGACGTCGGCGACGTAGCGGTCGTTGTAGTCGGCCTGGGCGATGCGCCGCCAGTGGGCGGCCTGGGCGCACTGCGCCCCATTCATGTGCTCGCCGTCCCGGAAACGCGAGCGAGCCTCGGGGAAACTGCGGACCTGGCCGTAGAACTTGTCCAGCGCCGGCCCGATCTCGCTGTCGATCAGCGGCTTCAGCGCCCGCAGCGCCGAGCGAGAGCGTTCGTCGAAGCGCATGAAGGCCATACGTTGGTCCAGCTTCGCGTCCGCACTCATGCTCTAGATACTCCGACTCGACAGTAAGGTTTCGTTGACCATGTTCGTGACGGCTATCCGTTAACCAACATTGAACCCCACGGCGATGCGCCCGGTCGTCACACCGTCTTTCCGCAAACTTTTCGTCACAGACTCGCCACGTATAGAAACAAGCTGCGCCTTGGCGCGTTTTGCCCTTGTCAGGTCCTGCGTGGGGCTTGGATATAACGCGAACACAACCTGACGGATTTCATGGCGCTACCCGCGGACTTCATCTTGACCGAGCAGGACGGCCGCTCGACCGCCGTGCTTTCGGGGGATTGGACCGCCCGGGGCCTGCTGGACGCGGGCCTGCGCCTGTCGGCCGACGTCAAGTCGCCGAACGACATCCGCTTCGACCTGACCGGGATCAACCGCTGCGACACCGCCGGCGCCTACGCCATCCTGCGGGCCGGCGGCGACCGGTTAGACGCCAAGCGGGTCGATGCGCGGCCTGAAGTGCTGCGCCTGCTGGAGTTGGTCGCTGCCGCGATTCAGGTCGAGCCTGAACCGACCGTTCGCCCCAACGGCTTCCACGCCCTGCTGGAGCGGATCGGCCGCGACGTGTTCGGCCTGTTCGGCGACGGCTACAACAGCCTGGTCTTCCTGGGCCATCTGCTCAGCGCCCTGGCCCCCTGCACCGCCGACCGGCGCCGCATCCGGTGGGCGCCGAGCATCTCGCTGGCCGAGCGCGCGGGCCTGTACGCCATGCCGATCGTGGCGGTCACGACCTTCTTCATCGGCGCGGTGGTGGCCCTGCTGGGCGCCAACATGCTGACCGACTTCGGCGCGCAGGTTTACTCCGTCGAGCTGATCGGCATCTCGGTCATGCGCGAGTTCAACATCCTGATCACCGCCATCCTGCTGGCCGGCCGCTCGGCCTCCAGCTTCGCCGCCGAGATCGGCTCGATGAAGATGAACCAGGAAGTCGACGCCATGCAGGTCATGGGCGTGGACCCCTACGAGGCCCTGGTTCTGCCGCGCTTCGCGGCTTTGCTGCTGACCATCCCGCTGCTGACCTTCGTGGCCACCCTGGCGGGCCTGACCGGCGGGATGCTGGTGGTGTGGGTGGTGCTGGACCTTTCGCCAGCGTTCTTCATCCAGCGGATCGTCGAATATATCGGCGTCACCCACTTCTGGATCGGCATGTGCAAGGCCCCGGTCATGGCCGCAGTGATCGCCGCCATCGGCTGCCGCCAGGGCATGGAGGTCGGCAACGACGTCGAGTCCCTTGGCCGCCGCGTCACCGCCGCCGTGGTCCACGCCATCTTCGCCATCATCCTGATCGACGCAGTCTTCGCCCTGATCTTCATGGAGCTGGACATATGACCGGCGCCCAGAAAGCTCCCAAGAAGGCCGCCAAGGCCGCCGCCCCTCCCCCGCCCGTGGTCGACACGACCGAGTCGGAGAAGTTCCCCATCGAGGTGCGCGGCCTGGTGTCCTGCTTCGGCGACAATGTGGTGCACGACGGCCTGGACCTGCAGGTCCAGCGCGGCGAGGTCATGGGCGTGGTCGGCGGCTCGGGCACCGGCAAGTCGGTGCTGCTCAACAGCATCATCGGCCTGAAGGTCCCCGACGGCGGCCAAGTGCGCCTCTTTGGCGGCGACATGCGCACGGCCTCGCGCCGGCGCTGGTCGTCGGTCGAGCGCCGCTGGGGCGTGCTGTTCCAGCAGGGCGCGCTGTTCTCCAACCTGACCGTGCGCGAGAACGTCTCCGCGCCGCTCTACGAGCACACCCGCCTGCCCAGGCGCGAGGTCGAGGAGATCGCCGATCTGAAGATCGCCATGGTCGGCCTGCCCGCCCGCGCCGCGACGCTGAAGCCCGCCGAACTGTCGGGCGGCATGCGCAAGCGCGCCGGCCTGGCCCGGGCCCTGGCCATGGACCCCGAGCTTCTTTTCCTGGACGAACCGACGGCGGGCCTGGACCCGATCGGCGCGGCCGCTTTCGACGAGCTGATCAAGGACCTGTCCGACAGCCTGGATCTGACCGTCTTCATGATCACCCACGACCTGGACAGCCTGTACGCCATCACCGACCGCGTCGCCGTGCTGGCCGACAAGAAGGTGGTCGCCGTGGCGCCCGTACGCGAGCTTGAGCGTTCGGAACATCCATGGATCCAGAAATACTTCCTGGGCCCGCGAGGACGCGCCGCTGCGTCTCCCGCGCATAGCCAGGCGCAGGCGAGGACAGACTGATGGAAAGAAACGCCAACTACGCTCTGGTCGGGGCCATATCCCTGGCCCTGTTCATGGGCCTGGTGATCTTCGTGGTCTGGCTGGCCAAGCTCAGCTTCAGCCGCGACTACGACCTGTACGACATCCTGTTCATCGGTCCGGTGCGCGGCCTGTCGCAAGGCGGCGAGGTGCACTTCAACGGCATCAAGGTCGGCGAGGTCAGCCGCATCGAGCTGGACAAGACCGACCCCAACCGCGTTATCGCCCGCGTGCGCGTCTCGTCCGACGTGCCGATCAAGGTCGACAGCTATGCGACGCTGGAGCCGCAGGGCATCACGGGCGTCAACTACGTCCAGATCACCGCCGGCTCGCCCAACAAGGCGCTGCTGAAGGACACGGTCGAAGGCGGCAAGGTCCCGGTCCTGCGCAGCCAGCGCAGCGCGCTCTCCGACCTGCTGGAAGGCGGCGGCACGGTTCTGACCCGCACCATCGAGGCCCTGGACCGCGTCAACCGGGTCCTCTCGGACAAGAACATCAAGACCTTCAGCGCCTCGCTCAGCGACGTCCAGGCGGTCACCGCCGAACTGCGCGAGCGCAAGGAGATCATCGCCGACGCCCAGAAGGCGCTGCAGAGCATCGACCAGACCGCCCAGTCGATCACCGAGGTGGCCAAGACCGCTAACGGCATCGTCGACGGCGATGGTCGCCGCACGCTGAAGGAACTGGGCGACGCCGCCGCCGAGCTGAAGGCCGCCGCCAAGGACGCCCGCGGCATGGTCGGCAAGCTGGAAGGCCCGACCAGCGACTTCGCCACCACCGGCCTGCCGCAGCTGTCGGCCGCCATCGTCACCCTGCAAGGGGCCGCCGAGTCCCTCGACCGCCTGGTCGGCCAGGTCGAACAAAATCCCCGGAGCCTGGTCGGCAAGGCGCCCGCCAAGGAAGTGGAGGTCCAGCCGTGATCCGTAACGCACTCCGCATCGCGGCCGTCTCGGCGGTCGCCCTCAGCCTCTCGGCCTGCATCAGCGTCTTCCCGAAGACCAAGCCGGTCGGCATGTACCGCTTCGGTCAGGCCGAGGTGAACGTCTCCAAGGGCCCGCCCGGCGCGATGTTCGGGGTGCTGAAGGCGCCGACCATCTTCACCCGCTCGTCGGCCGGTGACCGCATCCAGACGGTCACCAATGGCGAGGTCGCCTATATCGCCGGCGCGCGCTGGGTCTCGCCCGCCTTCGTGCTGTTCGAGGAAGCCACCGCCCGCGCGTTCGAGAACGATCCCGGCCGCGCTCGCCTGATCGGCCGCGGCGAGGTCGGCAAGGCCGAGATGGTGCTGCGCCTGGAGGTTCGCACCTTCGAGGCCGTCTACGACAACGGCCCCAAGGCCGCGCCGGAGGTCGTGGTGCGGGTGCGCGGCGTGCTCAGCCGCAACACCGATCGCGCCCTGGTCGGAGACAAGATCTTCGAGGCCAAGGTTCGCGCCGCCGACAACCGCGTCGGCGCCATCGTCCCGGCCTACGATGAGGCCGTAGCCAAGGTGCTGGGCGATATCGTCAACTGGATCAACGCGGCCGAGCCTACCTAGAGCGCTTCCAGCGGCTCCACTACCGCGCCGTATCCCGCGTCCTCGGGGATGCGCAGCACGCGGCCGTCGACCCAGGGCTCGACAGTGACCAGCGCCCTGCCCTCCGCGCGGGTGACCGCGTCGGTGGGGCTGGCGCTTTCGGCCAGCAGTTGCAGGTTCATGCGCGTGGGGAAGATCACCTTGCGCGCGCCGGAGGCGGCCATGTCCAGCGCCGCGGCCGGGGCGACCCACTCGGCGTCGACCGCCTCATGGCCGTCGCAGATCGCCTGCTGGGCCAACGGCGCGTGGGCGACGTAGAACCAGGTGTCAAAGCGCTTAGGCATCATCCGCGGGGTGATCCAGCGAGCGAACACGGTCAGGGCCGACAGATCCAGCTTCAGGCCCAGGTCCTCGACCACGTCGATGAAGGCGACCTTGTCCTCGGCCACCGCCGCCCGCACGTCCTTGGCCGCCTCGCCAGCATAGAAGGCCCCGTCCCGGTCGCGGGCCAGCAGCACACCGGCTTCCTCATAGGCCTCGCGAATGGCGGCAATGCGCAGCGGCGCGCCGTCCTGGCACTCGGTGTCGAAGCCGAACGCCAGGTCGCGCCAGCGCGGGTCGTGATCGCCCTGGTGGCTCTTGCCGCCCGGGAACACCAGGGCCCCGCCGGCGAAGTCGATCTGGTGGTGCCGCTTGACCATCAGCACCTCGAAATCGGGCGCGTCTCGAAGCAGCAGTACGGTGGCGGCTGGGCGAGCATCGCCGGGCGACGGATCAGACATGACGGCAAGTCTGGCGCAGGTCCGCTCAGTTGCACAGTCCAAATTCGAACAACTGTTAGGCTGAAGCCGCCTGGCGCTTCTCGACGCTCTGGTCCATGCGCTCGATCAGATACTCGCTGTCCTCGCGCGACACGGCGTGGGACGAGGTCAGGAAGCGTTGGATCATCCGCTCCTGGAAGCGCTCGCGATCGTGGGCGCGACCGTCGAACTCCAGGCCGTGGAAGGCGTCGACGCCCGCGCGGAAGGCCGGCAGCAGGCGCGGCGGCAGGCCCGCCCGCTCGCAGATCGCCTTCAGGCCCAGCGGGCCGGCGTCGTGGATCATCAGCCAGGTGCGGTGATGCGGAATGCCCGCCAGCTCGGCCACGGCCCATTCGAAGAAGGTCATGTGGCCATGCGCCAGGCCGCGCAGGATCAGCGAGGGCGACAGGCGGCCCACCCGGTGCAGGTGGGCGACGAAGGCCTTGGGATCGGCGGCGCGACCGGCCTGGTCCACCAGGTCGATGGTGGCTCGCTCCTTGGCGCCGATCATCAGCTCCAGGGTCAGCTCGGCCGACAGGGCGTGATGCGACAGGATGTGGTCGCGCAGCTGGTCGCCGACCATGTCGATCAGGCGCTCGGTCACCGCCAGCGGCAGGACCGAACGATAGGCCACGGCCTGCAGCACCTGTTCCGACTTGGCGAAGCGGTCCAGCGCCTTCTGCAGCGCCACTTCCGAGAAGCGGGCGTTGTCGTTGGCGCAAGCCGCGGCGACCACCGCCTCGTCGCCTTGGTCCACGAGCAAGGTTGTGATCCGGGTCGACAGCTTCGAGCGCTTGGCCACCGCCATCTGCCGACGCGGACCGCCGACGCGAACGATCTCGGCCAGGTCGGTGTCGGTGAACACCGGCGAGAAGTTGATGATCGGCAGGCTGACGCTGTCGACGTCCCGCGCCAGGCGATTGGCGACGTCCGGCGGCAGGACCGGCGAGTTCTTCAGCGTGACGGCCAGGGCGCGGCGCACCAGCTCGGCGGCGTCGGCGGCCATCACCCGCAGGATGTCGTGAGCGACCTGACGGCCCTCTTCGTCGAGGGTGGCGCGGTCGATATTGCGGCACAGCTTGTGGGCCGCCAGGGCGCGCTCGTCCGGCGTCGCGCCCTTCACGAGCATGCGGATGTCTGAATCGGTGAGTGCGGCGCGTGTAGTGGCCATGGGATCTGCCCGACCTATGCTGGGAGTCGATCTTCAGCGGTTAGGCTTAACGATTGTTTGCTGTGGGGAACTGTGGATTAATGATAGACCGTAACCGGGTACAAACCACACATCCCTATCGTGCGCGCTCAATCGAAGGAGCGCGACCTTGCTCGCAGAGCGCCGCCAGAACGACAAGACGATGGACGGCGCGCGCGTAGCCAAGGCCCTGGACGCCCAGGCGGCCCTGCTGCCTTACGCGCTGGGCGTTTTCGCGATCAGTCTGCCGCTTTTCGTTTGGGTCGGATCGTTCGCCGCCAACCCCATCTGGATGACCGCCAGCTTCGCGGTGTTCGCCATCAACTGGGGCGCATTTTACGCCGCCATCAACGGCCTGCGCGACGACACGTCGCAGGACCTGGCCCGCCGGGCGCGGGTCCATGTGCTGTGCGGCGTGCTGTGGGCGCTGGCGGTGGTACAGATCTCGGCCTTCGCCCAGGGCGCGGGTCCGGCGCGAGAGACCCTGCTGATGATGGCGACGGCCAGCGCGGTGCTGTGCGCCTTCTTTGCCGCGCCCTATCTGCCCGGCCTGCTGATCGTCGCCCCGATCGCGGCCGCCGGCCCGATGATCGCCCACTTCTCCAGCGGCGGCGACCGCCAGGAGGGCGAGCTGACCTTCGGCGCCCTGGCCCTGGGCCTGACCCTGGCCCTGATCCTCAACCGCATGTTCCGCCGCCAGCACGACCTGTCGGTCGTCCACGAGGAGTTGGTCGAGGAGCGCCTGCGCGTGCTGGAAGACGCCGAGCGCACCGCTCGCAGCAAGTCCGACATTGTCGCCACCCTGAGTCACGAGATCCGCAACGGCCTGACCGGCGTCACTCACGTGCTGGCCGCCGCCGCCGGCAAGGGCGGCCGCGCCGCGCCGTCGCGCGAGCAGCTGAACGCAGCACTGGACGCCGCCCAGGACCTGATCTCGGTGCTGAACGCCACGCTCGATTCCGAGACCGCCGAGTCCGGCCGCCTCAGCGTCGACGCCCTGCCCTTCGATCCCGTTCGCCTGATCCAGGACCTCGTTCTGCTGGACAAGCCGCACGCCGCCGCCAAGGGGCTGGAGCTGGCCGTCCACGTCGATCCGCTGCTGCGCAACCGCGACAAGGGCGCCGCCGTCGCCGACGCCCTGCGCACCCGCCAGATCATCGCCAACCTGCTGGGCAACGCGGTGAAGTACACGGTGCGGGGCCGCATCGAGGTTCGCGTCGAGCTGCGCGGCGACCAGGTCGCCGTCGAGGTCGCCGACACCGGCCCTGGCCTGTCCGTCGACGAGATGGAGCAGGCTTTCGAGCCCTTCCGCCGGGTCGAGCGCACCGGCGCAGGCGTCAACGGCGCGGGGTTGGGTTTGTCGCTGTCGCGCCAGCTGGCGCGGCTGATGGGCGGCGCCCTGGAGGCCCGCAGCGCCGTGGGCGTGGGCAGCTGCTTCACCCTGACCCTGCCTTTCGACACCGCCGCCGAAGGCGCGTTCGTGGAAGAGCAGGAGACGGCCGCCGCCGACGCCCCGGGAACGCCGCGCACCCTGCGCATCCTGATCGCCGAGGACGACGCCCTGAACGCAGCCATGCTGCGCGCCATCCTCGAGCAGCTGGGCCACCAGGTGGTCCACGCCCAGAACGGCCGCCGCGCCGCCGACCTAGCGCGGATCGCCGAGTTCGACCTGCTGATGCTGGACCACCGCATGCCGGTGCTGGACGGCCCGGGCGCGGCCGCCGCCCTGCGCGGGGCCGACGGCCCCAACCGCAACGCCCCGATCGTCGCCATGATCGACGGCGACGGCGAGGAGGCCACCGAGTTCCTGGACGCCGGCGCCGACATCGTGCTGCGCAAGCCGGTCAGCGTCGCGGCCGTCGCCCGCATCCTGGCCGACGCCGCCGCTTTGGACCGCCGCGACGCCGCCAAGTCGGAAGCCGCCGCCTAAGCGCGTTTGACAACCTCGGCCGAGGGTGGAGAATGGCGCATGTTCTCGCGCTCGACCTTTCGGCGTTTCTGCCATCACGGCGGTAGCCTGCTCGCAGGCTCCTAGCCCCGAACCGTCCGCGCGCCCGTCGCCCCGGGCGTTCGGGGCGAACATACATCAGCCCGCCTTCTATACGGCCCCGACCGCG